>VFZP01000240.1 GCA_016871115.1 Acidobacteriota bacterium
ATTGACGCCATCGAGGAATTTCTGGCCGTTCGCGCCGAGACCCCGAAGCCATATAAATGGAAAGCCAACGGCCAAGACATCCTCCGAAAGATCACCAGGGCGCGGGAATCCCTGGCTGCCGTTATTAAAAGCCAATTATATTACATGACACTAGCGCCACCCGGCTATCACCCACGCGCAGCACGCTAGCCGTGTCTTTGGAAATGGGAATAGAGTCAACCATCGCTAGGTCCGACGCCTTTACTGTAGCACTGCTCCGAACTACTCAAACAGCTCCGTGATCCCCCGCGGAGGCCGCAGAATCATCTCGCGCGCCGCGCCCCGCACGCGCTCCCGTTCGGCCTCGGTGAGGTACTCCGCCGGCGACTTGCCGTCTACGCGCGACAGATGCAAGCAGCCCAAATGCCGCGTCGAATCCGGCTCCATCCACGCGAGCTCCCGCGCGCAAATGCGCCCCAACTCGCGCGCGCCGGGCACGCCGTGGGCCGCCTTCAGCAGCAGATGATTCAGCAGAAACGCCGCGTCAAACGCCGGGTCGCCGTAGTGGATCACTTCGAAATCAATCAGCGTCACCACGCCTGCTGGCGAGACCAGCAGATTCTTCGGGCTGAAGTCGCCATGCACCATCGCGCGGGGACGGCGCGCGAGCGCAATCGCCTCCTCAAACGCCTCGCGCAGATCCGGATGCCGCGCGGCGGTGAAGCGATAGTAGGGGTCAAGCCGCAATTGATCGAAACAATGCTGATCGCCGAACTCATCGCGCCACCGCGGCACATCCATCGTGCCGCGCACAAGCGCATTCAGAATCGCCGCCGCCTGCCGCGCCACGGCCTCCTCCCTCGCTTCGCCCCGCATCAGGCGCGTCTTCCAATCGTCGGAACCCCCGGGCGCGGCCTCCATCGCGTAGATGAAGTTCGCGCGATCCTCGAACGCCACAACCGGTACCGCGCCCGCGGGCAACAGCGGCGCCAGCGCGCGAATCGACGCCGCTTCGCGATGAATGCGCGACTGGTCCGCCAGCCACACTTCCTTCACGCGCAATTGCCCCAGCGCCTGCTTGAACACCAGCCGCCGCCCGCTCCGCGCGCCCTGCGCCAACATCACGGTATTCGAAACGCCGCCGCCCAAAAGCCGCGCGCGCCAAGCTTCGCCAGCCAACTCCGACCGGCCCTGGGCGTATTCTGCAAAACTTTCGGTGGTGAGGTGAAACACGGCTGTGCTATACGTAGAGTTTAATAGCAACCATGGCCTACGTCATCGCTGAACCCTGCATCGGAACCAAGGACACCGCCTGTGTGGACGCCTGTCCGGTAGATTGTATCCATCCCAAGAAAGACGAAGCCAAATTCGAGGCGTCGGAAATGCTCTACATCGACCCGGTCGAATGTATTGACTGCGGCGCGTGCGTCCCGGTTTGCCCCGTGTCGGCCATCTTCGCCAAAGACGACCTGCCTGAAAAGTGGGCCGCCTTTGAAGAAAAGAACACGGCCTTCTACGGCCGGTAAGTCGCCACGCAAGTATCGGTTTCCCACACCCGCGTCTGCGAGACGTTCACGCCCGCGCCCAGCGCTTTCTGCATCTCCATCCAGATGTAGTGCGCAACGTTCTCGGCCGTGGTGTTGATCTCGTCAAACGGCGGCACTTCGTTTAAGTGGTAGTGGTCCAGCCGCTCCAGCAGCTTGCGCAATTCGCGCTTGATCACCACGAAGTCGCACAGCATGCCGATCGAGTCGAGCTTTTCGCCCGCCACCGTCACTTCCACGCGATAGTTGTGCCCGTGCAGGCGCTCGCACTTGCCCTGATAGCCGCGTAGGAAATGCGCCGCCGCAAACGTCTCTTGAACCGATACCTCGAACATTGGATCCTTTTTAGAAGAACTTCTCGACGTCGGAACGTTCGAGTGTAAAGCCGTAGTCGGGCAGGGAATCGAAGAACACTTGCCCGTAGCGCTGCTTCGTGATTCTCCTATCCAGGATAGCGAGAATGCCGCGGTCCGTGCGGCTGCGGATCAACCGGCCGAAGCCCTGCTTCAGCACGATCGCCGCCTCGGGAACCTGGTATTCGGCGAACGGATTGCCGCCCGCGGCGCGAATGGCGCGGGACCGGGCTTCCACCACCGGATCGGACGGTACCGAGAACGGCAGCCGGTCGATGATCACGCAGCTCAGCGCCTCGCCCGGCACGTCCACGCCCTGCCAGAACGATGCGGTGGCAAAGAGGACGGCGTTGGGCGTCGCGCGGAATTCTTCAATCAGTGCGTTGTTCGGCGCGGTGCCCTGCATCAGCGTGGGGTACTCGATCATGAACGACAGCCGCTCGTGAAACTGCTTCATCTGCGCGTAGCTGGTGAAAAGCAGAAACGCGCGGCCCTTGGAGATGTCCAGCAGCGCGCAGGCTTCTTCCACGGCGCGGTCAATGAACTGCGCGCTGCGCGGGTCTGGCAGATGTTGCGGCACGTAGAGCAGGGCTTGTTTTTGATAATCGAAATGGCCGGGCACCACGAGCGCGCGCGGGTATTCTAGGCCCAATCGCTTTTGAACGAAATGGAACTTGCCTTCGACGGCGAGCGTGGCGGAGGTGAGCACCACGCACGGCACGCGATCGAACAGCTTCTCGCGCAGGAGGAGGGATACATCAATGGGCGTGGCTTCGAGAAACACGCCGCGCCCGCGCCGTTCGGTGTAGTAGACGTAGCGGTCGTCGCCGCCGTCGAGCCAGAAGTGCAGCTTGTCGCGTAGTTCGCGCGCGCGGCGCTGGAGCGGGATCACCTCGTCCGGCGCGCCCTCGATGAGTTCGAGGTGCGCGGCCATCAGTTCGAGTGCGGTTTGCGCGTCCATGATTTCGCGCTCATTTTCCCGGCGAAACGCAGCGGGATCGGCAAAGGCGGCGCGGCCGTCTTTGTCTGGGAAGACGCTGAAGAAGCGCTCCATCACCTCGCCGACGGTGGTGAGCACGCGGTCAAGCTCTTCCGATCCAAACTGCTTTTGCCGCGCGATGGCGAGGATGTCGCGGTTCAACTCCTGCGCCTGATAGTTGGAGACGGAGGCCCCAAAGTATTGCCCTGCGACGGATTCGAGCTCATGTGCTTCGTCGAAAATCACGGCGGCGTAGCTGGGGATGATGCCTTCAGAGTCGCCGCCGTCCTTGAGCGCGAGGTCGGCGAAGAACAGGTGGTGGTTGACGATGACGATGTCAGATTCCTGCGCCCGCATCATCATTTTGGTGATGAAGCAGCGGTCGTAGTTGGCGCACTTCTGCCCGGTGCAGAGCTCGCGCCGCGCGTCGAGTTTGAACCACGCGGTGCTGTTCGCGGGCAGGTTGCGGATCTCGCTGCGGTCGCCGATTTCCGTGGTTTTTTCCCACTCGCGGATGATCTGGAAGTCGTTGACCTCTTCCAGGCCTTCGAGGACCGGCGCGCGCTCAGCGTCGTAGATCTTCTGCCGGCACGCATAGTTGTTGCGGCCTTTCATGTAGCAGATTTTGAGTTCGCGGTCGAAATGCTGCTGGAGGAACGGGACGTCTTTGAAGAAGAGCTGCTCCTGCAGATTTTTCGTGCCCGTGGAGACGACGATGCGCTTACCCGCGAGGATGGCGGGGATCAGATACGCGAGCGTCTTGCCCGTGCCCGTACCGGCTTCGACGATGAGGTGCCGCTGCTCTTCGATGGCGGACTCGACGGCGAGCGCCATTTCCAGTTGCCCGGCGCGGTACTCGTAGTGGGGGTGCCACTGCGAGAGGACGCCTTTGCGCGCGAAGAAGTGCTTTGTGGTGAGGTTAGACAGCTGCATGGTACTTCCGTCTGTCTCGCTCGGCGACTGGCACCGGGAGTTCGGCGCGGATCACGAGTTTGTATTGTGCCTGCGGCGATAGCGGATCAAAAGCGATCCGGCGGAACCGCTTCTTCAGAGTGCCGGTGTCTGTGAGCTGCTGGAGAATCGCCATGGTGAGACGGTACTGCCGGAGACGAGCTTTGCATAGGCCAGGCCGATTGAGATCACACAGATGAATCGTCTCTTTTCCGCGTGCGCCGCTCGCTGCCAACTCGCCGGTACGGAAATCGAACCAGAGATGCTGCTCGCCGTCGTCCACGTCAGGCTCGAGCAGCCTGCCAGCATGGTCCGCGTCGCGCTTCCTGTTATTGCAATAGCCGCAGGCGAGAAAAAGGTTGTCCCAATCAAACGTCAGCTCTGGGCGAACGGTCTTTGCATGATAATGCTCGATCTGCGCAAAGCCGGAGACGTCGAGAGTGGACTCGCAAAAGACGCATTTGCCGAAGCTTTTCCAACACACCGTTTCCAGCAGCAGCGTCTTGGCTCGCTTGAGCGCCCATTGCTTTGGGCGCGAGGCTTGCCACCGTTTGGTCCACTTCAGTTGGTTAGCAAGCAACTCCCGGGGTGGTTGCCGCTGACGGGTTTGAATCATCGGCGTTTGGGAGCGGGTCCAGCGAGGGCCAGCAGTTCTTCCACCGCTTCACTGGAAAAGTCGGGGTCGTGCACCAAGGACGCGAGTTCCTCGCCGCGCGACGCAATCTTTTTCGCCAACACGCGGAGCTTGGTCTTCTCTTTCGCGTTCAGCTTGCCGAAGTGGTCCCGTTTCTTCAGATCATTCCATTCTTTGAGGAGTTCCTCCACTTCGGGACCAAAGCGGCCTTTGATGCCGAATACGCCATGGATCGTGGCGTCGATGCTCGCGCTATCGGGCCGGTCGATCGTCTCGGCGAGGAACGCCCTGCCGTGCTCGCCTACCTGAAGCACATGCACCCTCGCCTCTTCAGACGAAGTGACCACAAACGGAGAGTGCGTAGTTACGATGATCTGCGCGTTGGGGAATGCTGCGCGGATGCCGTTGAGGATACAACGCTGCCACTGCGGGTGGAGGTGAACATCGATCTCATCAATCAAGAGGAGTCCCGGGCGGCTCTCTTTCATCGATTCCGGCCAAAGGAACTCCTCTTGTCGCAGAAGGTAGTCAACAACCCAACCAAGTGTTGCCGAGAAGCCTGCAGGCAACTGAGAGAAGTTCAGCAATGAGCCTCGGTGCCGCAACACGGCCTCAAGAAAGGGCCGCTCTAGGTTAACGGTTGGCTGAGCGTCGTCCCCTATGATCAGCGCTATTGCAGCACGCAACCGCCTTGCGAGTTCGGGCTTTCCAAAGCTCTCCTTGGACAGCGAGTCGACGAGGAACGCTTGAACTGCTTCGTTGGACACGGTTCCGTCAAACGATAGAGAGTGTCCGCGATTAGCGAACTTGGTACGGTCCGGTGCGCCGGCGAGTCTGCGGAGACCCGGTGATGGAGCGTACGCGGCAATGCAGCCGATCCTTGCGACCGTCTCCGGCTCCCCCCTGTTCAGTTCCCAAATGCCTGGAACGCTGGCCCCCATTCCCCCGACGCCGCGAACCTCGCGCCCCGTCCGATCACTGAGCCATCGCAGGACAGAAGGAGGTTGTCGATCATCTTGCTTCACCAACGCTCGAAAATGGTATCGATCTGCTGACAATTCTCCGTCGGTAATCAGCAGCGCCTTCGGCCCCTCGCGCCCCTCCAGGAACTCGTGCCATCCATCGCGGCCGAACCCTGAGTTGCCCGTCGCCAAACACCAAACAATCGCCCTCAAAACCGTCGTCTTCCCCGACCCGTTCACCCCCGTCAGAATATGCGGCCCCAAATGCGCCGACCCGTCCGGCTTCGTAAAATCAAGCTCCAGCGCATCGAACGGCCCCACGTTCTCCAGGTGCAGCTTCAGAATCGGCATCGCCCCTACCCTATCCCCCCGCCCACAAACTGCACGATCTCCAACTCCGCGCCCGCCTCCACCAACGTCGCCGACCACGCATTTTTCCGCACAATCTCGCGATTCAACTCCACCGCCACCCGCCCGCCGTCCACGCCCAGTTCCCCTAGCAACGCCGCCACCGTAAGCCCCGCCGGCACGCTCCGCCGCGCCCCGTTTACAACAATTTCAATCGGATTTGTTTGGTTCTCTGGCATTTGACGATTCGTCCCACCCGGGCTCGATCTGGTATACTTTTTTTTACATCATGCCATCTTCGCCCCTCGAACTGTACTTCCCTCTGTTGGTACAGGCTCTGCTAGGCATCGGTCTTGCCATCGGACTCGTCGGCGGCTCGTTCCTTCTCGGCCAGAAGGTCCGCAGCAAAACTAAGGAGTCGCCCTACGAATGCGGTATGGCCCCCATTGGCTCGGCCGGCGAGCGCTTCTCCGTTAAGTTCTACCTGGTGGCAATGCTGTTCATCCTGTTCGAGATTGAAGCCGTGTTCCTCTTCCCGTGGGTCGTCGTATTCCGCGAGCTGAAGATGGTTGCCTTCGTCGAAATGTTCGTCTTTGTAATTCTGATCTTCACGGGCTTCATCTATATCTGGGGAAAGGGCGTCCTCGACTGGTCCAAGAGCGCATTGACCCAACCGGGGTCAGCTCCGGTGGCCCCGTCCCCAAACGCCCGCGTCCTTTCTCATCATTGATTTTTCGCGGTTCTAAAGAGATTTCGACACCATGACTGAGCAAGTCAAAGAGATGCGTGTGACCAAGGCCCTGGAGGCCGCGCTGCCCGGCGCTATCACGGGCGGCAAATATGAGCTGAACGAGCTGACGCTTGGAATCGACGCCGCGCGCATTCACGCGGTGTGCGAGTTTCTGCGCCGCAAAGACCGCTTCATCCGCTTGGCTGCGATCACCGCCGTGGATTGGTATCCGATGGAGCCGCGCTTCGAGGTGGTCTACCATCTTCACTCGATGCCGCGCCCCGGCATCACCCAGGACGAGCGGCTCCGCCTCAAGTGTAAAGTGGGCGGCGACAGGCCCGAAGTGGAATCGGTGTGGAGCGTCTGGCCCTGCGCCGACTGGTACGAACGCGAGATCTTCGACCTATTCGGCATCGGCTTCCGGAATCACCCCAACCTCTCCCGCATTCTCATGCCGGAGGACTGGCAAGGCCACCCGCTGCGGAAAGACTATCCGGTGCACGGCTACAAATACAGCTATAAGAGCGAGTAGGAACCACCACAACCATGAGCGACTACACCGCTGCCCTTGCCAATATGCCCGCCGGCGACGCGTCCAACCGCCGCCGCTCAATGACCCTGAACATGGGTCCACAGCACCCGTCCACGCACGGTGTGCTCCGCGTGCTGCTCGAACTTGATGGCGAAACCATCCTCAAGGCCGTCGCCGATATCGGCTACCTCCACACCGGCATCGAGAAGCAGTGTGAAGCGCGCACTTGGTCGCAGGTGGTGCCGCTTACCGATCGCGTCGATTACCTCGCCAATCTTTCCAACAACCTCGCCTACTGCCTCGCCGCTGAAAAGCTCCTGCAGATGGAGATCCCGGCGCGCGCGCAGTGGATGCGCGTGATGCTCACCGAACTCACCCGCATCTCCAGCCACATTGTTTGGCTCGGCACCCACGCGCTCGACATCGGCGCCATGTCGATGTTCATGTACTGTTTCCGCGAACGCGAGCAGATCCTCAAGCTCTTTGAGTTGTTCAGCGGCCAGCGCATGATGACCAGCTACTTCCGCATCGGCGGCCTCGCGCTCGAACCGCCCCGCGGATGGCAGAAGCAGATCAAGAAGTTCCTCGAAGACATGCCGGTGGCTCTCGATCAGTACGAGAACCTCCTCACCGGCAACCCGATCTGGAACATCCGCACCAAGGGCGTCGGCTACATGTCGCTCGAAGACCTGATGGACTGGGGCGCCACCGGGCCCATGATCCGGGCCGCGGGCTTGGCGTGGGACATCCGCAAGGATGCGCCGTATTCGAGCTACGAAAAGTTCCAATTCAACGTGCCCACGGCCACCGAAAGCGACGTGTTCGCCCGGTACGCCGTGCGCATCGCCGAAATGCGCGAAAGCGTGAAGATCATGAAGCAGGCGCTGGACGGGATGCCTGAGGGGCCCTGGGTGGCCGACGTGCCGCGCGTCACGCTGCCCGAGCGCGAAAAGATGAAGACGCAGATGGAAGCGCTCATCTATCACTTCAAGATCGTCACTGAAGGCTTCGAAGTCCCGGCCGGCGAGGTGTTTGTTTCCGTCGAAGCTCCGCGCGGCGAACTCGGCTACTACGCCGTCAGCGACGGCACCACCAAGCCCTACCGCATTCACATGCGCACGCCCAGCTTTGGGAACCTGATGACGCTGCAGCCCATGCTCGAAGGCCGCCTGATCGCCGATTCGATCGCCGCCCTCGGCAGCATGGATTTCGTCCTGGGAGACACGGACCGATGAAATTTTCTCTGTCAACCGAAGCTCGCCTGGCGCAGCTTGCCCAAAATTATCCGCCCGGCCGCCTGAAGGGCGCCGTGATTCCGATGTTGATGTACTGCCAGGACGAAGTGGGCTACATCACTCCGGAACTGGCGCAGGAAGTGGCTACCCGCTGCGGCGTCTCCACACTCGAAGTAGAGGAAGTGGTGGGCTTCTACACGATGCTGCGCAAGCAGCGCATGGGCAAGACGCACCTGCAGATCTGCACCAACATCTCTTGCCTGCTGACGGGCGGCGAAGAGCTTTATGAGCACGCCTGCAAGAAGCTGGGCATCGGCCACAATCAGGTGACCGAAGACTACCAGATCTCGCTGGAAGAAGTGGAGTGCATCGGCGCCTGCTCCTGGGCTCCGGCCATTCAGACCAACTACGACTTCCACCACCACGTGACCATCGAGAAGCTCGACCAGATCATCGACAGTCTGAGGACGAAATAATAAACGATGGAACCTCTCCTGGCACCCCAACCGCATCCGGCTGAGAGCGTCCTGCTCAGCAAGCGCTTCCGTTTGCCCAATTCCCGCTCCATCGACACTTTCCTCGCCAACAACGGCTACATGAACTTCATGAAGGCCATGTCGATGACGCCCGATGCAATCGTTGAAGAATTGAAGGTCTCGAGCCTCCGCGGCCGCGGCGGCGCCGGCTTCCCCGTCGGTATGAAGTGGAGCTTCGTGCCGCGCTCCGGTCCCAAGCCGCGGTACATCGTCGTCAACGCCGACGAGTCCGAACCCGGCACCTGCAAGGACCGCGTGATCATGCAGTACGATCCGCACCGGCTGATCGAAGGCTGTTTGATTGCGGCGAAGGTCATTGATTCCCGGCGCGGCTGGATCTACATTCGCGGCGAGTACCGCTACCTCATCGATCTGATGGACGAGGCCCTCGCCGAAGCGTACAAGGCCGGCTGGCTTGGCAAAAACATCAAGGGTACAGGTTTTGATTTCGATCTCACCACGCACTCGGGCGCCGGCGCGTATGAGTGCGGCGAAGAGTCGGCGCTGCTCGAATCGCTCGAAGGCAAGCGCGGCAACCCGCGCATCAAGCCGCCGTTTCCGGCAACCTCGGGCGCGTTCCAGTGTCCCACTGTTCTGAATAACGTTGAAAGCTACGCTGCGGTTCCCGACATTATCGAGATCGGCGGCGCGGCGTATGCGGCCATGGGCGTCCCCAAGGCTGGCGGCACCAAACTCACTTGTCTCACCGGGCACGTCAACAAGCCCGGCGTGTATGAACTCGCGCTCGGCTTCCCCGTGAAGAAGATGCTGGAAGACGTGGGCGGCGGCATCCGTGGCGGACGCAAGATGAAGGCGTTCATCCCGGGCGGATCCTCCTGCCCCGTGCTCACCGGCGAAGAAGCGTGGGAAGCGACAATGGACTACGACGCCATGGCGAAGCTGAAGAGCATGCTCGGCTCCGGCGGCGTGGTGATCATGGACG
>VFZP01000241.1 GCA_016871115.1 Acidobacteriota bacterium
CAGCATGGGCACGCGCTATGCCGTGATGCCTCCGGCGGCGCTGGGGTCGCTGGCCATCGGGCAGAGCGACTTGTATCCGTACTACTTCCGCGTTTCCACCAGCAGCAAAGAGACCTTCATCAACAACGACGAGATCGAGAACCCCGTGCATCTGCTGGCGGGCCGCTTCGACCTTGCGTTCGTGTTCCTGTACCTCTATCCGCTCGTCATTCTGGCGTTCAGCTACAACATCGTCTCGGCGGAGAAGGAGTCGGGCACGCTGGCGCTGACGCTGTCGCAACCGGTTTCGCTCAGCCGCGTCGTGCTGGCGAAAATCCTGCCGCGGGCGCTGTTTGTGCTGGCCTTGTCCGTGTTGTTGTCGGTGGTAGGCGTGATCATCGGTGGAGCTGATCTCGCTGCCGAAGGCGCGCTGTGGCGACTGCTGTTGTGGGCAGGCGTCACGGCTGCGTACGGGGCCTTCTGGTTTGCGCTCGCCATCGCGGTGAATGCCCTGGGGCGCGGGTCGGCCACCAACGCGATGATGCTCGCCGACGCGTGGCTCCTGTTGGTGATCGTCATTCCGTCGGTGCTCAACGTGGCCGTGAAGGCGGCCTACCCGGTGCCGTCGCGCGTCGAACTGATTCAGGCGATTCGCGTGGCCGGCGACGAGTCCACGCGCCAGGGCAGCCAGTTGTTGGCGCGGTACCTTGAAGATCATCCGGAACTCGCGCCGCCGTCCAGTAAGCCTGGCGGCCCGCCCGATTTCGGCACGTTGCAGGTGGCTGTGAACGAAGCTACTGAACGCAAGGTGCAGCCGGTGCTGGCCGCGTTCGACGCGCAACTGGCCAACCAGCAGCGCATGGTGGACCGCTTCCGTTATCTTTCTCCCGCCATTGTTGCGCAAGCGGCCTTCAACGATCTGGCCGGATCGAGCGCGCACCGCTACCAGCACTTCCTCACGCAGGTGGGTGCGTTTCACGGCCAATGGCGCGAATTCTTTGTGCCGCGCATTCTGAAGAAAGAGAAACTGTCCGCGGCTGACCTGGACAAGCTGCCGGCCTTCACCTTCCGCGAAGAAGCCACCGCGGCGGTCACCGGCAGAGTGGCGGTGGCTTTCGCCGGATTGCTGATTCCCTTGCTGCTGGCTGGCGCCTCCGCTTTGACTGCGCTGAGGCGCTATCCCGTTGCTGGCTGATCTCCGCCTCGCCATCCGTTCCTTCGCGGCCACACCGCTGTTTGCGCTCACCGCGATTCTCACCATGGCGCTCGGCATCGGCGCCAACAAGGCGATCTTCAGCTTCGTGAACGCGTTGCTGCTGCGCCCGCTGCCGTTCCCCAGCCCGGACCGCCTCATCCGCATCGATTCGATCCGGGGTAACGAACCTGGCAAACTCACGCCGCGCGAGTGGGAAGAACTGGACCGCGACACCACGTTGTTTGAAGGCGTCGCTGCCTGGTATCCGAGTCAATACAACCTCAGCTACGGCAGCGGACCGCCCGAAGTGCTCACCGCGTGCATCCACGGCGAATCTCTTCCGCATCCTCGGTGCCCCCATCCTGCACGGCGCCAGTTGGAAGGAAGGTGCGCATCGGGAGCGGAATCAATCGCTCGTGATGAACCACGAGCTGTGGAAGCGTCGGTTCGGCGGCGACCCCGGCCTGGTGGGGAAAACGCTGCCGCTCGACTTTTCGAGCTACCAGGTGCTGGGCGTGGCCGCGCCTGGATTCGATTTTCCCGGCAAGATGGACATCTTCCGCGCGGTGCATCTCGGCAGTGCGCAGAACTGGGACGTGCGCGGGGTGTTCGCCGTGGCGCGTCTGCGGCCGGGCGTCACGATCGATCAACCGCGCCGCCGCCTGGATGACTTCGCGGCGCGCATGGAGCAGACCTTTCCCCGCACCAACCAGGGCGTTCGCTTCCAGGTACGCACGCTCCGCGATGCCTATAGCGGCGAAGTGCGTCCGTACGTGCTGCTGACCCTGGGGTTGGTGGCCATGGTGCTTCTCATCGCCTGCGCCAACGTAGTGAATCTGCTGCTGTCGCGCGGCCTCGCGCGCAAGCGTGAGTTTGCCGTGCGCACCGCCTTGGGGGCCACCCGCGGCCGGATCGCCCGGCAGTTGCTCGCCGAAGCCGTCATTCTGGCTGTAGTCGGAGGCCTGGCCGGGCTCGGCTTCGCCTGGTGGTGGACCAGCCTCATCCGGCAGTGGCTGCGCGTGGATCTGCCGGCTTGGATGAGCATCGACCTCGACGGCAGCGTCCTCCTGTTCACGCTGCTGGCCTCGCTCCTCGCGGGCTTGGCCGCGGGTCTGCTCCCCGCGCTGGGGCTCTCGAAAGCCGCGCTCGACGATGCCATGCGCGATGCCAGCCGTGGTTCCTCAGGCGGCCGCACCAGCGCCCGCGTGCGCGATGCTCTGGTGATCAGTGAATTGGCGCTGGCGGTAGTTCTGCTGGTCTTCGCCGGACTGCTCCTGCAGAGCTTCTGGAAACTGCGGGACTCCGATACCGGCTTTGCGCGCCCGCCCGCCCTCACGTTCCGCACGGACCCGCCGTGGGCCCGCTACAACAAAGCCGAACAGACCGCGATGTTCTACCGCCGCGCCATCGAGGAACTGAGCCGCATTCCTGGCGTCACCGCCGTCGCCGCCAATCACAGTCTACCGCTGGCGCTCAATCAGAACTACGGCAAGCCGGCGATTGCGGCCGAAGGGGAAAGCATCGACGAACAGCAACGCAACCCCTTCGTCAACGTGCAAATCGTCAGTCCGGGCTACTTCGAAACGATGGGTATCCCGTTGCGCGATGGGCGCGCGCTGCTCGCCTCAGACCGGCTGGAAACCACCCCGGTTGCCGTGATCAGCCAGCCGCGGGCGCGCCGGTTGTTCGGCGCGTCCAGCCCCGTGGGGCGGCGCGTCCAGCTTCCGGGCCTGCTCTCGTCCTTGAACGAATCCAAGCCCGTGTGGCTCGAGATCGCCGGCGTGGCCGAAGGTGTCCGCAGCGACGGGCTCACGTTGGATCCCAGCCTCGACATCTACCTATCGAACCAACAACAATTCGCGGGCGATACGTTCTTTATCCTGCGCACCACGCTCGGCCCGGCGGCGCTCGCCGGTGCAGTCACGCGTGCCATTCAGCAAGTGGATCCGGAACAGCCGGTGTTCGACATCCAGCCCCTGGCCCAGCGCATCGACGATACCGTGTCGCAGCGCCGGATGGCGGGCTCGTTGAGCCTCTGTTTCGGCGCGCTTGCGCTATTGCTCGCGGCGGTGGGTTCCTATGGCGTTCTCTCGTTCCTCGTTTCGCGCCGCACGCGCGAGATCGGCATCCGGCTGGCGCTGGGTTCCACGCCGGGCCGCGTGTGGTGGATGGTCGTGCGCCAAGGACTCTCGCTCGCCGGCATAGGCCTCGCTGTTGGGGCGGCGGTCGCGCTGGCGGCGGCGCGCCTTCTTGACCGGGTGCTCTACGGTGTCACGGCGTACGATCCATCGATCTACGGCCTGGCGCTCGCGTTGACGGTGTTCGTGGCGTTGGTCGCCTTCGCCGTTCCCGCCTGGCGTGCCTCGCGCACCAGCCCGGTGGTGGCCCTGCAAACGGATTAGCCTGCGCCGCTCAGCCGCCGCTTTATTCCGTTCATCGGATGTTCGTGGCCGTCTGCAAGTTAACGATCCGAGCTCTCGGCCGCGGCCTTTATCCTGAAAGATAACGCCATGCACATCAGCGAAGGCTCCCTTCCGCTCACCCACGCCGCCGCTTGGACGTGTGCCTCGGCGCCGTTTCTCGCCCACAGCATCTCGAAACTGAAAACCCTGCGGGAGAGCCGTTACCTGTTGGCCGCCTCCGCGGGATACCTGTTCACGCTCACTGCGCTCAAATTGCCGTCGGTGGCCGGCAGCAGTTCGCACCCCACGGGCGTGGCGCTGGGGACGGTGCTGGCGGGTCCGGCGGCAATGCCGGCGCTGTCGCTGATCGTGTTGCTCTTCCAGGCCCTGCTGACGGCGCACGGCGGGCTCACCACGCTCGGCGCCAACGTGTTTTCGCTCGGGGTCGCCGGGCCCTGGGCCACCTGGCTGCTCTGGCGCCTGGCCGCACGGTGCGGCCTGGGCGATCAGCCCGCCATCATTCTGGCCACCGCGCTCGGCTCGCTCGCCACCTACGCCTGCACCTCCCTACAACTGGCGCTGGCCCACCCGGATCCCAGCGGCGGCGTTACGGCTGCCTTCCTCAAGTTCGCGGCCGTGTTCTCGGTGACGCAGCTTCCGGTGGCGACGCTCGAAGCGGCCTTCACCGTGGTGGTTCTACGCATGGTGGTCAACGCGGGAGGCGTCCGGATCGCCGGACTCGAAGCATGGGCACAACTATGACGAAACGAGTGCTACCGGTGATCGCGGCTGGTCTCGCGTTGGGTGTCTCTGCCTGGAGCCTGGCTTCGGCGGAAGGGCGTATCGACGCCGACGAGCGTGTCTCGGCCATACTGCCGCCGCCCACGCGCCCCGCCGTCTGGGAACCGAGCGCGGGATTTCAGGCATTCTCCTTTGGCGGCCAGGCCGCGCTCGGAGTGGCCGTCTTCGGACTGGCCTGCGCGCGCCTACGGAGGCGCGCCCGCTAACCATGCACGTCCACGCGCCGCTCGATCACATCGCGTTTTCCAGCGCCTGGCGCAGCCGCAGCCCCGTTGACAAGCTTGTTCTAGGAGGTGGACTGCTCCTGCTCGCCTCCTTGTTGCCGGCTCTGCCGTGGTCCATTGCAATCTCGATCATCGCAGCCACGGCGGCGCTGGCAGGTGCGCGCATTCCCCTGCGCGCGTGGCTGCGGTTCCTCGCGCCGCAACTGGCCTTTCTTTCTGCGGCCGTGTTGCCGATCGTGTTGGGCGAAGGCTGGCCGCGCGCCGCCTCGGTCTGGATTCGCGGACTGGCCGGCGCCTCATGCATGACGCTGTTGGCGATGACCACGCCCGTCCCCGATCTGCTGCTGGCCGCGCGCCGCGCGCATGTTCCGGGCGTGCTAGTCGAAATGGCGTTCCTGGTCTACCGGTTGATCGCCTCCATCTGGGAACTCTTCGAGCGCTTGCGGCTCGGCCTTGACTTGCGTTTGCGCGGCGGCAAGCCGTCGTGGCACGCAGCCACGTTGTCGGCGGGGAACTTGCTCACGCGCAGTCTGCAAACCGCGCGCCGTCTCGAACGCGGTGCGTCGCTCCGCGGCCTCGACGGGTTTCCTCTGCTGGCGCCGCGCTGCGAACCGTCGCGCCTGTTTCTCGTTGCATCGGTGGCCCTGCAGTTGGTCTTGCTTGCCGCCGCCATCATGCTCCGGAGCCGCTACCCGTGGTGAACCGCGCAGTGCTTGCCGCCCGCAGTTTGTCGTACGCCTACGCGCCGGGGCAGTGGGCCGTTCGCAACGTGGAACTGACCGTCGCGGCAGGCGCACGGATCGCATTGCTGGGCGCCAACGGCGCAGGCAAGTCCACGCTCTTGTTGTTGCTGAGCGGCGCTGAGCACGCCTGCCATGGCGACTTGTTCCTGCACGGTGAAAAGGCGGAGCGCACGCGCGAGGGCTTGCGCCGCTGGCGGCAGCACGCCGGACTATTGCTACAGGATCCCGAAGATCAGTTGCTGGCTCCTACCGTGGAGCAGGACGTTGCCTTCGGGCCGCTGCAGGCGGGCGTGGAAGAAGCGCAGGCCCGGCGCCTCGCCGAACAGGCGCTGGCCAAGATGGCCATCTCGCACCTGGCCACGCGGCCCGTGCACGAACTCAGCCTCGGCGAGAAGAAGCGCGTAGCCCTGGCCGGACTCCTGGTGCAGGCACCGTCCGTGTTGCTGCTCGACGAACCCACGGCCGGGCTCGACCCCGAAGGTGTCCGTGCACTGCGCGAGACGCTCGACACACTCGCCGCTGCCGGCGCTGCGATCATCCTCGCCACGCACGATGTGGATTTCGCCTATGAGTGGGCCAGCGAAGTTTGTGTGTTGTTTCAGGGCAGCATTCTCGCGCAAGGCGAGCCGGCGCGGATTCTGGCGGATCGCGAAATGCTGACCCACGCTTGCCTGGAACCGCCGCTGCTACTCGAAGCCGCACTCGCCATGGGTGGACCGCCGCCGCTGCCGCGCTCGCGCACGCAATTCCGTGCATGGGCGCAAGGCGCCGTCAGGAGGATCGCCCCATGAGCCGTAGAGAATCCGCTCCGTTCACCACGCGCAAGACGCTCGGCCAAGTGGTGGTTTGTCTCGGCTGCTGTTGCGGCCGCACGGACAAGGGCCATCCCGCGGTGCCGGTGGACTGGCTCAAGGCCGAGTGGAAACGCCGCCTGCTGCCCAAGAAGATTCATCTCTCCATCAGCGGCTGCCTCGGCCCCTGCGACGCCACCAACGTCGTGATGATCCTGTTCGGCGCGCAGACCGTCTTTCTAGGCGGCCTCTCGGAGCAGTCGCAGTATCTGGCCTTGGCCGAGTGGGCCTTGGCTTGTGAACGGCGCAATGAACTGGTGCCGCTTCCACACTCGCTTGAAAAATTCCGCATGCAACGCTTCGACGGCGAACAGATTTCCGCGCCGTCGCCTGACCTATAAGGAGAAACCGCTATGAGCCCCACTGCAGTACCCGAGCGCATTCCCGTCACCGTTCTCACCGGCTTCCTCGGTTCCGGCAAAACCACACTGCTCAATCGCATTCTCACGGAGAATCACGGCAAGCGCATCGCCGTGATCGAGAACGAATTCGGCGAGGTGGGCGTGGACAACGAACTGATTGTCAACGCCGAAGAAGAAATCTTCGAGATGAACAACGGCTGCATCTGTTGCACCGTGCGCGGCGACTTAATCCGCATTCTCGGCAATCTGATGAAGCGGCGCGACCGGTTCGATCACATCATGATCGAGACCACGGGCCTCGCCGACCCGGCACCAGTCGCGCAGACGTTCTTCGTTGACGACGAGATGAAAGAGCGCCTGGCGCTCGACGGCATCGTCACGCTGGTAGACACCAAGCACATCTGGCAGCACATCGACGATTCGGACGAAGCGAAGGAGCAGGTGGCCTTTGCGGACGTGATCCTGCTCAATAAGATCGATCTCGTGCCTCCCGCCGACGTCGACAAGCTCGAAGCGCGCATCCGCGAGATGAACCCGGCCGCGCGCATCTACCGGACGCGCGATGCCGCCGTCGACATGGATAGGATCCTCGGCCTCGGCGGCTTTAATCTTGACCGCGCGCTGCAAGTTGATCCGATGTTCCTCGAGCCCGAATATCCGTTTGAGTGGGGCGGCGTCTACGAACTCACTGCGGGCAAGCACGAGTTCGTCATGCAGGATGGCCCGGACCCGTTGATGAGCCTTGCTTTCATGCCCGTGAAAAGTGCGGACTACCAGGGCATGGAAGGCGCGCAGATGGATGCCGTGCTGACGTTCTCTTCCGAAGAAAAGCAGGTGGAGCCCGGCGGTGTGATCACGCCAGGTTTCGATCTGCGTCAGTTGATCCTGCGCGGCGAGGGAGAGAAGCGATTTCAGATTGAGGTGCCCGCCGCCGGCCCGTACGTACTGTTTACCGAGCATCATCCGGACGAGTTCTCCGCGGCGCTGCATGGATCCGGCCCGCTTGAGCCGGCGGTGAGCAAGGCGTTCAAGCCCGATCATGAGCATGACGAGGAAGTCTCGTCGGTGGGCTTCAACGTGGCCGGCGATCTCGACCAGCAGAAGCTGAACGCCTGGCTGCGTGACCTGCTGATGAAGAAGGGCCCTGACATCTTCCGCATGAAGGGCGTGCTTAGCATCGCCGGTGAGTCGCAACGCTTCGTGTTCCAGGGCGTCCACATGTTGTTCGACGGCCGGCCCGATCGCGAATGGGGCAAAGAGCCGCGCCACAATTCGTTCATCTTTATCGGCCGCAATCTGGACCGGGCCGGACTCACCGAGGGGTTCATGCGATGCCTCGTGCGTTAGCTCCGCCCAAGGTCTCGGTTCCGGAACTGCGGCAAGCTTGGGAGGCGCACCTCGGCGACCACGTGGTCCGCCTGGAGTGGTCTCCCAATGGGGCCATGGTGGCCGCGGCGATGATCGGCGGCCCCATCTCGCTGTTCGCCGCCGATGGCCAGTTCCTGCACGAACTGCCGGGCCACTCCTTCGGAACGCTCGCCATCTCCTGGAGCGCGGATAGCCGGTTGCTCGCCAGCGGCGGACAAGATGGCTACGCGCGCATCTGGGACGCCGCCACGGGCGCCGCGCTGCATGAGTTGATGTGTGGAGCGCAGTGGGTGGAGCAGGTGGCGTTCTCGCCGCACAACGACTACCTGCTGACTGGTGCGGGCCGTTTGCTGAAGATGTGGAACGGCGCCGGCCAACATGTGCGAGACTTCCCGGACCATCCGAGTACCATCACCGGAATCGCTTGGCAGCCAGGCCAACTGTTCTTCGCTACCGTGGCCTACGGGCAGTTGGCCAACTATCACGCCGAGAAAGCAGACTTCGCCAAGGCGTTTGCCTGGAAGGGCTCCATTCTCGTCGTGGCCTGGAGTCCGGACGGCAACTATCTCGCCACCGGAAATCAGGATGCGAGCGTGCATTTCTGGTATCGCAAGAGCGGCAAGGATCTGGAGATGACCGGGTACCCGGCCAAGATCCGCGAACTGGCGTGGGATGCCGATAGCCGGTTTCTCGCCACCGGCGGTTCACCTGTGGTCACCATCTGGGACTGCGGCGGAAAGGGCCCGGCGGGCACGCGGCCGATTCAACTCGAAGGACACGAGCGTTTCCTGAGCGCGCTCGCGTACCAGCACCGCGGGCGGCTCATTGCCTCGGGTTGCCAAGGCGGCACAGTGTTTGTCTGGAATCACCGGCTGCCGGGTCGTCCATTGCGCGGCGCGCAACTCGGTGCGGCCATCACGCAGATTCGCTGGGCGCCGGATGATCGCATGCTGGCCGCCGCCACAGAAACGGGCGTAGTACGGGTCTTCGAAAAGTCGGAGAAGGAATGATGGATCTCTTTGATGGCGCGCCGAAGCCGGACTCCTTGAAGACCAGCCAGGTGAAGACGTGGGTCCGCGAGCGGCTGGCGCTGTCGGAGGATGCGGTCGTCATGGTGACGGAGCTGCGTTGCACCGAGCCCGGCTGCCCGCCGCTCGAGACGGTGATTGCCGTACTCGATGGCCCTGGCTCTAAGCGCCAGTTCAAACTCCACAAAGGCGTCGCCGAGGTGACGCCGGAAGACGTGGCCGCACTCGATGACCGCGTTAGCTGAGCCGGAAGTTCTCTCCGCGTACTGGCGGCGGGGCGCTGAACTCATGCACCAGCAATGCTGGTGCTGGGGACAGGACGTGCGCCGGCCTGAAGGCAATCTTCTGCTCGAATACGGCTTCGAGCGCTCGCGCCCGCCGGAGGGAGTCTCTGGCAGTTCCCGTTACACGCTCCATCGAGACGGCGCGCATCTCGCACTGTGGGGCTTCGGCGCGGGGCATGCGGTGGAAGGTTGCGGCGGCATTTATGTGAACCGCTACTGCTTCGTGCCGCGCTGGCTGGCAGACCGCGCGGCGCTTGACCCGGTGTGGCGCGCCGAGCAAACAGCGTCGCTACGCCGGCCCCTCACGCGCCGCGAGATCCGCCGCAGCCGCCGGCTGTTGCGGGCTCTGATCCGCTGGATTGCGGCGTACGAACGGTGGGTGGAAGCTGCCTGTGGACCCGGCTACCGCCCGCGCACGCTCGCGTCCTGGCACCGCACTTCGATTCCGGCCGCCCG
>VFZP01000242.1 GCA_016871115.1 Acidobacteriota bacterium
CCGCGACTACGTGAACTACCACCACGACGACCGCATTCACGACTCCCTGGAGAAGGACACGCCGAATCGGCGGCCAGTCGAGCAGAAGCCCAATGCGGACTCAATCGTGATTTCCATGCCGCGCCTGGGTGGGCTGCACCATCGCTACTACGCACCGCGAACGTTGACGGCCATCACGCGATCCCACGATTCGACGTCCTGATCGGCGACAGTCTTGCGAACAGCGACGCCGGCGGAGTTGACGAGCGCATGCACGGGTCCGTCTAGCCGCGCGAGGAAAGCCGATACTTGGGACTCGTCGCTCACGTCGGCATCGGCGAGGTCGAGCGAGACGATGCGCGCGCCTTCGCTGGCACAGCGCTCCGCGGTGGCCGCGCCGATGCCCGATGCGGCGCCGGTGATGACGATGGTCTGACCCTCAAGCCGTTGCATATTCAATCGGCGGATGCGGGACAGGGTGAGAAGGAAGAAGGGTGCGGATCACGCGGGGCGGCTCCGGCCTTCCGATTGGTAGCGCTCCAGGAGTGCGGTGAGTTCGCGGACTAGCGCGGGGTTCTGCGCGTAGAGGTTCGTTGTCTCTTCGGCATCCTTGGCGAGGTTGTAGAGTTCGCCGGCTGGTTCGCCGGGTGCGGGGGTGATGCGTTGCGGCTGCGAAAATCCGCCGGAGCCGCGGCCGAGGCAAAGCTTCCACTCGCCGCGCCGGATGGCGAACATACCTTGCGAGGAGTGATGCACGATGGCGCTGCGGAGCTGCGTGCGGGGCTTGGTGCCCGTGCCGGCTGGTAGCCACGAGAAGCTGTCTTCAGCGGCTCCGGCGGGCAGAGGAATGCTCAGCGCTTCGGCCACGGTCGCTGTGAGATCAGTGAGGCACCCGAGTTGCGGAGATACGCGGCCCGGTTTGATGCGGCCCGGCCAGTGCGCGATGAAGGGCACCCGATGGCCCGCGTCGTAGATGTCGGCCTTCATGCCGCGCCAGTTGGCATTGGCGCGGTGCGGGAACTTGGCCTTGTCTTCGGTGGTCCAGTGCGCGCCGTTGTCAGAGGTGAAGATGAGCAGGGTGTTGGCGGCCTGGCCGGTTTCTTCGAGCGTCTTCATGAGCCTCCCGAGCACTGCGTCCACCTGACCGACAAAGTCACCGTAGCTTCCGGCTTTCGACTTGCCTCTCCATTCCGCGGTGGGCACCCACGGAGTGTGCGGCGCGGGGAGCGGAAGGTATAGAAAGAACGGCTGCGCGCCGGGCGCGGCGGCGCGCTGGCGGAGATACTGGTCGGCCTTGTCTGCGAGCGTGGGCAGACAGCCTTCCATGGTGAAAGAAGGCGCGATGTAGCCGGCGCGCCAGAAGACGCCGCGCGGCTCATTCTGGCCGGCGGTGCGCGAGGTGGGCGCTTCGACGGGTCGGTTGTTTTCAACGAACAGGTAGGGCTCAAAATCGAGCGAAGCAGGAATGCCGAAGAAGTAGTCGAAGCCGTGGTCGTTGGGGCCGGGCGTGAGCGGCTTTGAGTAGTCGACGGGCTGTTGGGTTTGGAAGCCGAGATGCCACTTGCCGATCGCCGCGGTGTGGTAGCCCTGCGCGCGCAGGAGCGAAGCGACGGTGGCGCGGCCCGGTTCGATGAGATTGCTGCCGCGGCCGTCGAGCACGCCGGACTTCAGGCGCGACCGCCAGCAGTAGCGCCCGGTGAGGATGCCGTAACGCGTGGGCGTGCAGACGGACGACGGCGAATGCATGTCAGTGAAGCGGACGCCTTCGGCGGCCAGGCGTGTGGCGTGCGGCGTCAGGGTGCCGGCGTCGCGGTTG
The DNA here is from genome assembly GCA_016871115.1 of Acidobacteriota bacterium. Lineage (GTDB taxonomy): Bacteria > Acidobacteriota > Terriglobia > Bryobacterales > Bryobacteraceae > VFZP01. The sequence continues at coordinate 1,796 of VFZP01000242.1, forward strand.
TAGCACTCGAGATCGCCCCAGCCGAGGTCGTCGCAGAGGATGCAGACGACGTTAGGGCGCTGGGCGGCAGGGGCGGCCGAAGCGGTGAGCGAAGCGGCCAGCGTGGGCAGGAATTGGCGGCGAAGCAGAGTGTTGTCTCCTGATTGGGTGAGTGTCTTTAACAGTGTGCCTTACTTTTCTTCAGCCGCGTAGAAGTCAACTCCATGCCCGGCGCGGCGGATCTGCTTGGGTACGGTATGATTAATAGTCGACATCCGCTAGAAGGCAGAGAGTTCGGCTTGAGCGGAGATTGAGGTCCAATGAGAGTTCACCTGGTAAATCCGAGTGACGTCGCCTTCGGTATCGGCGTAATCACTCCGCGTTGGTTGTACGTACTGGCTGCCGCCACACCGCTGCACTATGGCGATCCGATCATCGTCGACGAGACACTCGAACAGATTCAACCTGAGCGGATCCAACCTGGCGACGTGGTGGGGATCGGCATCCACACGGCGAACGTATTCCGCGGGCTCGAAGTCGGGCGGATCGCGAAAGCCCGGGGCGCCTACGTGGTGTACGGCGGCATTCATGCGACGTTGTATCCGGAAGAGGCGCTGGGCCTCGGTGAAGCCACCGCGGTAGTAAAAGGGGATGGCGACCTGGTTTGGGGCCAGGTGCTGAGCGACATTGAGAAGGGCCAGGTCCGCGAGACGAAGGTCTATGAGGGCGGGCGTGTGTCCGGTGACGACTTTGTGCCCGCGCGTTGGGATCTGATTCCGCCCAAAGCGTACATGTGGGCGTCGGTGCAGACGGTGCGCGGCTGTCCCAAGCATTGCTCGTTCTGTTCGGTGTGGCGCACCGATGGACAAAAGCCGCGCCAGCGGACGGTGGATGCGGTGGTGGAAGAGATTGTGCAGTTGCGGCGTCAGGGATTCCGCTTTATCGCGCTGGCCGACGACAACTTCTATCCAGTGACGCTGACCGATATCAAACTTGCTGAACGCCAGAACAATCTAGAGCGCGTGAAGGAACTCAAGGAACTACGCGCCGAGCGCTTCGAACTGATGGACCGTTTGTCGAAATTGCCAAGCGACACCATCATGTTCACGCAGATCACGATGGAAGCGGCAGAGGATGTCGATTTCCTGGCGGCCATGAAGAAAGCCAACATCAAGGGTGCGCTGGTGGGCGTGGAAGCGGTGACCGAAGAAGGCTTGAAGACCGTATTCAAGGATTTCAATCTCGCCGGCGACAACCTGGCCAAGCGGCTACAAACGTTCAAAGAGCACGGCGTCCATGTGCTGGGTTCTTTTATCTTCGGGCTTTCGAGCGACCGCGCCGACACGTTTGAAGCAACCGCAAAGCTGGCCCGCAAGGCTGGGCTCACGTTTGCGCAGTTTGTGATGATGACGCCGTTCCCCGGCACAGTGGATTTCAATAAGTGGGAAAAGGATGAGGGCGACAAGATCCCGAAGGTGGACAACGTGCCGTTGAACCGCTACTGGCTGTTGCCCGGACACCGCCGTCCGAAACTCTACACGCCGCACCCAACCATGGGCGCCGATGAAATTCGCGCGCGCACGCAGAAGGTTTGGGACGACTTTTACAGCCTGGAAGCGATTTGGGAACGCGCCAGTTGCGTGAAGGGCCTGAAGGCGCGGCTGGCCTTTGTGTTTGTTTCGAAGCTCTACCGTCAGATGTACGCCAATACCGGCATTGCCACCGACAGCGCGCGCCGCAAGACTTCGAACCGTTGGGCGCGCTGGCTGGCCAAGCCGTGCCGTTCGTTGTTTGCCGGACGGCCCATGCCGGATCTGCAAGTGCCGGTGGGGCGAACGAGCGCCGTCGGTGCCGCAGGCGCGGGCTTGGTGCAGATCCAGTAGATGCTGCCGAGTTGGTTGCAGGCGATCCTGCTTGGCCTGGTGGAGGGGCTGACCGAGTTCATTCCGGTGTCCTCCACAGGACATTTGCTATTGGCCGAACAGTGGCTGGGGCAGCGGCCCGACTGGTTCACCGTATTCATCCAAGTGGGCGCGGCGCTGGCGTTGCTGCCGTTGTTCTGGCGCAAGCTGACCGGCCACCTTGCCACGTGGAGCGATCCGGAGTCGAGCGGATATCTCATTAAACTTGCAGTAGCGTTCGGGATCACGGGCGCGGGCGGGCTGGTGCTGGCGAAACTCAAGTATGAGTTGCCGGAGACCGTGGGCCCGGTGGCGTGGGCCACGTTGATTGGCGGGGTGGTGATTCTGGCGATCGAACGCTGGCGGCGTTTCGCGCCTTCGACGGCAACGTTGACGTGGACCGTGGCCATCGCGTGCGCGGTGGCGCAACTGGTGGCGGCGGTGTTTCCGGGTACGTCACGCTCCGGCGCCACCATCATGGCCGCCATCGCGCTTGGCATGCCTCGCGCCGAAGCGGCCGAGTTTTCGTTCATCTTGGGGATGATGACGCTGACGGCCGCGGGCGGCAACAAGTTTCTGGATGCCTGGAAAGACGGTGAAGTCCACGGCGCCAGCGCACTCGATGTGAGTTTGGCCTTCGCCGCCGCAGCGGTGTCGGCCTTCATCGTGGTGCGCTGGCTGCGGAGTTTTGTGCGGTCGCACTCGTTCACCGGCTTTGCGTTTTATCGCATCGCGCTCGGCGTGGCGTTGCTTCTGTGGTGCACGGCCGCGCGCTAAGGCAGTTTCACCTTCACGTTATCCATGTCGAGGTTGTCCGGCGGCGTGGCGATGGCTTCGACGCTGAACATCAGCACGTTCTCCTTGATCGCGTTGGCACGCGACGTCGAGTTCATTTGAATCGCCGTGGGGTAGCCTGAGATGTGGTTGCCGTAGATCAGATCGGCCCGCGGCCCGCGCGTGTCGGTGGGCGTGGGGTTGTAGCAGATGCCGAACGCGGCGAACGAGCCGATCGCAGTGGTGAGGGTGTTGTTGGCGATGCGGTTGCCGGAGCTATTGCCGCCGCGCACGAAGAGGCCGAGCGGCATGTTGTAGACGGAGTTATTCTCCACCACCACGTTGCGCGACTGCATGATCATCACCGCGGTTTCGGGCATGCCCGTTGGCATAAGCGCCTGTCCACTGAACTGAATGTTGCAGACAGTGACATTCGCACTGTTTTCCCCGTTGATGCCGATCTGCAGGTTCGCCAGCTTGCCGTTGCGGATGGAGACGCCGGAGGCGCCGCGTACATGAATGGCCGTGCCTTGAATACCGCCGGGGCCACTGAGATTGGCGCCGTTTAGATCCAAGTCCACATCCAAGTCCACACCGCTGGCGGTGATCATGATGCCGGCCCCGCGGGACGGCACCACTTGCATGTCCCCGGCGAGAACATACTGTCCGGGTTCGTTGATGGTTCCTTGCATGACGACCCGGCGGGGCTGCTGGGCGAGTGCCGTAAAGGCGCACAAAAGCAGAAGCAGAATGCGTGATTGCATGACTGAGGGAGTTTCCTTTCGAATTTCATCGACTCGCGCGCTTCGTGATTTTCTTGTCGCGATCTGTTGGGGAATCCCCCTTGGGCTGTTTAGAATGATGGGAATGTCTGTACGGGTGATGGTCATCGGGTTGATCGTGGCAAGCTGTTCTTGGGCGCAGTCAGCGCCGTGGTATGCGGGCGCGGGGCCGGGCATCTCTACGCTCTCGGGCGATGCGCGCAGTGTGATCACGCCGCAGTCCACCGCGATATCTCAGTACAAACCGGAGAACGGGCCGCTGGTGCATCTGCTCGGCGGGAAGCACGTGCGCGAATACGTGAGCGTGCAGGGCGTGTACTCGTGGAACCGGAATGCGCTGGCGCTGGTTGGCACACGCACAGCGGCGGGAGTGGAGACCACGTATGAGCAGGCGCGCCGCAGCAGGCAGCACAACGCGGCGGGTGATGTGTTGATCTATTTCCAGGGGCGCGCGAGTTCGGTGCGGACGTTTCTATCGGTGGGCTTGGGCGTGATGAGTTTTGCGAGCGACGCTGTGAGCGTGCGCATGAGCAAAGGTGCGCCGGTATTGCCGCCTGCGCGCTTCACCGCGATGAAGCCGGGATTGCGCGTGGCGGCGGGGATGGACTGGCTGCCTGGCAACGACACATGGGGCGTGCGGTATGCGTTTCTAGAGACTATTCAGGACAATCCCATCAGCCCGTAGTTATCGCCAGCGGGGCAACGCGGGTTGGCGAACTTTCAGAATCTGTTTGGCGTAGTGAAGTACTTCCGCTGAGCGGCTGCGTTACTTCTGGAATTGTGCGTAGGGGCAACCGGGCCACCAGATGGGCGCTTGTTCCATATTCTCCGCGAGCACACGCGCATGGGACACGCGGCAGTAGTTCATGCGCTTGATGGCGTCGCCGGTGGGCGCGACTTCCATGATGTTCTCAAACACGCACAACACGCGGCCGGCGCCTTTTGATTCAGAGACGCTGGCAAGCGGGCCTTCTTTCGCCTGCTCAAGATTCACGCGAGAGAAGACGCGGGACTTTAGGCGGGCCGGAGCATCGCCCGAGCCGGCAAACTCGTCCCACAGCTCCGAGTTGGGGCGCCGAATTTCGTCGCTCATGCTTCGTCCCACCTCCTCTTAAAGTTCTCTCGCGCGCGGGCAAGGAGTCTTTCAACAGCCTTCTCGGCACGGCCCGTCGCCTCAGCAATCTCGCGAGCGGACCGGTGTTCCCAATATCGCCAACTCAACGCGGCCGCATAGTGTTCCGGCAGCCCCGTGAGGACGCGTTGCGTCTTTTCCGAACGGCGCTCGCGGTCGAACACTTCCTCCACGCTGCGCGCCGCGTCGTCGGCCGGTTCGGGCGCACCGGGCGTCGCGTCCCAGCTTTCCCACTCCCGCAACCGGCGGCGGTAGTGGTCTTCCACCTTGTGCCGCGCGATGCCCATCACCCACGCACCCAGCGGCGAACCGCCGCGATAGCCCGGCAAGTACTGCCAAGCCGCGATGAAGATATCCTGAACCAAGTCATCGACCTGATCCGTGCGCGGCGCTAGACGGTGGCGTACGTACTGGTAGACGGGGCCAGTAAATCGGTCCACCCATTCGGCGGTCGCTTTGCGATCTCGCTGGAGTACTGCCTGGGCGAGCGCTACATCCGGATGGATTGGGCCAGCGGGCTCATCGGCCGGTAGGCCGATTTTCAGCAAATCCACTCGCGCGGCCTCCATTCAATGTTTGAGTCGCTGCCGGGCAGGGAATTCCCCGCGCAGCGCTCTACTTGCACGCGATCATGACTACTCTACGACTCTTGGCGGCCGTCTTGCTGTGCGCGGCAACCGTGGCTGCCGGGCCAATTGTGTTGAAAGCGGCGCGGCTGTACGACGGCCAGGCGGACCGCCTGGTGTCGCCGGGGATTGTAGTGGTGGATGGAGCGCGGATCGTGGGGGTGGGTACTGGAGCAAATGTCCCAGCCGACGCCGAAGCGATCGACCTTAAGGATGCGACGCTGTTGCCCGGCTTCATGGATGCGCATACGCACCTGGGTCCAGAGGGTTCGGGGAATTTTGCGCAGGACCGGCTGAGCATGCAGGAACAGACTACGGGCGAGAAGGCGCTGGGCGCGGCCGTGGTGGCGCGGCGCACGCTGATGGCGGGCTTCACGACGGTGCGCGATCTCGAGTCTAACGAGTTTATCGATGTGGGCTTGCGCAACGCGATCACGCGCGGATTGACGCCGGGCCCGCGAATGTTGGTGGCGGTACGCGGCATCGGTACGGCGGGCGGGCATTGCGATCCGACCAATGGGTATCGCTGGGGTTTTTTGCATCCGAGTTCGGAGCTGCCGGCGGTGGGTGTGGGCCCCGATGGGATGCGGCAGGCCGTGCGGTGGAACATCAAGTACGGCGCGGATCTGATTAAGACGTGCGCGTTGGGCGGGGTGCTTTCGTTAAACGATGACGTGGACTCGCCGCAGTTGACGCAGGACGAGTTGAACGCGCTGGTGGACCAGGCGCATACGCAGCGGCGCAAGACCGCAGCGCACTCGCACGGGGCTGAGGCAGCCAAGCGCGCGGTTCGCGCGGGCATCGATTCGATCGAGCACGGGTCGTTCCTCGATGACGAAGCGCTGCGGATGATGCGCGAGAAGGGCACGTACTATGTGCCGACGTTGATGGCGATTGAGGGCATTCGCGAGCGGATGGCGGCGGGCTTGAAGATGGACGCGCGGGAACGCAAGGCGCGGCAGGCGATGGACGCGATCGACGTCACCGTGCGCAAGGCGCTGTCGATGGACGTGCGGATTGCGCTGGGCACCGATGCGGGCGTGTATCCGCACGGGCGCAATGCTGAGGAACTGCATCTGCTGGTGGACCGGGGCATGAGGCCGATCGATGCACTACGGGCGGCGACGAGCGTGGACGCGGAGTTGTTCGGCATTGCCGACCGCGTGGGGACGCTGGCGGCCGGGAAGCTGGCCGATGTGATTGCCGTGCCGGGCGATCCGATTGCGAACATCCGGGCGGTGGAGAAGGTGCACTTTGTGATGAAGGAAGGCGTCGTTCATCGGCGTCCCTAAACGCGGGCGCGGTACACTACAGTGTTTATCCCCAACCTTGAGGAGCCTCCCTTGCGAGTAGGACTAATCGGCACCGGCGCCATCTCGAATCTGCACGCGCGCGTGTACAAGAACATCGGCTACAAAATTGTCTGTTGCACGGACATCAACGAAGCGGCGGGCCTCAAGTTTGCCGAGGCCAACGGCGCGGAGTTCGTGAAGACGTATGAGGACGTCTGCCGGCACCCGGAAGTGGATTACGTGGACGTCTGCACGTTTCCGGACTTCCGCCTGCAGCCGCTGAAGATTTGCGTCGAAACAAAAAAGCACATTCTCGTGCAGAAGCCGATTTCCACGAACCTCGCCACGGCGCGGGAGATGATCGAGACGGCCAAGGCAGCGGGCATCACGCTGGGCACGGTGAGCCAGCACCGGTTCGACGATTCGAGCCTGTTTCTGGTGAAGGCGCTGGCCGTTGGCAGGCTGGGTAAGATCCTGCAGGCGGATGCCTACGTGAAGTGGTACCGGACGCCGGAGTATTATTCGCGGCCCATCAAGGGCAGTTGGGATGTGGAAGGCGGCGGCGCGCTGATCAATCAGGCCGTGCATCAGGTGGACGTGCTGTTGTGGCTGATGGGTCCGGTGAAGGAAGTGTTCGGGCTGTGGCAGATCGGCGCGCGGCACCAGATTCAATCGGAAGACGTGGTGACGGCGATCTTCCGTTATGCCAGCGGCGCACAGGGCGTGATTCAGGCCGCCACAGCGTTTTATCCCGGCTACTCTGAGCGCATTGAGATTCACGGCACCAAGGGCACGGCGGTGCTGACGGGCGACAAGCTCACCACGTGGGACGTGGCGGACGATGCGGGCGAACCTGCGCCGGTGGAGTCGCTGGTGAAGTCCGGCGCGTCGGACCCTATGGCGATTCCGCTGGCGCCGCTCGAACGCCAGTTCCTCGATTTCGGCAACGCGATCAAGACGGGCACAACGCCGCTGGTGTCGGGCGAGGCAGGGTATCGTGCGCTGGAGTTTGTGCAGGCCGTGTATCGATCTTGCCGCGAAGGCCAGAAGGTCACGCTTGGCTAGTCGGCTCCGCGTGCCGGCGTCGAGCGCCAATCTCGGGCCGGGCTTTGACGCGTTGGGGTTGGCGCTCGCGGTGCATTTGCGTTGCCGGTTCCGGCCGTCGGAGCAGTTGACGATTCGTGCGCGCGGGCGCGATGCCGGGGAGATCTCAGAAGGCTCTGACAACTTCATTTGGCAAACAGCGCTGGGCGTGGCGCGCGGAGTGGGTGCTGAGCTGCCGAACGTAGAGTTGGAGATCGACAACGATATTCCGCTCGGCAAGGGACTCGGATCGAGCGCGGCCGCGCTGACGGCGGGTGTGGTGATGGCGGTGAAGTTGCTCGATCTCGGG
>VFZP01000243.1 GCA_016871115.1 Acidobacteriota bacterium
AGCGGTGGGGACCGTGCCGAAGGCGTCGGCCACCTTGCGGTCCAGCGACGCTTCGTAGCTGACGAAGTAGAACAGCTTGTCGCGCTTGATGGGTCCGCCGACGGTGCCGCCGAACTGGTTGAAGATGGCTTTCGGCTTCTTGCCGAGCGGATTGAAGAAGCGGTTGGCCTGCAGGTGCTGGTTGTTGTGGAACTCGAAGGCGGAGCCGTGGAGTTGATTGGTGCCACTCTTGATCTGCACGTTCACCGCGGAGCCTCCGGCCAGGCCCTGCTCGGCGTCAAAGCTGTTGGTGACCACGTTCACGTTTTCGATTGACTCGATGGAGGGCACGTGCGCGGCGTACCAGGGGAGCCAGACACCGTTGGTGGCGGTGCCGTCCACACGGATGCCATTGCCCATAGACGAGGTTCCGTTCACGTTGTAGACGAGGGCGCGGGACGGGTTGGCAATGTTGCTGCCGGCGTTCTGAGGCGGCGAGATGCCGGGCACGGTGAGCAGAAGTTGCTGGTAGTTGCGGCCCTGCGGGACGGGCAGGTTGACGAGGTTGCGCGAGCCGATTTCGCGCCGGACTTCCGCGCGGTCGGTTTGGAGAACAGCGGCTTGCGCGCTTACCTGGACCGATTCGGTGACAGCGCCGATCTGCAAAACCTGGTCGACGCGCGTTACGTTGTTGATGCTAACCTGAACGCCCTCCTTCTTGGAAGTGGCAAAACCGGATTTCGCGAATTCGACGAGATAGGTGCCGCTGGGCACGGCCACCACGTTGTAGACACCTAGTTCGTTGGTTTCGGCCTGACGGCGTTGACCGGTCTGCGTGTGCGTGAGTGACACAGCGACGTTGGGTACGGTGGCTCCGGATGCATCGCTTACGTTGCCTACCAGGGACCCGTAGAGCACCTGCGCGGATGCAGAGACGGGGAGAAGGAGGAGGAAAACGAGTGTGAATCGCATTACAGCACGACATCATGTTGCAATACCTTTTGTCAAATTGTCAAATGGCACCGCAGGCCGCGTAGAATACACTTCAGATTCCCTTGCACACATCGAGACCAGATTCCGATTCCGAGAAGGACAAGGCCGCCGAGGAGGTTGTCAACCTGCTCGCGGACTTTCAGATTGCCCTCTCTGAGAACAAGCGCAGGTATCCTATGCAGCAGTTCGAGGTCTTCCTCTGCGCGGCCCGGCAGTACATTGAAATGACTGGGAACGACAGGATGGTTCACAAAAGCGTTGCTCAGTTGGTCAACGGCCTCAGAGAGTACCTGCAATTGGAGCGGAAGACGGTTCCCGGCGTCGTCCTGTTCGAGGCAGACCGGTTGGAAACGCAGTTCTTCGCAGGCTACGACCCCGGCTTTGAGGGCGACGAACCTCCGGGTCTTTGAGCAATGTATCGGCTACTGCGTTGCGCGCCGCCAGAACTGCACCGCCGGAATGAACCCCAGCCAGAACCCCGACGCCGGCATCAGCAACACGCCAGCCGCGCACAACGCGTCAAAACCCAAGGCGATTCCCCGCGAGAAACGTCCGCCCGAAACTTCGAGCCGGTGCGTCACCCAGCCCGTAAGGATCAACACAAATCCGGACAGCAGGAACCAGACCAGCACCATCCTCATCGGGTTGGCTTCCGCTTGACCCACCACGCCGGCGCGCCACAGTTCAATCAGTTCTTCGCGCCCCAGCGCCACGCCGACCGCCTGGTGGATCACACCGATCGCCATCAAAGAAACTCCGGGAGTCACTCTACCATACGAAACGGTATTGTCCATACGGTGTAGTATGGCAATTCGTCATGCCAAAAGCAACAAGGCTCCTGACGCGCGAAGACTGGATCGACGCCGCCATCGAAGAGCTCGCCGTTACCGGCTTTGAAAGCCTCGCCGTCGAACCCCTCGCCCGCAAGCTGCACGTCTCCAAAGGCAGTTTCTACTGGCACTTCCGCGATCGCGGCGACCTCAGCGCCGCTGTCCTCGCCGCCTGGAAATCCCGCGCCTTCACCGATGTGACTGTCCGGCTCTCCACCATCGCCGACCCACGCAAGCGCCTCGCCGCTCTGATCGACGCTGCCTGTAGCGCGCCTGCCCGCCTCCGCGCCGAAAGCGCTATCGTCTCGGCCGCCCTCGCCGGCAACCGGCAGGCTATTCCCGTCGTACGAGATGTTACCGCCGGCCGTCTCGCCTATATCCGCGCCATCTATGCCGAAATGGGTCTGCCGGCTGAGCAGGCAGCCAGTTGGGCACTCACTGCTTATTCCGCCTACGCCGGCGCGGTCCACCTCGCCGCTCTCGGGGCTGTCGCCTCAGAGGCCCAAGTCCGCGCTCTCGCCGCACACCTCGAAGGCCTCCTCATCCCCGCTCGCAACCGGAAGCCCGTCGCCATCCCGCGCAAATAGCGTCAGGATGCGGCGGCGACGGCTCGCGTGTGATCGCGCCGGAAGAAGAAGAGAATGCCGGTGAGCACAATGGCCGCCGCCACCAGATACATTCCGCTGGTGAACACCATCACGCGATCCACGCCGATGTTGCTGCGCGCGAGGCCCCCGAGGAACGGTGCAAAGCCCGACACGACCGCGCCCAGGAGATTCAGCACGCCGATGGCCGAGGCGCGGTGCGCCGGCGGCACAACGTCGAAGGCAGACGCGGCCTGGTTGCCCGAGATGAAGCCGGAGAAGAAGCCGAACGAAATCGCCGCCATCCGCGCGGCCTCCAGCGTGGCAGCGTGGCCCAGTAAGTAGATGCTGGGGCCGGCCGTGCAAAACGCCGTCAGGATGATCCAGAAACGGGCGGCGGGTGTTTTGCGGTAGCCCCAGTCGGCCAGCGTGCCGCCCACGAGGAGCCCTGCGATCGAACCGAATTGCGGGTATACGCTCGCCTCGACGCCCGCGCGCGTCAGGCCGAGAGAAAACTTATCGTGATAAAGCGTCGGCAGCCACGTGTACACGAGGAACAATCCAAAGGTGGCAATGCTGACGTAGAGCGTGACCACGCACAACGACGGAATGCGCAGGAGACCCAAGAAGCTGCGCAGGTCTGCTTTCCCCTCAGCGCCGGCGCGCAGGAACGAAGTTGGCACGCGGCTCAGAAACCGCCACAACGGCAACGCGAACAGAATGCCCACGGTGCCCAGCGCCCAAAACGCCACGCGCCAATGCAGATGCTCAGCAAGCCAGCCGCTGAGCGAACCGCCGATGGCCACGCCCGCCGTTTGGCTGGTGGCAAAGACCGCGATGGCCTTTGAGCGCGATTCCGGCCCGTGCGCGCTGGCCATCAGCGCGAAGGCGGCCGGCATGAACAGCGATTCGGACACGCCCAGCAGCCCGCGCAAGACCAGGAGCGACGGGCCGTTAAAGGCAAAGCCGGTGAGCAACGTGAAGAAGCTCCACAGCACCAGGCTGCCGGTGACCACCTTGGTGCGCGGCAGGCGATCGCCCAGGATGCCGGAGAAGGGCGAGGAGAGTCCGTAGATCCACAAAAAGAGCGCGCCGGTGAGTCCCAGCACGGTATTGCTGAGTTGAAACTCCGATTGCAACGCCGGAAAGAGCGTGTAGACCACCTGGCGGTCCGCGTGGTTCAGCACGTAGCAGAACCACAGGTAGGCGACGAGCGCCCATTCCACTCTCACAGCAGCAATCCGGCAATCGGCTGCCCAGTGGCGTCGCCCAATCCGTTGGCGATTTTCACGGGACGTCCAATCGGGGTTCTATACTCCTTGGTCCAATCGACGCCGAAGGCTTTGTAGATGGTGGCAAACAGATCGCCCATGCTGGTGGCGCGGCTGATGACGTTGGCGCCCTGCGCGTCGCTTGCACCGATCACCTGCCCGCCTTGGATCCCTCCGCCAGCGACGACAAGCGACCAGCAGTTGGGCCAGTGGTCGCGGCCGAGATCGGGATTCACAAACGGCGTGCGGCCGAACTCACCCATCGCAAGCACAATCGTCGAATCGAGCAGCCCGCGTTCGCTGAGGTCGTCCAGCAGCGCGGCCAGCGTCCGATCGAGCGTGGGGCACAGGCGATCGCGATGGCCTTCGTCGTTCCGGGCATGCGTATCCCACGAGTTGGCGTGATAGCCGGCGGCCGTCACAAAACGCGTGCCCGCCTCCACGAGCCTGCGCGCGAGCAGAGCGCTTTGACCGATGGCGTCGCGCCCGTAGCGGTCTTTCAGCTTGTCGGGCTCGCGCGACAGATCGAACGCATCGCGCGTGCGCGGGTTCAGCAGCATTTTCCACGCCTGCGCCGTGAAGCCATCCATGCGCGCATGCTCGGCGCCTTCATGCAGGCGGCGATAACGCGCGTCCACGAGCTTCAACATCTCCTGGCGGCTGTGCACGGCGGGCTCGGCGACGGTCTTCGGCAGCATGAGGTCGGCCACCTCAAAGCCTTTGGCGCTTGGGTCCGGGATGGCCATCGGGTCATAGTCAGCGCCGAGAAAACCCGAGCGGAAATACTCCTCGTATTGGCGGCTCCGTTCCCACTGCGGCACCAGCACGTGCGGAGGCATGGCGCCGCGCGGACCCACTTCTTTCGCCACAATCGAACCGAGGCTGGGGAAATGCATCGCCGGATTCGGTTCGTGGCCCGTGATGGCGTAGTGGGTACCCTGCGGATGATCGTTGCCCCGGGTGTGCATGGAGCGGATCACGGCCACCTTATCCATGCGGCGCGCCATCTGCGGCAGGAGCTCGGAAATCTGCAGGCCGGCGACGTTGGTTGAAATCGCCTTGAAGGCCGACGTGGGCTTGGGGTCCCAAGTGTCCATCTGGCTGGGCCCGCCTTCGAGCCAAAGGAGAATGCAGGATTGCGCTTTGCCGCGCAGCGGTTTCGCGTCGGCCGCGCGCAGCAGGTCCTGGAGCGTCAAGCCGAGAAAGCCCAGCGAACCGGCCTGCAGAAAGGCGCGGCGCGAGGCCGCTGGAGCGGTCAGCCGGAGACAACCGGTGTTCATCATGCGCACACTCCTTCTAATGATTCTCCGCGAATTCGCGCGAGCATAACACGGCCCACACAAAATCCTTCAAGGCCGCCAGGCGATCCGGACCGCGGGCGATCATGGCTTCGAGGCCGTCCGCTTCGTCGCGTTCCGGCAACCGCGCGAACGCGGCCAGGTAGAACTCATCCACAATCTCGCGATTGGATCGGCCCGCTTGCACGAGCTTCATCAACCGCCCCTGCGGCGCGCTCAGCTTCTCGTTGTAGACATTCCCGGCGAGCATGTGGAGGGCCTGTCCAAGATTGGCCGAGAGGTTCCGTTCGGGCAGCGTCAAGCGATTGGGCCGCCCATAGAGTTCGAGAAAACGCGAGTAGAACAGATCCGGTTCACGCAGCGCGATGGCGCGCGTGCCGGCGGGGGCTTGTCCGGACGTGCGTGCGGCTGCCTCTGAGACGCCGGTGCGGAAAGTTTCGGCCACGCCGGTGACGGACGAAATTGCATCGAGGAGCACTTCGGCATCGAGCGGACGGGCGGGCGTATGCGAGTAGTTGGTGCGGTCATCGCGATTCGCCGCCGTGGGGACGCCGGAGAGCTGATAGGTGCGCGACTCGACGATCAACCGCAGGATGTGCCGCAGGTCGTGCTTGCGGTCGCGGAACTCGCGCGCGAGCCGCTCAAGGAGTTCGGGATGCGTGGGGGGGTTGGTGGAGCGGAAATCGTCGACCGGGTCCACCAGTCCGCGGCCAAAGAAGTAGCTCCACAGCCGGTTGACGGCGGCTTCGGCGAAGTAGGGTTGGGTGACCATCCACTCGGCCAGCGCCTTCCGCGGATTCTCGCCGTCGGCGGCCACGATCTCGCGGCCGTCGAGCAGCGTCGGCTTCAACTCCGCTTTCGTGCGCGGGTGATTCAGCGCGATGCCGCCATCCACGTCCCCGTTGCCCATCGCCTGGTTGCGCGGATGATCGAAGATGACATACTCATTGCCCTGATCGCCCATTTTGAACAGACGGCCGAAAAACGCCGCCATGCCCCAAAACTGATCCTGGCTCCACGATTCGTAGGGGTGATTGTGGCACTGCGCGCAATCGAGGCGCCGCCCGAAGAACACGCGCACCTCTTCGGCCATGGTCTCGCCGGGAGGCCCGATCACATCATAAGGAAGATAGTGGCGCGACGGTCCGTCGTAGCCTTGCGCGGTGAGCCGCTCGCGGGCCATCTGATCGTAGGGCTTGTGGCTGGCGATGCTCTGCCGTATCCACTCGCCGTACATCTGGCTCCATTTCGGCTGGATGCCATTCGAGAACACCGCGACGCGGAAAACATCGTCAAAGCGCCAGGTCCAGAAATCGACGAACTCCGGCGAGTCCATCAGTGTGTCGATGAGACGGCTGCGCTTTGCGGGATCGGTGCTGGCGACAAACTCCCGCACGCGCGCAGGCGGCGGCAGCGTTCCAGTGAGATCGAGGCACACGCGGCGCACAAATTCGGCGTCGCTTGAAACGGGCGACGGGGGAATGCGGAAGCGCCGGAGTTTATCGAAGACGAGTTCGTCGACAAAATTCGCCTTCGTGAGACGCGGGAAATCCGGCAGGGCCTTGCCCACGACGCCCACCGTGGCGCTGGTGACGCCACCAGCCGCGCGCACGAGCACCGCGGTTTCGCCGAGCCGCGTGGCTTTGACGATGCCGTCGTCGTCCACCGCCGCCACCTCTTTGTCGTTGCTTGCGTAGACGGCAGACCGCGTGAAATCCTCCGTGCGCCCGTCGGCAAAATGCGCGGTGACGAGCAGCCGGTGTGAGCCGCCGCGCTCGAGCGTCAACGTTTTCGGGAAGACCTCAAGGCGCGTCACCGTGACCTGCTTGTCATCCGCAGCGCCGTAGGGTGCGCCTTGCGAGACCCAATTGAGCAGCGCACGGTACTCCTCGGAATCCGTCTTGAAGCGCACGCCGCCGCCGTGCGGCGTCTGCCCGGCCGGCTTGCGTAGCAACAGGCTCTGCGCGGGTTGTTTCAAGTCAATGCGCGGGATCCGTTCACCCTTCACTTCGGTGGTGAGCACCTGATACTCGCCGCCTTTGACGATCCACTCGTAATCGTCTTTCGGGTGCAGCGCGCCGCTGGAAAGCTGGAAGCCGCCACGCCCTTTCACGCCGCCGTGGCACGTGGAGTTGTTGCAGCCGGAGCGCGTCAGCACCCGCCCGATATCCTGTGCGAACGAAAACGGCCGCTGCTGATCGATCCCTTCGAGCCGAGCCGTCGCCTGAGCCGTGCGCGAGCCGAGCGCGGCGGTGAGCCGTACTTCGCCGTTCTGCCGCGCCTTTAGCAGGCCGGCGCCGGCGAATTCAGCCCCCGGCGAACCCGATAACTTCCACTGCACCCCGCCCGTCACGTCGCGTTCGGCGCCATCGGCATCCACCGCGATCGCCAGATACTGCTGCATCGCACCCGCCCCGCGCAGCGTGCGCGCGGACGGCTCAATGCGCAACGCCACCGGGTCGGCGCCGAGACACAGGGCCGCCGCGAGGCCGACACTCCACCGCCACCGGGCGCTCAAGAAGGCCTCCGTGGAATCACCAGCACCGGAAGCTCTTTCGCCAGGATCGGCGCGCCTGTCCGGCCGCCGCGCAGAGTGCGGATCGACACGCGCACGGTGGAGGGCCACTCGCCCGGCTTCGCGTTCTCGTCGGCCGTGAGCAGGAGTGTGGCCGTCTGCGGCTTGCCGACATAGCGCTCGACGCGACCGCCATTCGGAGGCGGCGGCCGCTCCACGGGATTCGCCATCCCCGCAGTGGCCGTGACGCCGGCGGGAAGTCCGTCGGCGGAGACCAGCACGAGGTCCTTGAAATCTTCTTCGCGCTCGATGTTCACGGTGACCTGCCTGGTCTCCCCCGGTTCGAGGTTGACGCGATCCTCGGGCACGTCCACGCGGCCCACATGCGGCATCTGTGGGCGTACAAGAATGCGATAGGCGAAATCGTCGCCCGCCACATCGGTGGTGATGTCGCGCACTTCGAGCACATACTCGCCTGCCGAGCGGAGCGTGACCGTGGATTTCGCCTGGATCATTTTCATCATGTACAGGCCGTTGTTGTTGCGCTTGGTGTAGACGTTGGTGACGATCTCGCTGCCGCCGTCATCGGGCGCGAGCAAACGGACAACAGGATTGAAGCGAGGCATCGTCGCCGCGGGCGTTTCCACTTCGATCGCGAGGGCCTGCGGCTTCTCCACGGCAACGCGCACGCGGTGAACCTGCGCGGGTCTGGTGAGGCGGCCTTCGACAAGACCCGGAATCGTCAGCAGCGGTGCATCTTTCGGCTCCGCCTCGCTGCCCTGCATCGCGACGCCCGGCGGCTTCACCGCTTCGCCCGATCCACGCGCGGCCACACCCGGCATCCACGCTTCGCCGACGCGCCGCGTGAACCGGCGCTCGTCCCACGCATGCACGGCGGGCGGGTGCAACAGCGGCGTTTCTTCACGGCCCGGCCCGATGCGCAGTAAATAGGTGAAGTCCGGCCCGCCTTGCCCGGAGAAAGCTTTCACCTGCAGCGCGTAGCGGCCCGCCTTATCGAAGCGATGCACGAGCCGCGCATCCTGAGCGAGGCCCGGAAAATGCAGCGGCTCATCGTTGAAAGCCAGGCGATTCAGGCGCTGTGCGTCGAACCAACTACCCGAAGGCTCCGACAGCGTCAGGGCGGGATCGAAACCCGCCACGCCGCTCACAGCCGTGAACGTCAGCAGATCGTCGCGCTGAGCTTCGAGCCACACCGTGTCGACTTCGCCCTTGGCCACCAGACGTCCAGCAATCGCGAGCGGAGCGCCGCGCGCGATGGCCACCGTTTCCGGCTCGTCGAGCACCGGCGCGTCCACCACGTGCAGCGGAAGATCGTTGCTCACTCCGCGCGAGGCGATGAGGCGCAGGCGCAGCACGCCGGTGAAGCCCGCGGGCGCTACGATCGCCACCCGTACATGCTCGGCGGCATCGCCGTCGGTTGCGACAGCGCCCTCGATCCGCGCCGTCGCCGATCCCACACTGCACCACATTGCCCGCGCTCCGGCCAATCCCTGGCCGCGCACGGTGACGACTGTGGACACAGCCGCAGGCACGGCCAACGGATGCACAGAGGTGATGCGCGGATCGGCAGGTGCCTTGGGTGGCGCGGCCAGCAGGCCGGAAACGCAGGGCGACAACAGGAGCGCCAGCGACACCACTAACAGAGCCTTCATGGTGATTAGCCCTTAGCATATCCTAGCGCGCGCTACCGCTCCTAGCGCGCGCTACCGCAGGCCCGGTCGCGTCCACCGCGCGGGACGAATTCGGGCGCACGTGCCGTTCAGTAGGCTGAACAGGAAAGCCTCGATCGCCGCAATCCCCTTGACTTCCCCGCACGGCGAAGCTACCCAATATAGAGGGCCTTCCAAGCCATGCTTCGTTTGGGTCGTCCTCGATGCCGTCCAGCATAGTGGATCGTTCGATTGGCTTAACTACTCTTCACAAGGAGGTCCGGCTCATCTTCACAAGGAGGTCCGGCTCATTTATGTCTGTTCTCACTCGTGTTCTCTTGCTGCCTCCCCTGGCGGTGACTGTCTGGGGTCAATCGACGGCGACCATGGTGGGTCGCGTCGCTGATCCCTCCGGCGCCGTCCTTTCCGGCGCGCAGGTGACTTCCCGCAACACGGCCACCGGGCTGGAGCGGTCGACACGGACCACGCAGACCGGTGACTTCGAACTCCCCTTGCTGCC
>VFZP01000244.1 GCA_016871115.1 Acidobacteriota bacterium
CGCTTAAACAACGCGTCGGCTTCGTCAAAGAACAGCACGGCCGGATAGCCGCGTTGCTCCCGCCAACGGCGCGCGTCGTCAAACAGGGCCTTCACGGCTTTCTCGGAGTTACCAACATACTGGTCGAGCAGTTGGTGGCCCTTCACATACTTGAAACCGCCCTGATCGGCCTTGCGATGATACAGCGCAGCCAGTAACTTCACCACCGCGCCGCCCAGCAGCGTCTTGCCGCACCCCGGCGGGCCGTAGAGCAGCACGCCGCGGCTGCGTTTGCGTTTGAACAGCAGAAACAGTTCGGGGTAGAGCACCGGCCACTGAATCGCGCGGATCAACTCGCGCTTGGCCTCTTCCTGCCCGCCGATCTCGCCCCACACTTCATCGAGCGCTTGCTGCAACACGGGTGACGACGTGTCGAAGGCCAGCAATTCAAGCGGCGACGGGTGGCCAACGCGATCCGTCAGCCAGCGCCGCCAGATGCGCCCGCCGAACCGCACTTGATACGACGCGCCGCGGTTGGCCTCATCGGTCTGCTTGTGCAGCGCAAACTCAGCATGTTCGCCGAAGCCAAGATCGTCGACGCAAACCACGGGTGAGCCCTCGGCAAACGCCCATACGCCGGTGGCGTTGCCCGGCACGTCCAGGCATTCGCCATCCGCGGTCGGCAATTCGAACGCATGCGGCGTCACGCGTTCCACAATCTCCCACTGACAGTTCCGCCAGTTGAAGTTCGAAGACCGGAAGCCGTAGACTTCCACCGACGGCCGCTCATCCGTTTCCAGTTGCACCGGCACGGGCATGAAACTCGCCGGACCCACGCCGGCACGGCCCCAACGCGCCGTAAACCACTGCGCCGCTTCGGGACGCCCCGCGGGAACCAGCGCAAACGCCGCCGTCATTTCATCGCTCAGCCCCAGCGCATGCAGCGCCCAGGCCGGCCGTTGGCGGCCGACGCCGCCGGTCTCGGCCAGCTCAAAATGGTCGTAGCAAAATTCAACCGAAGCCGCCCCGGGGCGGACGGGCGTAGCATTGCCTGCGCACAGCATGGAGTCTTCCTCCAGTGTACGAGTTGGCTGGTCCGCCTATCTCACAGCTTTCTACGGCGGCGCGCGATGACGCCCGCGCCTGCGCCGGTGGGCTTGCTCTCCGCATTCGATAGACTCTGCAAGCATGCCTCCGCACGCTGAGCGGCGCGCGCCTCGCCTCCACAGCCTTCTGACGCGCCTGTCTCACAGCCATACTGCCACGACGAGCGATGAGGCCACGTCTGCGCCGTTGCGCCTACTCGCCGTGCTCGACAGACTGTGCAAGTATGCCTCCGCGCGCTGAGCGGCGCGGGCCTAGAACTCAACGCGCAGCGACCCCTGGACGTTGGCCCGCGCGCTGCCGAAATTGGAGAAGTCTCCGACCGTGCCGCTGAAGCGCGCCCACGCGCCGGGATTGTTCAGGTTGAACGTCGTGTTCGGCGCTGACACGTTCGGGCGCTTCCACGGCAAGTTGTGGCCATCCACCCGCAGGCTCACCTTGTACTTCTCACGCACCGTCCACATCTTGTTGGCGTACGCCTGATTCCAGTGGATGCCCGGCACCTGCAACACGCTCGCGCCCAGGCTCCCGGCCGTGTAGGCCGCCGGGTAGGCAAAGGCGCTCATGTGGAAATACGGATTCTGCGCGTTGGATGGGAAACGATTTCCCATCTCCCAGTTCTGTACCTTCGCCTCTTCAATGGGCACCAACGCATTCACGCGCGCGGTGATGGGGTAGCGGTGCGGGCTGCCCGCATGGCCCACCGAAATCGGTTGGCCCGAAACGCCGTTCTGCGTCACGGCCAGCGTCCAGCCGCCCAGCACGGCATCCCACACACCGCCGCGGTTCAACCAGCGCTGACCCCGGCCCACCGGCAGATCGTAGCTCACCATGATGTTGTATTGATGGCGGTAGCCCCAACTCGTGCGGGCCTTGCCGGTGCGGTCGTAGTAGGAAAGCTCGTTGCCGTTGGCGAGCGACTTCGAGTAGTTATACGACGCATTCAGCGACAGGCCCTGCGAATACCGCTTTTCAATCTTTACGTTGCCGCTGTGCCAGGTGTTGTGATTGAAGTTCGACAGTAGGTTCACGGCGCCAAACTGCGGGAAGTAGCGGAAGTTCTGCTGCTGCGTGAAGACGCGATTCTGTAGCGAACGATCGCTGCCGAGCGCAATCGACAGCGGGATTTCATTGATGTTCCAGGAGCGCGTCAAGCCCACGCCGGCCGTCCCCTGGTACATGAGGTTGAGAATCTAGTTGTTGCCGATGTTGTGCTGAAAACCGGAAGACCAGTTCATCACGTACGGGCGGCACAAGTCCGGATCGCGCCATGTGGCGGTGCGGCTGGCGAAGTTGGCGCCGGTGTAGGGCACCGTGCCGTCCTGGTTCATAACGTAGTTGGTGGGCCCGGGGCCTTGCCGCAGCGTGAGCTGGTGCCGCGGATCGCTCACCGGCTGAAGGATGTTGAAGGTCCCGGCGTATTCGTCAAACCCGCCGCGGCCCGTTTCATCCATGGTCAGGACGTCGAACGAGGTACGGAAGACCCAGCGCGGGCGGAAATTCCAGGCCATCCCGAGGCGTGGTTGAAAGTTGTTGAAGTCCCTTTTGCCGATGGCTCCGGTGGGGTGGGTGATGGCGCCGCGCAGCCCCGTTACCGGATCGATGGCCGTGGGGTCGAACTGCGATTGCTGATTCCACGTCGTCTTAAACGGCGAGGAGTAAGACCAGCGCACGCCGAGATTCAGTGTCACCCTCGGATGGATCTTCCAGTCGTCCTAAACATACCAGTCGTGCGTCCACGGGATCGGCAGAAACGTCGCGAGCCCTTTGGTGAAGGTGGCGCTTGAAAACTTGCCCAGCAGGAACGAAGCGAAGGTTTGGCCGGTGTTCCGTGTGAACGGAAGCTCGGTGCCGCCGAAGTTGTATTGGCCCGAGCGCAGGTCCGCCGTGGCAAGCTTATACGTGGTCTTGATCGCTTCGTAGCCTAGCTCCAGCGTGTGTTTGCCCATCAGACGGGTGAGGTTGTTCTGCAGCGTGAAGTCCTGCCCCACTCCATTCATGACATTCAGCGGCGCTACGCCGAGGCCGATGTTGAAGAACGGAAACGACTCGGGGCTGACCCCGGGAATCCCCAGCTTCTCCGCCCAGCCTTCGTTGCGGCCGAACCGGGGCGGTGTGGTGGCGCGGCGCCGCATGTAGCCCAGGCGAAACTCATTGAACATGACCGGCGAAAAAACGAAGTTGTCGTTGAACAGCCCGTTGATCTGGTCCACGGGATTGCTGCGGTAAACGCCACCAGTTCGGGGCGCTCGAATGCCGAACCCAGCGTGCCGCGGTGGCGGTTCTGCGAGTAGCGGAAGAAGATCTTGTGCATGGAGCTGATCTGATGGTCCACCTTGGCGTCCCACCGGTCGCGCTGCAAAACGCGCCGCGTGTCGAACACCAGGTTTTGCGACAGCCCGGTACGGCTGACAATACCCGGCTCATTCGGCACCTTCCACAATCCGAGTTCGAGAAACTTCGCCGCTGCCGGATCGAACATGCTGCGCGGAATCTGATTGCCGGGGAAGGGATCGCGCGTCCAGGTGGCGCCGCTTTGCCGCGCTGTTCAAACGAGCCGTGCAGCGCGTTGGTCCCTGACTTGTAGACGGCCCGCACGCTACCGCCCGCCGTGTGGCCGTTCTCCGCGAAGTTGCCGCTCACCTGCACTTTGAACTCTTCAATCGCGTCCAGGCTCGGCTGCAGCACGCCGTCCACCTCGTTCACCGTGCCCGTGCAGGGAGCCTTCGCGCTGATGCCATCCAGCGTCCAGTTGCTCGCATTCTGCGCCTGCCCGGCGATGTGAAACCCGCCCTGGCCCACTATTCCGACAATGCCCGGCATGAACTGCAGCAGGTAGACACTGCGCTTCATTAGCCCCGGCACTTTCGGCAGGTCTTCCTTGGACAGCGCAAAACCGCTGGCGATATTCTCGGTATCGAGCGCGGGCAGTTCAGCGGTAACGGCAATGCTCTCGGTCACCGCACCCAGTTCCAGCGCGATGTCCACGCGCGGCACTTCGCCGGGCCGCAGCGTGATGCCATCGCGAACGAAGCGATTGAAACCCTGCGCCTCAATCGTAACTTTGTAACTGCCCGCGGCCAGGTAGGGAACGTAGTAACCGCCGTCCGCGCCCGTTGTGGTTTCCGACAAGAACGCCGTGCCCGTGTTCAACACCGAGACTTTGGCGCCGGCCACCGTGGCGCCCGTGGAATCCTTCACCGTACCCACCAGCGTAGCGCCGCCGCCCGTCTGCGCCGCCGCGGTGGCCCCGAACGCCGCCAGCAAAGCGGCCCAAACGGCAAGCTTGAAACGATAAATGGTTCCTCCAGCGCCGGCGGGCTCGCGCCGGTTGAGGAATTCTATCCAGTTCGGGTCCACCGACGCAAACTGGCGCATCGTTCTGCCAACCACCGGACGATGTGGGCCTTACACCATCGCCGGTTCCGCCACCGGCGCCGGCTGCGCAGCACCGCCATCGCCATCCACCAATAAATGGAGGAATGACTGGGTAGCCCGGTTTGACTTGCGTCGGCGCGGCTGCAGAATCCCGAGCGGCCGCTTCAAACCCGGGGCTTCGAGCGGCACCGCAATCAGGCGGCCCTCGTCGATGTCGCGCTGCAGAATTGGCTCAGGCAGAATGCTAATGCCCGAACCCATCGCCACGGCTTCCTTCATGCTCTGGATGTTGTCGAAGTGGTGAACCTGCCGCACATCCACGCCCGCTTCGCGCAGGAACCTCTTCACTTCGCGGCTGATCGGCAGTTCGTCGTCGAAGCCGATGAACTCGCGGTCCTGAAGGTCGGCTGCGGTAATCACGGCACGCGAGGCGAGCGGATGCGCGGGAGCCAGCGCCACCACCATTCGCTCCTCGCGCCAGGGGGTGACACGGACATCCTTGGTTGCTTCGGGATAGCTCACCAGCCCCAGGTCCGCACGGTCGTTCAAAACCGCGTCATAGACCTTTTCTGGACGCAGGTAGTCTACCTTCAACTCGGCCTGCGGAAACCGCTCGGCAAAATGGGCCTCCAGACACGTCATCTCCGAAAGCCCGATCGAGTAAATGGAGGCAATCCGGCACACGCCCTCCACCTTCCCCTGCAAACCTTCCAGATCCACGTCGAACTGCTGACGCAGCTTGAGCACTTCGCGGCAGAAGTCATGGTACAGCCTCCCGGCCTGCGTCAGTTTCAACGGGCGCACGCTCCGGTCCACCAACTGCACATCCAACTGCCGCTCAACCTCTTGCAAATGCTGGCTGGCGGCGGACTGGCTGACGGCGTTCAACGCCGCGCCCCGGCTGATGCTCCGGGTCTGTGCGATGTCCCGAAAGAGCTGGAGATGGTCCAGGTTCACCGGATCAGAATACTATAAGTCACCTTAAATATACAAGGGCTATAAGTAAAAATTCGCTTATATGCAACGTATATTGTTTCAGGCTTGCATAATTAGCCGTTCTGAAACAATAGACATCACACATTCGGCATGCCTAATATTGACTCCGGTTCGAACTGCCGCTATACTCAGCTAATCCCGAGGTCTTGCCAGACGCCCCGGGACGGGAGTATCCATCCATCATGAAGAACCCGAATCAGCAGCAGCCTCCTCCACCTTCCTTTGATTACGATCGGCCCCTGGGCCTGCCCCCCGCCCAAGGCCTCTACAACCCAGCCCAGGAACGCGACGCCTGCGGCATGGGCTTCGTGGTGAATATCAACAACCAGCCATCGCACGGCATTATTGTCAAGGGCATCCAGATCCTCATCAATCTCACCCACCGCGGTGCGTGCGGGTGCGACCCGGAGACAGGCGACGGCGCGGGCATCATGATCCAGATCCCGCATGCGTTTTTCGCGCGCGAGTGCGCCGAGATCGGCTTCAAGCTGCCGCCCCCGGGCGAATACGGCGTGGGCATGGTGTTCCTCCCCGTGGAGCGCCACACGCGCCTGAAGGTGGAAGGGATTCTCGAACGGATTGCCGGCGAGCATGGCCTGGAAGTGCTGGGCTGGCGCGATACGCCCATCAACCCCGATGCCATTGGCCGCGTGGCGCGCGCCTCGCAACCTTATATCCAACAGATCTTCGTGGCGCCGCTGCAGAAGATGGACGTGGATGAACTCGAGCGCCGCTTGTATGTGATGCGCCGCGCCGCCGAGAAGGAAATCCTCGAAGACGACATCCGCGACAAGGACTTTTTCTACATCCCGTCGCTGTCAGCCCGGACCATTGTGTTTAAGGGACTGCTGCTGGCGCCGCAGATCGCCGAGTTCTACAAAGACCTCAAAGACCCAGAACTGGTCAGCGCTTTGTGCATGGTGCACCAGCGCTTTTCCACCAACACCTTTCCCACCTGGCAACTGGCGCACCCGTTCCGGTTCGTTTGCCATAACGGCGAGATCAACACGATCCAGGGTAATCAGAACTGGATGAACGCGCGCGAGAAGATACTACGGTCGCCGCTGTTTGGCGATGACCTGCCGAAACTCTTCCCTATCGAAGTTCCCGGTGGAAGCGACTCGGCCCGCTTTGACAACGCCGTGGAGCTGATGCGCCGCGCCGGACGCACGCTGCCGCACTCGATGGCCATGATGATTCCAGAAGCCTGGGATCACGACGTGACCATGACCGCCGAGAAGCGCGCGTTCTACGAATATCACGCCTCGCTGATGGAGCCGTGGGACGGCCCAGCGGCGATTGCGTTCACCGATGGCGAAGTGGTCGGCGCCACGCTCGATCGCAACGGCCTGCGCCCGGCCCGCTATCTGGTGACGCACGACGGCATGCTCATCATGGCGTCGGAGGCGGGCGTGCTGCCGGTGAAGCCGGAGAATGTGAAGTTCAAGGGCCGCCTGCAGCCAGGCAAGATGCTGCTGTGCGACCTGCGCGAAAAGCGCATTGTGCCGGACGAAGAGATTAAAGAGCGGTTGTGGTCGCGCCACCCGTATGGCGAGTGGATCAAGCAACAGCAGATCACGCTCGACCATTTGCCGGAGCCGCCCCGGTGGCACCCCACTGAATTTGAAACAATGCTGGAGCGCCAGCGCGCCTTCGGCTTCACCGATGAGGATCTGAAGACGATCCTGATTCCGATGGCCGCCAAGGGCGAAGAGCCGATCGGCTCCATGGGTACCGATACGCCGCTCGCGTGTCTTTCCGAGCGCCCCCAGCCGCTGTTCCACTACTTCAAGCAGTTGTTCGCGCAGGTGACCAACCCGGCCATCGATCCGATCCGCGAAGAACTGGTGATGTCGCTGTGTTCCTACATCGGCACCGAGCGCAACATTCTGGCGGAGACGGCCGAGCACTGCCACACGCTGAAGCTGCCGCATCCGCTGCTCACCAACTACGACCTGGAAAAACTGCGCCGCGTGTCGCAGGGCGATTTCCTCGCCACCACCATCACCACGCTGTTCCGCGCCGATGGCGGCGCCGCGGGCCTGGAACGGGCCATTGAGGCCGTGTGCCGCCGCGCGTCATGGGCCATCAAGTCCGGCTATACGGTGCTGGTGTTGTCTGACCGCGGTGTGGATACTGACTACGCACCGATTCCCGCGCTGCTGGCGCTCTCGGCCGTGCACCATCATTTGATCCGCGGAGGATCGCGTACGCAGGTGGCGCTCATCGTCGAATCCGGCGAACCGCGCGAAGTGCATCACTTCTGCCTGCTCGTCGGCTACGGCGCGAGTGCGGTGAACCCGTACCTCGCCATTGAGACGCTCGAAGACTCGCAGCGCCGGGGGCTGCTGCCGAAGGACATGACCTTCGAGACGGCGCTGAAGAACTACAAGAAGGCCGTGAACAAGGGCCTCTTGAAGGTCTTCTCGAAGATGGGCATCTCCACGCTGCAAAGCTATCGCGGCGCGCAGGTGTTTGAAGCGATCGGCCTCAACCGCGAGTTGGTGGACCGCTACTTCACCGGCACCTCCACGCGCATTGAAGGCGTGGGCTTGGAACAGATCGCCAAGGAGACCAAGCTCAAGCACGATCTCGCCTACCAAAATCTCACCGACGCCGATACCGAACTGCCCGTTGGCGGCAGCTATCAGTACCGCGTGCGCGGCGAGTATCACCTGCTGAACCCCACCACGATTTCCAAGCTCCAGCACGCCGTGCGGAGCGACAAGGAGCCGACAGCGCCGGGCTTCAAGACGTTCCAGGAGTACTCGAAAGCGATCGACGACCAGTCGCGCCAGATGTGCACTCTGCGCGGGCTGATGGAGTTCAAGTGGTCGGCCAAGCCGGTGCCGATTGAAGAAGTGGAACCGGCGGCTGAGATCGTCAAGCGCTTTGCCACGGGCGCGATGTCGTTCGGTTCGATCTCCAAGGAAACGCACGAAACGCTGGCAATTGCGATGAACCGCATCGGCGCGCGGTCCAACACCGGCGAAGGCGGCGAAGACGCCGAGCGTTTCCAGCGCGACCCGAACGGCGATTGGCGGCGCTCGTCCATCAAACAAGTGGCATCGGGCCGCTTCGGCGTGACGGCTAACTATCTGGTGAATGCCGACGAACTGCAGATCAAGGTCTCGCAGGGCGCCAAGCCCGGTGAAGGCGGACAGTTGCCGGGTCACAAGGTGGACGAGACCATCGCGCGCGTGCGCCACTCGATCCCGGGCGTGGGTCTCATCTCCCCGCCCCCGCATCACGACATCTATTCGATTGAGGATCTCGCGCAGCTCATCTACGACCTGAAGAACTCAAATCCGAAGGCGCGCATTTCGGTAAAGCTGGTGAGCGAAACGGGTGTGGGCGTCGTCGCGGCCGGCGTGGCCAAGGCGCATGCCGATGTGGTGCTGATCTCCGGTGACTCGGGCGGCACGGGCGCTTCGCCTATCACGTCCATCAAGCATGCCGGTGCGCCGTGGGAACTCGGCTTGGCGGAAACGCAGCAGGTGCTGGTGATGAACGACCTGCGCAGCCGCATCATTGTGCAGACGGACGGCAAGCTGTGCACGGGCCGCGACGTAGCGGTCGCGGCGCTCCTGGGCGCCGAAGAGTTCGGCTTCTCCACCGCCCCGCTCATCACGGTGGGTTGCATCATGATGCGCAAGTGCCATCTGAACACCTGCCCGGTGGGCATTGCCACGCAGGACCCGCGCTTGCGCGCGAAGTTCGACGGCGCGCCTGAGCACGTTATCAACTTCTTCTTCTTCATCGCCGAGGAGGTTCGCCAGATCATGGCAAAGCTCGGCTTCCGGAAGCTCGACGAGATGGTGGGCCGCGTCGACAAGCTGGAGATGCGCGAGGCGATCGATCATTGGAAGGCCAAGGGCCTGGACTTTACGTCAATCTTCTACAACCCCGAAGTGCCGAAGCGCGTCGGCCGCCGCTGCCTGATCCCGCAGGATCACGGTTTACAGGAAGCGCTCGATCACAAACTGATGGATCTTGCCAAAGAGGCCATCGACCATCAGACACCGGTGGAGTTCAATCTGCCCATCCGCAACGTGCATCGCACAGTGGGCACGATGCTGTCCGGCGAGATTTCCAAGAAGTATGGCTCAGAAGGTTTGCCGGACTCGACGATTCGCATTCACCTGAAGGGCTCAGCGGGCCAG
>VFZP01000245.1 GCA_016871115.1 Acidobacteriota bacterium
CGAACGCGCCCACGATGCCCATCGACGCATACACGCGCTCGGGGTCCGTGGGCATCGTGGGCGCGTTCGGGTTTTTCTCGTGGAAACCCTTGATCTCGCCGTCATGAGCCGCTTCAATCACGCCGAACTCGCGCGCGAATTGCCTCTCCACCGGAATCGCCGAAACGGTAACGTCGGCAAGGTTGCGCTCGTGGAACTCGATCATCTCGCGGATGTTCATCCGGTAGATGTGATCGGCGCCGAAGATCGCCACCACATGCGGATCGGCCTGTTCAATCAGATTGATGTTCTGGTAGATCGCGTCAGCCGTACCGCGATACCAGCTCTCGCCCTCGGTGCGCATCTGCGCGGGCACCGGGATGATGAACTGGTTCTTTAGCAGTCCGGAGAATTCCCAGCCGTCACGCAGGTGCTGCAGCAGCGATTGGCTGCGGAACTGGATCAGTACGTAGATCGAGTTGATCCCCGAGTTCACCAGGTTCGAAAGCACGAAGTCGCAAATGCGGTACTGGCCGCCGAAGGGCACGGCCGGTTTGGCGCGTTCTTTGGTCAACGGGTACAGACGGGTTCCCTTCCCGCCTGCCAGTACAAATGCGAGCACACGGAGCTGCATCAGTCTCTCCTCTCAACGTTCGCGACAGCCGACATCTGAAGAACAATCTTACCTTCAGTCATGGGGGTCCAAACTTCGCCTGTGATACCTTGAAATACGGCCATGCAGCAGTCGCGGAATTCAGCCTACCGGTGGGGCATTATGGCCCTGCTCTGCCTGGGCTACATGATTGCTTACTTCGACCGCGTGAACCTGTCGGTCGCTGTTGCGTCAGACGATTTCAAACATTACTTCCAGCTCAGCGATATCGACCGCGGCAATCTGAACTCGGCCTTCTTCTGGACCTACGCCGCGCTGCAGATCCCCGCCGGTTGGATCGTTGACCGCTACGGCGTCAAGTGGCCCTTCGCCATCGGCTTCGTGCTGTGGAGCGTGATCAGCGGAATGACCGCGTGGGCCTCGTCGCTGTGGCAGCTCTTTGCGATCCGGTTTGCGCTGGGCATCGGCGAATCGATGATCACACCCGCGGGCATGCGCTGGATCCGCCTGAACGTGGCGGAGAACCAGCGCGGACTGTTCATCGGCATCTACATGGCTGCGGCAAAAGCAGGCCCCGCCGTGGGACTCATCGTCGCCGGTTTCCTGCTCCGCGAAGCCGGCTGGCGCAGCATGTTCATGATCATCGGCTTCGGCGCGCTGGTCTGGCTCATTCCCTGGCTGCTCTTCCTGCGCGACGATGACCGTGAACTCGAAAAGGCCGCCGTCGCCAAAGCCGGCGGCGCCGGCGCGCACGTGCCGTTCCTGCAACTGGCGATGAGCCCCGTGATTATTGGCACGATCATCGGTACCTTTTGCTACCAATACTTCGTCTACTACAACATGACGTGGTTGCCTTCCTACTTCAAGGAGGCGCGCGGACTGAATCTCGAAAAGATGACGATGTTTTCCTTCGCGAGTTTCGCGGGCATGGCCACCGTCGCCACGCTCGCCGGTTACGCAGCCGACAAACTGATTGACCGTGGCTACAACGCCGTGACGGTGCGCAAATCGTTCGTGATCGCCGGCTTTCTGGCCGCGTCCACGCAACTGATCGGCGCCTATGCCGAGTCGCAATCGGTCTCGTTGTTCTTCGCCGTCTTCTCGCTCAGCGGACTCGGGCTGATGACGGCCAACTACTGGGCCCTCACGCAAACGTTGCTACCGGGCGCGGGCGTGGGCCGGCTGGTGGGCCTGCAGAATTGCGCCGCCAACATCCCGGGCGTTGTGGCGCCCATGCTCACGGGCTGGCTCAAACACACCACCGGAGGCTACACCGCGCCGATGCTCGCCATCTGCGTGTTCCTCGTGATGGGCATTACCGCCTACGTGTTCCTGGTGCGCGAAGAGTATGTACCGAAGGCGCCCGCGGGTCCGGACTCGCGGCGCGCCGGCTGGAAGGAGATCCCCAACAATGGCAAGTCGGAAGCTACTGTTTGAGAACGTTCGCGCCAAAGTGAGCGAAATCGTCTATGAACCGGGCGTGCCGCGCAAGCCGCACATCCGCCCCACCGACCAGATCATCGTCTTCCTCGATGACTGCGAGTACGAGCGCACCGATTCGAAGACCGGCGAGAAGACCACACGCAAACGCAAAAGCGGCGAGGTCATCTGGCATGACCGCAGCGAGAACGCGCCGCAACTGGTGAACGTCGGCAGCAAGCCGTACCGTTCGCTGCTCATCGAGCTGAAGGACGGAGGCAAGTAGCACGTGAGGCTCCAAACGGCGGCGGTGCTCGGCACGGGCATGATGGGGCCGGGCATTGCCGGCTCGCTCGCGCTCGGCGGGCTGCGGACCATGATCGTCAGCCGCGATGCGGCGCGCGCCGAAACCGCGCTCGACAGGGCGCGCTCGCAGTTGACGTTGCTCGCCGGCGCGGGCGTGGTTGACGCGGCGCGGGCCGAGCGCACCGCGAGTCTGCTGAGCGCCACGAACGGCTTGGAAGGAGCCGTCTCGAACGTGGATCTGGTGATCGAATCTGCGCCGGAGGATATGGCGTTCAAGCAGGAGCTGTTCGCTTCGCTCGACCGCCTGGCGCGCCCGGACGCCGTACTCGCGTCCAACACGTCGGGCCTAAGCATCACCGTCATTGCCTCACAGTGCAAGCGGCCTGAGCGTGTCTTCACCGCGCACTACTGGAACCCGCCGCACTTGATGCCCTTCGTGGAGATTGTGCTCGGCGCGCGCAGCGACGCCGTGCTGGCGGAAGAGTTGAAGACTCTGTTGACGGCGTGCGGAAAGAAGCCCGTGATCGTCAAGAAGGACACACCCGGCCAACTCGGCAATCGCCTCCAGATGGCGCTGGTGCGCGAGGCCGCACACATGATCGAAGCAGGTATCGCCGAGGCCGAGGACATCGACGCCGCCGTACGCTTCGGCTTCGGCTTGCGCTTCCCGGCCTACGGACTGCTGGAGCATCAGGACATCGTCGGCCTCGATATGGCAACGGTGATCTGCAACTACGTCTCGTCTGACCTTTACAGCGAACGCCAGGCGCCGCGCATCATGCACGACAAGGTGGCGCAGGGCGATCTCGGCGCGAAGACAGGCCGCGGCTTCTACGACTGGAGCGCCAAAGACGCAGGCGAGGTAAAAGCGCGCCGCGACAACTTCGTACTCGAAATGCTGCAACGCGCGGCTAAGCGTGATCGAGCTTAGCCACCGAGTACGGCAGCATCGCGAGGCGATACCGTCCGCCGCTCGCTTCGGCCAGGGCGCCCGGCTGGGCGCGAAACTTCTCCGGCTGCTGCATCGCTTCGGCGGCGTTCAACTCATCGAGCATCGCCGCGCGCGCCCGCGCGCCCAGCCACGCCGCATCAACCAAAACGACCCGCGCCGAGGAAGACAGATTCGCCAACAGCAACCGCCGCCGTGCGCCCAATTCGAGCGCCAGCGCGCAGCCCTGCAGCGGGTCCGGCGAGTCGAACGGCATCACCGCGCCGCCCGCGAACGCGGCCACATCGGCCAGCACATGATAGAGCGGAAACACAGCGCCCGGCGCGGCCGGGAACAACTCCGGCATGGCCGGCCCGGCCGCCGATTCCATCACGCCCTCCCATCCGTGCGTCTGAAAATACGTCACGCTGGCTGCGCCCGCTTCGCTCAGATACTTAATGCTGCCGAGCGTCCACACCGCGCCGAACAACGACATCTGGCGCGCATCCACGCGCGACGGCAACCGGCCCGGCACCGCGGGTTCTGGCTTGCCCTTGGCTTGGGGATTGAAGCGCGGCTTCAGCGTCACGGGAGTCACATGCACGGGTTTCGCGCCGAAGAACGTGCGCGCCGTGCGCACCGTTTCACCCTGCGGCTCGAGATTCTCAATCAACGATTGATTGTCGAAGGCATGCACCTGCGGGTTGAGCGAATAGCAGGAGCCATCGAGCGCTGCGGCATCGGGCCGGCCGCGATTGAATTCCGTGAAGTACTTGTTGGTGCCCACCACCCGGGGCGCGCCGGGCAACTTCGCGCCACTCGCCTCAAACACCAGCCAGCGCGCCACGCGCACCTTGGCCGCCACCGCAGCCAGCGCGCGCCGCTCCGCTTCGCCGCCGCCGAACACCGCGGCTTCCACCGGCGCAATCGCCCCAGCCTCTGCCAGCGCTTTGTCCCAACCGGGCTCGTCCAGCCTCAAGTCCACACGCACATGCGCGGGCCGCAACACGCGAAGCCGCGCCGCTTCGGCGGCACTGAGCGGGCCGGCGAAGCCGCACCCGATTGCCGGCAGCCGCACCGGTTTCGCGCCGGCGCGCGGCGCCAACGCGGCATCGGCGCGCGGACCGGGCAACTGTGCAGGTAAAGCCCCGTACAGCGAGATCGTCACGGCCTGCTTCACTTCCTGCCCGCGCGGCACTTCTACAGGAAAGGGCCGTTCGAGCGGCGTGCAGTAGGTCTTGTAGTTGCCATCGGTCCAATTGCGATGGTCTTCCATCTCAAAGACCTTGCCTTCAAAACGCACTTCCGCCATTACCCCCGGCAGCACTTCGTGCGACACCGCCGCCAGTTCCGTGAAAGGCTGATGCGGCGAGATGGCATCGGGAAACGTGCCGTTTTCTTTGCGCCCGCCGGTCTTCTCAATCACGCACGGCTTGCCCGCGCACTCACGCAGCGGATGCAGCACCGCAAAGCCCAGCCGGTTGCGCAGGAACGTGCTGCGCGCGCCCGTTGAACTCAAACCGCACGTTGCCGTTCGCCGCGCCTGTGATGATGCCCTTCCAGCCAAAGTCGATGTCGCCTGCCACATTGTCCACGTCGAACGTCAGCCGGAAGGGATCGCCGCGCGCTTCATGAACCACGCTGCTCACGCGCGGCGCGACGGTGCCCCAAACCTGATCTCGCACGGCGGCGTAGAGTCCACGAAGAATTTCACGGTCGCTCAGCTTCACATAGCGCAGAAAAGCAATGGCGGGTTCGAATACAGCGGTGACTGGCCCTGCACGCAAAACGATCACCGGCGGCGGTTCACTGGCACGGCCACTCAGAATCTGCGGCCGCGACAGTGGGGCAGCAGCAGCCCGCAGATAGGCGGCAGTGCCCCAGATTCCCATAGCGGCTCCGGCGAACCACTCGCGGCGATTCAGGACGAACACGTGATGTTGACCCATGACTGTCGAGTATACTTTGAGCGGCCGAGGCAAAACGCCAAAGCGGTGCCTCCCCATCTGCGCCTACCGCAAACCGGCCGCCGCGCGGCGGGTCGGCGCTTCGCCGGCGAGCGTGGCGTGGAGGTTCAACCTGCCGAACCGTAATGCGATGCTTGCCCGAAGCGAGGCGCTTGGTGCTGGGCGTGTTGCCCACGAACGCGCCATCCGCTTCCACGTCCGCGCCTGCCGGATCAGAAGTAATCTTCACCGGGGCGAAGCCGCCGGCCATGCCCGGCACCGCGGCGTTACCGGGGAGGGTGTCCACCATCTGGACCTGCCCCTGTGGCGACGCTTTGGGCCTGACCGGCAAACACATCCACCGTGAGGCCGCGATTCACAGTCACATCCTTGCCCGTCATCAACAAGAAAGAAGGCGGCAGTCATGGCGTGCGGACGGGCGTGCTGACGGCCGGTGCGGCGATTGATCGTGTAGCGTACGGGAATGTACTGGCCATCGAGGGCGCGCACCTTGTCGATTGAAAAGTCCAGCTTGCCGGTGGGTCCGATGCGGCGCTTCGGCATTGCGCTGATAATCGTGCCCGAAACCGCCGAGCCCTGCGGGCTCACCAACGTGTTCCCCACATAGACGTTTTCAGTCACCGTCAACTGGACGGGTTGCCCCTCGCCGGCCGTGGCCGAGGACAGCGTTTGTTCCAGGCGGCAGGTGATTTTGGTACCGCTGTGGACTTCGATTTGCGCATGGGCGAGACAGGTGGCCACGGCGGTCAGAACGGTGTTGCGAAGGGCTGAGCTGAGCATGAGATTTCTCCTTGGTTTCGGTTTCGACGCCCCGGTTTGGCGCTTACAACCAGGAGTGGCCGCGCGGGGCAAAGTATTTCGCAAAAAAGTGGAAGGAGTTGAAACCGCCCGCTTTGAGTGGGACTCTGAAGTGTAGATGACTGTCGCCGCGCCGCTGCTCCTGTTGTTCTTTTTTCAGAGCGCTCCCTACGATCAGGGCATGAAGGCGCTGGAGGCCCAGAACTATCCCGCCGCCATCGCTGCCTTCACACGCGCGGCGGCGGCAGCCCCGAAAGACTACGCCTCGCACTTCCACCTGGGGCTCTCGCATTCCCTCGCCGGGCAGCATGCCGAAGCGGCGGCGGCGTATCGCAAGACGCTTGAACTGAAGCCTGGACTGTACGAAGCGCAACTCAATCTCGGCGTGGCGCTGCTGAATCTTCAGCAACCCGCCGCAGCCGCGCCGATTTTGAAGCAGGCACTCGCGCAGAAGCCCGCCGAGTTCCAGCCCAACTACTATTACGCGCAGTCGCAACTGGCCACCGGGCAGGCGGCCGAGGCCGAAACGGCATTCCGCGCCGCGTTGAAGGCCGACCCCAAGGCCGACGATGCCCGCGCCGGGCTGGGCCGCGCTCTGCTGCGTCAAGACAAGCGCGCCGAAGCCGCCGAGCTGTTGCGGGCCACCGGCGACGGGGATGGATTGCTGGAGCTCGCCGCGCGCCACGAGCAAGCCGGCGAGGCCGCCGCGGCGATTGCGATCTATGAGCCCCTTGCCGCCGCGCGGCCGGACGACGCGGCGATTCGTGAGCGCCTGGGCGTGCTGCTGATGAACAACAACCGCGCCGCGGATGCGATCCCGCATCTGGAAGCCGCCGTGAAGGCATCGGCCAAGCCGGCCAACCGCTTTGCGCTCGCCACGGCGTATCTGCGCGACAAGCAGACGCCGAAGGCCGCGGCGCTCCTTGAAGCTGCGCTGGCCGCGGACCCGAAGAACCCCGAGTTGCTCATCGCCTCGGCCGGTCTGCAGCGCGACCAGAAGAACTTCAAAGCCGCCGCCGAGCACTACTGGCGCGCCACGCAACTCAAGCCCGATTCTAAGGAAGCCTGGACCGGCGTGGCCACGATGCTGCTGTCGCTGCAGAACTATCCACAGGCCGCCGCCGCCTTCGATAAGCTGGAAGCGTTGGGAGACCCGACGCCGGGCCTATACTTTCTGCGCGCGCTGGCCTATGACAAGCAGCAGAACTACAAGGCCGCGCAGGGGAACTATCAGAAGTTCCTCGCCGTGAGCGGCAACAAGTTTCCCGACGAAGAGTTCAAGGCGCGTCAACGCCTGAAGGTGATTGAGAAGGAACTGGCCCGCCGATGAATCGCTTGCTTCTCCGTTTGCTGCTCACCGCCTCCCTATCACAGGCCGCCAGCTTGGAGACGATCCGCAAGGAACCGAATCTGGAGAAGCGCTCTGAGCTGGCGCTCGCCAATGCGGACCTGGCGATTGACCGCGCACGCACGGCCTACCAGAATGGCGAGGACGCCGCGTTCAAGACGGCTCTCGACGAGGTTTCCGCTTCGCTCGACCTGGGCAAGCAATCGCTCGATGCCACGGGCAAGAACGCGCGCAAAAAGCCGAAGTATTTTAAGAAGGCCGAGATCACCATTCGCCGCCTCGCCCGGCGGCTGGACACCATGCGCAACGAAGTGAGCGTGGATGACCGCCCCGCCGTGGAGCCCGTGGTGACGCGCGCGCACGCTCTGCAGGAGGAGATCCTGCACGCGATCATGGGCACGAAGTAGCAGAACGAGGAGAACGCCAATGTCCACCAAGATTCGACGCGCGGCGATCGCCGGAGTGCTGGCCTCGGCCGCGTTGTGCGCGCAGGCAACGCGAGACTTTCTGACGGCCGACGAAGTGGACAAGATCCGCGTCACCGCGCAGGACCCGAATGCGCGGCTCGCGCTCTACGCCGGCTTTGCCCGCCTGCGCATCGACATGTTGAAGCAGGCCGTGGCCAAGGAAAAAGCTGGCCGCTCCGGCTTCATCCACCAGACCATCGAAGACTACACCAAGATCATCGAAGCGATCGACACGGTGACCGACGACGCGCTGAAACGCGGCGCGCCGCTCGACGTGGGTTTGAAGACGGTGGCCGACGCCGAGCGCGCGATGCTGGAGGACCTGAAGGCGATCCAGGAATCAGAACCCTCTGACCTCGACCGCTACAAGTTTGTGCTGACCAATGCCATCGAGACAACCGAGGACTCGATTGAACTTGCCGAAGTGGACATCGCCGAGCGCAAGAAGGATGTGCTGCACAAAGACGCGCAGGATCGCAAGAAGCTCCAGGAGATGATGACCCCGGAAGAAGTGAAACAGCGCAAGCAGGCCGAACAGAAGCGGACGGAGACCGAGACCAAGCAGCAGCGCAAGGCTCCCACGCTGCGGCGCAAGGGCGAAGTGCCGAAGCGGCATTAGTAAGAGCTCAATCCGGCCTACTGCACCTTCACGTGGGCCGCGAGCGGCTGCAGCGCCGTGAATGCTCTCAACATGGCATTCCTGCCTGCTCCACTACTTCGCCGCGGACCTGCCGAACATCGCGTCGAGATCGAACGTCAAGCCCACGGTGGCCGAGAACGACGTCTTCTCCTGCACCAGGCCCGCGCGGTTGGAAACGCTGAACGACAGCGGCACCTTCACGCCCGAGTCTTTCATCGGAATGATCAGCTTGATCTGCCCGATGCCGACGCGTCCTTCGGGCGTTACCGCGGTCATTCCCGCCGCTGCGGCGCCGGTCTGGCCGCCTGCTGCCTTGGTGTCGCCCACCGCCGCGGCCAGCACTTCCGAACCCGGCGTCACGGTGCGGTTCGGAATGTCCTGATAGCGCCCGGCCAGCGCAAGCACGAACGGCCCCAACTCGCCGAACTTGCCGAGCGGCACGTCAAGCTGCGACGTGGCCTTGAAGCTGTGGAAGTTGCGCGTCACCTGCGTGGACTTGGCGTTGTAGAAGTTGAAGCCGGCGTTGAAGGTGAAGTCAATCTTCGTCTTCTCGCCGAGCCCGGCCTCGGCAATCGCGGTGATCGTGGACAGATCGGGCACCAGGGGATCGCGCGTCACCGACCAGTCGGCCGTCACCATCCAGCCATTGTTCACCAGTTCATAGATGGAGGTCTCGCCCTCGTAGTAGTCTTTTAGGCTCGTCAGGCGCAAGCCCTGCGTGAGCTTTTCGTCTTTGGCTTGAAGCGCCTTGGTGAGATCCTCCACGGCCTGCCTCAACAGGCTTTGGAACTGCGTCAAAGTCACTTCACGGCCTTGCTTATCGACCACGGCATCGGTCAACCGTGCGTCAATCTGCGCGTCCAAACTCTGAACCGGGATTTCCGTTTTGGGTTTCCCGGAACCCAATAGTCTACACCCGACGCCTCACTCCCGTGCCGGAGTTGATCAGAATCCCCATTCCGAGGGCGGGCCAGTGCCTTGCCGATGGCTTCTTCGAACCATCGCACAAAAACGAAAACCGAGAACGTGCCTGTTTCCAACAGCTCTCTCGACACCTCTCCCGCCCAGCCTCCTTTCTCTCAGGATTT
>VFZP01000246.1 GCA_016871115.1 Acidobacteriota bacterium
CGCCTACCGCACCGCGCGGCAGGCAGAGAAGACCGTCTCAGACGCGACCGTCAACCGCGACCTATCAGTCCTGCGCCGGGTCATCAACTGGTCGGTCGATGAAGGGATCATTCCGGTGAACCCACTGGGCCGCATCCGTCTCGCCCGCGAGCGGCGCGTGCGGCGCTCTATCCTCCCCACCGTCGAGGAAGACGCCCTCATCGCTGCTGCGCCCGAGCACCTCAGGCAGATCATTACCTGTGCGCTCGACACCGGCATGCGGCGCGGCGAGATCACGAGCCAGCGGTGGGAAGACGTGGACTTCCACCGGAAGCTGCTCTATGTGACTCGCTCGAAGACACCCGAGGGCGAGTCGCGCGAGATCCCGCTGAGCAAGCGCCTGCACGAGCTCCTGCTCGGTATGCGGAAGGAAACTGGCCTC
This sequence comes from Acidobacteriota bacterium, assembly GCA_016871115.1. Classification (GTDB taxonomy): domain Bacteria; phylum Acidobacteriota; class Terriglobia; order Bryobacterales; family Bryobacteraceae; genus VFZP01. Next base: position 422 of record VFZP01000246.1, read on the forward strand.
GTCTTCACGTACGAAGGCGAGCACGTCCGCATCATCAAGCGGTCGTGGAAGACGGCTATCAAGAACGCCGGCATCCGCTACCTCAGGTTCCACGACCTCAGGCACAGCTTTAACTCCCGGCTCATGGAGGCGGGGGTGATGCAAGAGGTTCGAATGGCCCTCCTGGGGCATTCAGGCGGAAACAGTATCCACATGCGCTACACCCACGTGGAACTGCCCCGGAAGCGGGACGCGATTGCACGGCTCGAATCCTGGGTACACCAACAACGTAACGAACAAACCAGAAAGGAGGCACATGATGCCCGCACCGAAAACGAACGAACCGTCCAAGGCGATCCCACCGCAGCCGAAAGCTGACACCGGCCGGAAGCCCTGGAAGAAGAAGTCTCACGTGGAGGTTGTCCTGGAGCAAGCCGACAAGCTGCGCCAGGAGATCGCCACCGAAGAGGCCGCGCTCAGCGAAAAGAAGGCGCAGCTCAAGAAGTTCGAGGAAGCGGTCAAGCTGTTCAGCTAACTGCCAAAGCAAACGGAGGACCGCCATGCACCGACTGCTGCCGGACGAACTGAAGGCCCGACTGCCGCCCCTCTACAGCCAGGAGGGAGCAGACGAGCCCACGTCTACGCGAAGTTCTTCCTGCCGAGCACCAACTGGACTTGGTACGTGTTCGAGGGCGAGGCGAAGGACGGGGACTTCCTGTTCTTCGGGTTCGTCGTCGGGCTCGACTCCGAGTTCGGCTACTTCCTGCTCTCGGAGCTCGAAGCGGCGAAGAGCCCGCTCGGCTTCACGGTTGAGCGAGACCTCTACTTCAAGGAGGGCAAGCTCACCGACGTTGTACCCGCTCCCGAGTGAGGGACTGGTTCAACGATCAATCCAGAAACGAAAGGAGGGTTCATGATTTTGCCGCTACTCAAACGACCGAACTGTCGGTTTGTCGGTAGCGGCCACGGGAAAGACCACGCGAACAACGCTTGGTCTTTTTCTTCAGCAGCGGACGGCAGCCTTACAGTCCGCCGCTCTAATCGAAATGGGACTCGAAAGAGCAACCCACAACCCAAGCAACTAACCCTGAAAGGAAATACGCATATGAAGAAACTGTCTGTTGTCGTTGCCGGAACCGGCAACATCCACGACCTGGAAATCCGCCCAGGCACCACGGCGGGGGATGTCCTCGCCCAGCTGAAGCTCACCGACTACCTGCTGTCGAAGGGGCCGAACGAGCCATTCTTCGCCCAGGCCGAGTCGGTGTACGACAAGGTCGGGGACGGCGAGAAGATCTACGCCAGCACCAAGGCTGAAGTCGGCGTTCGAAAGGAGGCAGCATGAGCATCACCGAGCTCGGCGTTCGAGTTCTCGGCGCGGCGCTCGTAGGGGCAATCAAACGTGCGGGCGAACGCCCGCACGCTGCCTCGGGGCAGGTGACGCGCCGTAAGCTCCCGTACTGGCAGGAGCGCGGGTGGGAGCGCGATGGTGAACACTACCGAGGAAAGTTCCAGACCGATTACGGGGCGTTCATCGGCCACGTCCAACGACGCAGCTCGAAGCACTACGAGGTGTTCATCCTCGAGCCGCCCATGGAGCAGATCAAAAAACATAAGCACAGCTCGTGCTTTCAGCCACGAAACCAGGGGTGGTGGCATGTCCACCTTTCACGGCACCCCCAAGACGCTTCGTCGGCCATTATGGCCGTCGAGCAGGTAATCACGGAGGCCTACGAACAATGACCGGAACACACTACAACCACCCCGACTCGTTGTCGTTCGAGGTGTCGCGCAAGTACGAGGAGGTCAAAGAGCGCCAGGAGGCGCTCCTCACCTCGCTACACAAAGCGGTGGCGCGCGGTGGCAACCTTCAACAAAATCCGACAACTTGGCGAGTTTCGCGAAGCCATCGAACAAATCCAAGCGCGCGCCAAGGAGCAAGCCACACGCTCGAACCACTTCACGGTGAGCACGGTCTTCCTCCAGGAAGCCTTCAAGAAGCTCACCGCTGACCGCAATGAGGAGTTCAACTTCGTCACCGGGATCTGTTTGCCGGGGAACTTCATCATGACCCAGCTGTTGGAATTCGAGGAGGCGAAGCGCTCCTATACTGGCGTGACTGTAGACCCCAAGGTCACGCACGAGATGCTCATCCGCCTCGAAATCTCGGGTCACAGGCTACTCGCCACCTTCCACAGCCACCCGGGCAACGGTGTGGGCAGTACGTACCCGTCCGGTATCGACCAGCGGTTTCAAAACGACCTCGAACGAGGCGGGCACGTAGCGCTCATGGCTATCTTCTCCAGGGACGGTTACATCCGCTTTCACCGGGAGCACGGCGAGTTCGTCCTCACCATTTTCGGCGACGGCATAGAAAGGATTGAGAGCAATGTTTACCGACTCACGAAGTTCTACTAGCGTTACCGGCACGGCAATTCCGGGGGTGCATGACCGGCAGGTCGGCATCCCCGGCTTCAGCCAGTCCTCCCTCGGCCGCACCCGCGTGCTCTGCATCGGCGCGGGCGGGCTCATGGCCTTCATTGCTCCGACGCTCGTCCGAAAGGGCGTCGGAGCTATCACAGTCATCGACCATGACCACGTCGAGTCGTCGAACCTAAACCGCCAGCGGTTCTATGTCGAAGACATCGGCGAGCCCAAAGCATTCGCGCTGGTCAAGAACCTCGCGCGGGAGTGCTTCTCTGAAACGACCATCACCGGCCACCGGCTGTACTTCACTGAGGCAGTCGAGCAGGGGATTGACCTCTCAGCCGACGTAGTCATCTGCGGCGTGGACAACAACCAGACGCGCATCGAGGTTGCTGGCCACTTCCGCGCTACCGGTACACCCGTCATATTCTGCGCGGTGTCTGCCGACGCTGATCACGGCTACGTTTTCGTGCAAGAAGGCCAAGGTCCGTGCCTCGGCTGCCTGTTCCCGGACTCCGTCAACGACGACCGCTACCCGTGCCCCGGTACGCCGGCCATGGCCGACATTCTGCAGGCGGTCGGCTCGCTTGTCGTTTATGCGGTGGACTCGCTCGTCATGGCGAGGCCGCGCAACTGGAACTATCGTACGGTCCACCTGTCGGACGGCAACCTCGACGGGAGCCAGACGATTGCAACGCGGCAGAATTGCCCGCTTCCGCACTAAACAGGAGATACCAAATGGAAACTCAACATGTCGTCTATCCGAACTGCGGCCGCCTTGCGCAAATCAACGTCTGCGCGCCGCCGCAGAATGTTGCGACCAACCATTGCCGGTGCATGCACTGTAGTGGGATCATCACCACCCATGTCTTTGCGAAGGTGGAACGAACTAGTCATCCCTGTGGTTCAGGGTCAGGTCACGGAGAACGGAGGCCATCAGCCGAGACCTGCGCCGATTGTGTCGGAACCGGTTCGTGCCGGTGTCCCAACGCGTCGGGTGCTGCCGCCGTGTCCGGTGGAGTGAGCAGCGGCCTAGGTTTTACTTCCACTTCACGAGCGCCTACATGACCGCTACACTACTGGTGGTTGATCCTGTTGTATTTCTTGCGTTGAGCCCCGTACCCTTCGCAGAATAGATAAGATGAAGCAACTGTCCAGATGACAAAACACAAACGTCGGTTCGGCTCCGTTGCATCGGAGCTTGTGAAAAAGGCGCGCGAGGCGATGCTCACTGCAGTTCAGATCTTTAACAACCCACAGATTGAGTTCAAGTCGGAGCTCTTCATCGTCACAACAGCCATTGCGTGGACGTACCTGCTACATGCCTATTATCGAAAGAAGGGAATCGAGTACCGCCGCTTTCGCGAGGGGCTTCAACGCCGCAGCTTTCTTAAGACTAAGCACGGCGCGATCTGGCATTGGAGCCTTGAGGAATGTCTCGAATACAGCGCTTGTCCCGTCGATCCAATTGTTGCGAAGAATCTCAAATTCCTGATCGGCATTCGGCATGAGATTGAGCACCAGATGACAAGCCGCATCGACGACCGGTTAAGTGCAAAGTTCCAAGCTGCCGCCCTGAATTTCAACGCGACTATCAAGAGACTCTTCGGTCCGCGCTATTCACTTGATTCTGAGCAAGCGTTTAGTATTCAGTTCTCGGCTATCGCGGAGGATACAGCAGTAGAGCTGCTCGTCCAGCCTGACCTTCCTCAGAACATTCACTCGTACATTGTCCAGTTTGAGAATGGCCTGTCACAGCAAGAATACGACGACCCGCGGTTTTCGTATCGCGTCGCCTTCGTTCGCAAGACCACGAACAGCAAGACAGCGGCGGATAAGGTTGTGCAATTCATACCGGCAGACAGCACGGCAGGTGCGGAGGCAAACAGAGTCTTCTTACGTGAAACGGAGAAGAAAAAATATCGCCCGAGTAGCATCGTTAAACAGATGAGGGCTGAGGGCTTTACCAAGTTCAACATGCAACACCATACGGACCTGTGGAAGGAAAGAGACGCCAAGAATCCTAAGCATCAGTTGGGAGCACCGGTCGAGGGTAGTTGGTACTGGTATGAACCTTGGGTCGAGGAGGTGCGGAAACACTGTCGTCTGAATGAAGCGCTCTACAAGCCCACCCTTTCGACGCCGAAAACAGTAGATTTCTCCACCTAGAAACCGGCTGCGTTCCCAGACTGAAAAGCTCTCGCCTTGAAGGTAATTGATACACAACACGTGCTCGATCCATTTGTTCGGTCCAGTTTGGCACTGGATGACACACTACTAGGAAGTCCAAAGAGTGTAGATGGGCTCCGGAGCGAGGATCGGCTCGCGATGTAGATACTTCTGTAGACGGGGAAGCACAAAAGGCCCACAAATGCCCACAGGCTTCAATACGGGCGCGCGTAAGCCCTTGAAACCCAAGGGCATGAAAATAGGCGTATTCTGGTCGGTGCCAGGATGTGCCTTGGGCGCAGGGGGTCGGGCGTTCGAATCGCCCCGCCCCGACCATACCTTACGGCTCGGCAACGCCTGGGTGAAGCAACTGCAAAATCAGCGGCTCGCGCGGATACTGCGGCCGAGCGAATAACGCATGTCAACCTCAAGGAGTCTGGCAGGGAACCGGTACACCTCCGAACGGCGATACACACGCGTCACGCGGTCGCGGTCCCTGTGGCCCTTGGAGCGGAATGTCCGCTCCAGCTTCCAAGGACCACCGCCACGGAGCAGCGTCCAGGAGAGCAGCGACTGGTGGGGGTGTTGCGCGCGCTGCGGATCGCTGTCGAGCACAATGGTGGTCACGCGCAATTCGTCCAGCCTCCGCTCCACTGACTCCGAATCGCCATGCAGCAGCCGGTATTCGAAATTCATCAAGGAACTGCTGGAAAGAACCTTGCTCCCGCGCAGAATCCGGGTTTGCGGACGCCGCTCGCCCGGGGCGACCGCGGCGATAAACCTAAATCCGGCAGTTGGGGTGTCATCAATCATCTGAAAACGTAGTTTTCTGAGCGTGAGGCCGGAGGCAACATCATCAGCGCCTAAGGCGCAGTCATCCGTCCGATCATATGATGGTCGCCGATGCTCCGAGCTGCGTGAGCCGGATAACTAAATTACTGCCGATGAATCCTAAGCCACCCGTAACAAGAACCGCAGTGCAATTGTAGTTGAGCAAATGACTCCCCAACCGATTCTAAGGCCAGTGAGACAAAAAAGGAATGAACTACACGCTTCAATGCGTAAGGGTAACGGACTCGCCCAAAAGAGCTAGTACGATACTGCGGAGTTAGGTCACTGAATAGGTACTTGTACCCGTACTTTGCATGCATCTCCCCAGGGTGGGAAGCTGATCAGCAGGTCTGCGCGGCTAACGAAGATCATGGCTTCGTCTTTCGGGTAGCGGAGCTTACGGATAACGCCGCCGTTGCAGTTGCGTGTCTTCTCAATGGTCACAGCGGAAGCATCGGCATGTGCTCCCTTGTCGCCCCAGTCTTCGAGAAAGCGCGGATAGCCGTAGTCGCGGCAAGGCTTGTCCACGGTGCAGCCCCACATTGCATAGGCCGCGCCGTAGTCTTTCTTCTTCAGCAACTCGACGAACGCAGCGGCCCGGGCGTCCTCCTTGTAGTTGCGGAGCAGAAACCAAGTTGTACCGCCCAGCGCCGCCAGGATCGAAAGCGAGAGCAGCAGCCCCTTTAGGGCGCGCTCACGCTTCCGGTCGCCTGCACCGTAGGATTCTAGGTACCCCGACATGGCCGTGGAGGGGATGATAAGTTACTTGGAGGCGAGCGGATAGGCCCTGTCGTAGGCGGCCGTCGCGTCCTTAGTGATGTCGAGGGCCGGTTTGAAGTAGACCGTGTTGCTGACGTCCACCACCAAATCGAGAGCCTTCTCTTCAGATAGCTTGGTCACCACATCCTGCATGCGCTGCGAGGCGCGCGCCAGCACGTCCTGGCGCTCGCGGTCCACATCGGCCTGCAGGTCCTCGGTCAGCCGCTGCACTTCCTTCTGCTTGCGGTTCCCCTGGTTCATCATGTCCTGTTCGGCCTGCGGCGTGAGCTTGCCGGTCATGGTCTGCAACTGGTTCTGAATCTGCACGATTTCCCTTTGGAGTGTTTCAAGCCGCGTCTGCCTCGGCTTGAACTTCGCTTCCATCTCGGCCTGCGCCTTCTTCAATTCAGCCGTATCGAGCATGGCCTTCTGCGTATTGATCACGGCCAGTTTGGTTTGCGCCAGCGCCACCGTGCCGGTGAGAACAGCCGCCAGGGCCAGACGCGAAAGAACATTCATAATCATGGAAGCAACCAACTCCTTCACCACGTTGTCGCCAAAAGTTAAGCTTTGGGGTGCATACGCGTCCCCGGTGTCAAAGACGCCACCCGGCCACGCTTCGTTTCAGGGTAACACTACCGCAGCGCTTCGTCGAGAACGCGGCCCATGGCGCCGGTGGGAGTCTCCACTTCCAACAAGGTGGCCAGGGTGGGGGCGATGTCGTTCACGGCGGCGCGCCGGTGGTACTTGCCGGGACGGATGCCGGGGCCCATCATAATCACCGGCACGTGCGTGTCGTAGTTGAATGGTGTCCCATGCGAGGTGCCGGTCTTCTCAAACAGAAAGTAGGGCTCCGGGACGATGAACACATCCGAGCCGCGGGCGGCATGGAAGCCGTTGCGCACGCGGCGGTCGACGGCGTCATCGCTGGTCTGGCCGAACGAGAGCTGGTCGTGCGTGTAGATGCGGAACATGTGCGGCTGCCCACGCAGCAATGCCGCCGCTTCCTCGCGGATTTTGGGGATCGACAGACCCTTGGAAAGAATCAGCGGATGGTTGAGATACGCGCTGGGACCGGACTTGCCGGCAATCCACTCGCCCGGCCCGTAGGTTTCGGTAAGGTACTCGCGCACCTTCCCGAGCACGGACTCTTCCGGAATGCGCCCGCCCGACATCTTGCGCTCGATCATTTTCTCCGGCAGCGGCGCGACGCCATGATCGGCTGTGAAAGCCACCAGAACATTCGCCATGCCCACTTTCTTGTCGAGGTAGGCAAACAGCCGGCCGATCGTACGATCGGTACGAATGGAAATGTCGCGCACGCGTGGATCGTCGGGGCCGAACTCGTGACCCACGTAGTCGTTGGACGAAAAACTCACCGAAAGCACGTCGGTGACATCGTCAGCCCCTAAGCCTTCGGCCTCAATCGCGCGCTCGGCCAGTTCCTCCAGGATCTCGTTGCCGAAGGGCGTCCGCTGCATCTCGGCCCAATACTTCTCGTCGCGCGCTTCAGGCATCTTTTCAAACGGAGCGGTCTTGGGGTCTTCAAACGATGTCCAGTCGCGGCCCAGGTACCGGTCCGCCGCGCGGGCCTCGTTGAAGGATCGCACCCAAGCGGGAAGCTCCGGAAAATAGAAGGTGCTGGAGACGAAGTTGCCGGTTTTGTTGTCAAACCAGAACGCCCCGTTGCCGGTGCGGCCGATGGGCAGAATCGCGCTGCGGTCTTTGATCGAAATCCCGATGGACTTCGCGCCCGGCCGCGCCATCTTCAACTCGTCGGCCACGGTGGACACCAGCAGGCGGTGCGGGGAAGAGCCGGCGGCGTCTGCCGGGCCGCCCAGGAGTTTGGTGGCCGGGTCCGACACGCTGGTGACTTGTTTGCGCGTGGCGCGGTCGTACCATTCATTGCCGACGATCCCCGACAGCGACGGAGTAGCACCCGACAGAAATGTGGAGTGGCCGATGGCCGTCACGGTGGGGAAGTGTTCGTAGTGGGCATTGGTGAAGAACGCACCTTGCCGCGCCAGGCGCTGCAGGCCGGAGTTGTACTGCGTGCCGAACCGGTAGAAGTAGTCGAGGCGGAACTGGTCCACCACGATCGCCAGCACCAGCTTCGGTTTGCGCGGCGCAGCGGGAGCGGCTGGTGCAGGCGCCGGTGACGGTTGTTGCGCCGGTACGAGAAAAAGAGGACAGAGAAAGAACGTCAGCAGGAACAGCTTCTTCATTTTGGTTGATCGCCTATTGAATCACAGCGCCCAAGCCGTTAAGCTGATAGACCACCGCACCGGACTTGATGGATTTCGGATCGAACTTGCGGCCCTGCTCTTCGGCTTCATGGCGTGCAGCGGCCACGGCCTGCTCGCGAGTGAGAGTGCGCTTGGATAACGTGCCTTCGGCGATGGCCACCTTTCCCACGCTCTCCTTTGGGAAAACGATGTCGCCATCGTTCACCTTCACGCGCAGCACCTTCGCCGAGTCCAGATACGCCAGCGCCATCCAGCAACCCATCATCTGGCACACCTCAGTAACCTTGCCCTTCACCTGCACCACCTTGCCCACCAAGGGCTCGGGCTTGGCAAGGACCGCGGCCACGGCCGCGGTTCGTTCAGCGTGAGAGCCTTGCCGAGCTTCAACTCAGCGGCGGCAGCCGCAGAGGTGGCAAGAGACACGAGGACGGGGAGCAATGTGCGCATATCGCCTTGATTATCGCATTCCGGCTGTTTTGCGGCGCACCGGCGCGGGGGCTTGCGCGACGCTGCGCCGTTGCCGCCTGCGCAGATCAGGAGAAACGCGCATGGGCGGACCTCATCGTAGCGGGCAAAAACCCGCTGGACGATGTCCGCCACATGCGCGAGAATCAGCCGGTCCGGGAGGGCGGGGCGCAGGCGCCGGCTCTGGTGCAAACCCGCCGAGATGAGAGAAAATGACGCAATGCCCTCCTTCGTTCCGGTCGAAGAATTGTTCGC
>VFZP01000247.1 GCA_016871115.1 Acidobacteriota bacterium
TGGGGGGGGGAGCGGGGTATTCGTGCACGGGCGGAAGGGGCGGACTGAAGCGCCAACGCGCGGGGCGCGTTTCTTGTCCCAGGAACTCACGGCCGGGCACTTTGTCCGTTCCCTTGGAATCAACAGGTTGGCGGTGAGTTCCTGGAGAGTCAGCCGCGAGCTCGCCCCACACGGACGCCGGGCTTAGGGGCAGATGGACGCGCGGGCGGCCGAGCCTGCGGATGGCGCGACGGGCTTCAGTATGCCGCCGAGAAACGACCAGATCTCTTTGCGCGACTCGCAGGCTAGCTTCGTGTCGATGCGGTTGAAGGTGTGTCCGCCGGGCGCGTTCTCGTAGATCTTGTATTCGAACTTCCGGCCCGCGGCCTGGAGCGCGGCAATCAGCCTTCGCACTTCCAGCACGTTCACGTCTTCGTCGCTCGTGTTGGTATGAATCAGGAGCGGCGTGACCAGCTTGTGCGCGTGCGTGACGGGCGAACGGCGGAGATACTCGTTCACGTTCTCCTCGGCGGTTTTGCCGATGTGATACGACGCGGAGAACAGCCGCCGGTAGCTCTCGGTTTTGTAGCCCATGCGCGCCACGAGATCGCTGACCGGCACACCTGCGTATGCCACGGCGTAGGCTTCCGGATGCTCGAAGAGATTCATCAACGTGATCATGCCGCCGTGCGACCAACCGAGGATGCCCACGCGGGCGGGGTCGAGAAACCCGCAGTTTTCTAGCATCCAGTTGCGCGCGGCCCACACATCGTCGTTCTCACGTCCGCCGTAATCGATGAGTTCATAGAAGTGCCGGCCGTAGCCGGTGGAGCCGCGATAGTCGGGCGCAATCACGCTGTAGCCTTGCTCGACGAGTTCGGCAACGATGTGCGCGGAAGAGGTGTTGAAGTTCGAGTGCACGCCGCCATGCACGAGCAGCGGATGACGGCGCGCGCCCGCGCGGTCAAGGCGCTTGGGGATGAAGGTCATGGCGTGCACGATCACTGGATTGGCGGCGCCTTGGCCAGTGGGGTTCGGCTGGCGCGTGGGTGGCAGGCTAGTGTAGGCCACTTCATCGATGTCGGCCACGCCGCCCAGTAGGTGGCGCCACTTGGTCGTGTCGTTCTGGCGCAGGATTTCGTCCTGTCCGTGGTCATGCTCCCCTGCGGCTGCGGTGGAGGCGGCGGCGGACGGTTGGGCCTGTGCTAAGCCCGCGGCGAAGAGGAGAAAACCAGCGATGACACGCATTCCCCCAGAGTAAGATAAAGGGTTCTCTCTATGAAAACCAAGCGCGCATCCACTCCACCCGTTTCCCCGAACAAGCAGCGGGCCCTGGTCGACCGTCTCGCCCAAGCCTGCGGCGGCGCCTATTCGCCCAAACAACGCCGCCAGTACTTTCTCACCGGCCCGCAATGGGCCGCGGCCTACGAGGGCCACGCGTTATTTCACGCGCCCACGCGCCGCCCGGTGGGTTTTGAAGAAGTCATTCGCGAGTACGACAACATCGGGATTGGCCACTGGACCACGCACGATACCGACGTTATTCCCACCCAGGAACTGGGTAAAGAGGGCCAAGCCGAAACCGTGGCGGCCATCAAGAAGGCGCTGAAGAAGCACGGGCTGAAATGCTCGATGGTGACGACCGAGACGTTCCATCACGCCGTGTTTGCAACGTCGCCCGCCGCCGAGTCGCCAGAGATTCGCCAGTACGCCAAGTGGCGGCTAGAAAACACGGTGGCCATCGGTCATGAACTCGGCGCGCGCTACGCGGTCTACTGGCCCGGTTCGCTCGGCTACTTCGTGCAGGGCGCGGTGGAAGAAACCGAGATGCTGCGCTGGTATGCCGATGGCTTGAACGCGGCGTGCGAGGCCGATATCAAGCTGGCCAAGGCCAAAGAGCGCAAGCCGATGAAGCATTGCCTTGAGGCCAAGCCGTTTGAGCCGCAGGGCCACATCATTCTGCCGACGTCGGACGCGATGCTGGCGTTCATTTCGTCGGGCCTGTTGAAGCATCCGGACATGGTGGGCTTGAATCCCGAGTATCTGCACGAGCTGATGTGGGGCGCCTCGGTGCGCGCCGCGCTCGCTCGCGCGCTGGCGTGCGGCAAGCTGTTCCACTTCGATATCAATGACGGCTATCCGCTGAAGCATGACGTGGATATCGCTGTCGGGTTGGTGAATCCGCTCGACTGGCTGAACGTGCTCGTACTGCTGCGCACGCATGGCTACGAAGGGCCGTTCAATCTTGACTACAAGCCGCCACGCACCACGTCCAACTACGGCGTGTTTTCGGTGAGCTTCCCGACGGCTGTCGACCGCTTCATTACGCTGTGGGAGATGGCGGGCGAGGTCTCGACGGATAAAGTGGTAACCGAAGCCTCCGCCGCGCTGCGCGCCGGGGCGGGTGTGAAGTCGCACGACGCCACCGAGCTGTTTGAGGCCAACAAGGAACTGATGACGCTGCACGAACTCATCGCGCATCGCATCTTTCAGATTCTTGTCGGCCAGCACCGCGGGCGCGTTTATTCAATCAAGTAGACACGGCCATGCAGATCGGGCGCGCGCTGGTGGCGATGGGCCTGCTCCTGGCGGGAGTGGGCGTGTTGGTGATGTTGTCGGATAAGCTGCCCTTCAAATTGGGGCGGCTGCCGGGCGACATTGCTATTGAAGGCAAGAATGGCGGCGGGTTCTACTTCCCCGTGGTCACGTGTCTCGTCATCAGCGCGGTGCTCACACTGCTGAGTTGGGTGATTGGAAAGTTGCGATGAAACGGAGAGTCTTTTTGTCATCCGGGCTGGCTTCGGCGGTCACCGCAGCGGCACCGCGCCGGCCGAAAGTTGTTTTCATTCTGGTTGACCAATGGCGTGCGCAGGCATTCGGCTACCGCGGCGACGCCAACGCGCAAACGCCTGCGATTGACGCGCTGGCGCGCGAGTCGTTCGATTTCGTCAACGCCGTGTCCGGCTTCCCGGTGTGCAGTCCGTATCGTGGCTCGTTGATGACGGGCCAGTATGCGGTGCGCCATGGGCTGGTGGTGAACGACGTGGAGTTGAAGCCGAACGGCGCCACGCTGGGCGAGACGTTCCGGCAGGCGGGCTAGGCGACAGGTTACATCGGCAAGTGGCACATCTACGGGAGCCCGAAGGGGCAGGCTGAGCGCCGGTTTTCGTTCATTCCGCCCGAGTCGCGTTTCGGATTCGACTATTGGAAGGTTTGCGAGTGCACGCATGCCTACAACCGGTCGCTTTATTACGAGGGCGCGGACCCGAGGCCGCGGTATTGGGAAGGCTACGACGGTATTGCGCAAACGCGCGATGCTTGCGAGTTCATCCGCACGCGCTCGAAGGGCTCGGACCCGTATTTCCTGGCGCTTTCGCTCGGACCGCCGCGCGATCCTTACGGAACGGCGCCCGACGAATACCGCACGAGGTATCAGGATCGCGAGATCGCGCTGCGTCCCAACGTGCCTGATTCGCACAAGGACGAAGCGCGCAAGAATCTGCGCCGCTACTATGCGCACATTGCCGCGATGGACGACTGCGTGCGGCAGTTGAAGGACGCCGTGGACGCGTCGGGCGCGGCCGACGATACGGTGTTCGTCTTCACGTCGGACCATGGCGACATGCTGCAGAGCCAGGGGCTGCACCACAAGCAGCATCCATGGGACGAGTCGAGCCGCGTGCCGTTCCTGATTCGTTATCCGCAGCTGCTCGGACGGAAGCGGCGCGAATCCATCACGCCGATTGACGCGCCCGATATCATGCCTACGCTGCTGGGCCTGGCGAGTGTGAAGGTGCCGGAGTCAGTACAGGGCGTGAACCGCGCACCTCTCATTCTGGGCAAGCAGAAGGATGCGGCTGAGCCGGCAGTGCTGTTGAATCTGCCGGCGTCGTTCTCTGTGATTCGCCGCGAGGGGTTCGCCGAGTATCGTAGCGTACGGACGCCGCGCTACACGTACGCACGCTCGATTCACGGGCCGTGGCTGCTCTACGACAACCAGCGGGATCCGTAGCAGAAGCAGAATCTGGTGGGCAAGGACAACGCGCTGCAATCGCGGCTGGAGCGGAAGCTGGATGCGATGTTGAAGGCGGCGGGCAATGAGTTTCTTCCGGGCGCGCGGTACATCGAGCGCGCGCAGGCCACGCACTATCGCGAGGTGAACGCGCCGGTGGGGAATGCGCGGAGTCCGTGGGCGACTGGGCGGCGACCTGGAAGTGACCTCTTGTATGGCACCCGTTCTTTATGGCGCGTCTGGCGGAGTTGCCTGTAAATGAGGCCACGCGCGCCATGGTCCAGCGGTTTGTGGCTGGTGAGTTGACGGCGCGGTAGCTCGATGAAGCGATCAGTGGATATTTGAAGACGGACGGCGCGTGAATATTCGATGGACGGCGCTGAGCGAGAGCACTATCTATCGCGGATCACCAGGATGACCGATCGATCAGCATGGGCGTGGGCCGTCCGATGCATCCCAACACGAAGCCGCAGGAACTTCAGGTCAAGCTCAAGGATGCCGAACTCCACGCTGCGCAAGCGGAGTACTCGCGAGTGGTTGGCCGTTTGGCAGAGTTACCAGTAAATGAGGCGACGCGCGCGATTGTGCAGCGCTTCCCCGCCGGCGAGCTGACGGCCGGTCTCCCACTTGAACCCCGATGCCGCTGCCAAGCAGGCGCGGCTTTTGGAGTTGCAAGCAGAGTACGCGAGCACGCTATCGCGGCTGGAAAGCCTACCGGTGAACGAGGCTACGCGGGCTCTTGTGCAACGCTTCATGGCTGGTGAGGTCTCGATTCAGCAACTCGACGCGGCCATTGATCAGTACCTGCGTACTTATTGAGGGACACGCGCAAAACGGCGCGGGTCGCCACCGCTGGTGTCGCCGTGTGTTCCTGGGCCATTGGCCGTCGCGGCTCCGTATCCCGTTGCGCTTCCATAGTGATATGATTCCCGTCAATGAGGCTTTTTCTCATCATGGCGGGAGTGTCTCTGGCGATGGCTGCGCCGCCCGTATGGTGGTCGTTCCGTCCACTGCGCGAGATTCCCGCGGGCGCGACGGTGGATCAGTATGCCGCGCCTAAGGAGCCGCGTGCAGATCAACTCACACTGTTGCGCCGGGCGACGTTCGATCTCACCGGGCTTGCACCCACCGAAGCCGAGGCGCGCGCGTTTCTCGCCGATACGCGTCCCGATGCGTTTGCACGCGTGGTGGAACGGCTTCTTGCGTCGCCGCGGTACGGCGAACACTGGGGGCGGCACTGGCTGGACGTGGCGCGTTATGCCGATTCCACCGGCGCGGATGAGGATCACCGTTATCCGCACGCCTGGCGCTACCGCGACTATGTGATCGAAGCGTTCAACCGCGACCTGCCGTATGACCGCTTCGTGCGCGAACAGATCGCGGGCGACCTGCTGCCGGCTGAAGACGGCGGCCCGGTGAACGCGCGCGGCATCGTGGCCACTGGGTTTCTGGCGTTGGGACCGAAGCTGATCGCCGAGCAGGACAAAGTGAAGATGTTCTACGACGCCGTGGACGAGCAGATCGAGGTGACCGGCAAGGCGTTTCTCGGGTTGACGATTTCCTGCGCGCGTTGCCACGATCACAAGTTCGACCCGATTCCGACCACCGACTACTACGCCATGGCGTCGATCTTCGCCAGCACCCGGCAGTTTCAAAAGATCGAAGGCACGGTTTCGCAGCTCTACTACGTGCCGCTATCCGATCCGGCCACCACGGCCGCGTGGAAGGCGCACAAAGACAAAGTGGCTGCCAAGCAGAAAGAGATCGATGTACTGGCGGGGAAGGAGGGCGCCAAATACCGAGAGATGCTCGCGCCCCGCCTGGCAGACTACATGATGGCCGCGTGGGAGAAGCGCAGCATCGAGGGCCTCGACACCAAAGTCGCCGAAAAGATGGCCACGTATCTGAAGCCCACCAAGGAGCGCCGCCCGCAATTGGAGCCGTTCTACGACGCCACGGACAAAGCCGCCGCGGCAGGCGAGTATCAAACGCGTTTTCTGGCGGCGATGGAGGCGCGCAAGGACAAGGCACGCACGTTCCTCGCCGGCGACGACCGCTTTTACACGGAAGTGGTGGCTGGGCCGTTTGCGTTGCCCAAGGAAACACGCGAAGCCGTGACGGCAGCGTTGGGTGAGGAGATGAAGACGCTGAAGGCCGCCGCGCCGGCGGAGCCGCCGCTGGCTTGCGGCGTGAGCGAAGGCGACAACGTGGACCAGCGTGTGTTTGTGCGGGGCAATCCGGAATCGAA
This sequence comes from Acidobacteriota bacterium, assembly GCA_016871115.1. Classification (GTDB taxonomy): domain Bacteria; phylum Acidobacteriota; class Terriglobia; order Bryobacterales; family Bryobacteraceae; genus VFZP01. The sequence continues at coordinate 6,240 of VFZP01000247.1, forward strand.
AGGCGCGCCCGTGGCCAAGCGCTTTCCACTGGTGCTGGCGGGGCATGAACAGAAGCCGATCAGCAAAGGCAGCGGCCGGCGCGAACTGGCCGAGTGGATCACCACGCATCCGCTGACGGCGCGCGTGATGGCCAATCGCCTCTGGCAGTGGCATTTCGGCGAGGGCATTGTGCCCACGCCCAACAATTTCGGTGTACTGGGCGAACGGCCGCGCAACGCAGAACTTCTGGATTTTCTTGCCACGCGTTTTATCGCCGCAGGCTGGAGCATCAAGGCGATGCATCATCTGATCATGAACTCGGCGGCGTATCAACAGGCGCGTCCCGCTGGGCGCCGCCTGCAAGTGGAAGAGATTCGCGATTCGATGCTGGCGATGGACGGCTCGCTCGATGGCGCGATGGGTGGCACCACACAAGCCGGCGAGGGCACGGATAAAGAGTTCAGCGACGACCGCAAATCGCAAGACCCGGACCGCTCGCCGCGCCGGCTGGTCTATCTGCCGCTGCGCCGCGCGAATCTGCCGAGTCTGCTGAACCTCTTCGATTTTGGCGATGCCACGACGAGTTGCGAAGGCCGGCCGGCCACGAATGTCGCGCCGCAAGCGCTGTATATGATGAACGGGCCGTTTGTGGAAGCGCGCGCGCGCAAGCTGGCCGGCGAACTGAAGAGCGTTGACGCCGCGTACTGGCGCATTCTCACGCGCGCGGCCACGGCTACTGAGCAACGCGACGCGGAAGGGTACCTCGCGCGGTTCCCCGGTCCGCGTGACCTCGCATGGACCAGCTACCTCCGCATGCTGCTTGCCTCCAATGAGTTTCTCTATGTCCACTAACCTCTCGCGCCGCGCGATGCTGCGCCAGGCCGCCTGCGGCTTTGGCATGGTCGGACTACAAGGGTTGATGGCCGCCGCGCAAGAAACCCAACCGCACTTTGCCGCGCGCGCCAAGCGTGTGATTTTTCTGTTCATGCACGGCGGCCCGTCGCACATGGACACGTTCGATCCGAAGCCGCTGCTGACGCGCGACCACGGCAAGCCGCTGCCGTTCAAACGCCCGCTGACGTTTGCCGAAGGGCAGACCGGCACTTTGTTCAAGTCGCCATGGCAGTTCAAGCAACACGGAGAAAGCGGCCTGCCCATCAGCGAGCTTTTTCCTTGGGTGGCCAAGCGCGCCGACAATTTGTGTGTGGTCCGCTCCATGGTGGGCGATAGTGTGGCGCACGGTGGCGCGGTGCTGCAGCTTCACACGGGCTCGAACACTTTCACGCGGCCCGCCATGGGTGCGTGGTTTCTTTACGGGCTGGGCACGGAGAATCGCAATCTGCCCGCCTACATCACGATCAAGCCGGGCCTGTCGCATGGGGGCGCCAAGAACTGGAGCTCCGGGTTTCTGCCCGCGCATCTGCAGGGCACGGCCATCGGCCACGGCGGCGTGAGTATCGACGATCTGAAAGAACCCATCGAGCATCTGCGTAACACGGGCCTCACGCCCGAGCAGCAACGCTACGAACTCGACATGCTGCAGAAGCAGAACCGCGCGCACCGCGAGCGCTTCCAGCAAGACCCGGATCTCGACGCGCGCATCCAGGCGTTTGAGCTTGCCTTCCGCATGCAGACCGAAGCGCCCGAGGCGTTCGATATCGCGCGTGAGACCAAAGCCACGCGCGAACTCTACGGTATGGATGAACCGGAAACGCGCGACTTCGGCTGGCAGTGTCTGATGGCGCGGCGGCTTGCTGAACGCGGCGTGCGGTTCATTCAGATCAACCACGAATACGGTCCGGGCAATGAAGTGGGCTGGGACGCACACAGCGAATTGATTCGCCTGCACACCCGCACGGCGCGGATGGTAGACCGGCCCATTTTCGGCTTGCTGACGGACTTGAAGTCGCGGGGCTTGTTGGACGACACGCTGGTGTGCTGGAGCGGCGAGTTCGGCCGCACGCCGATTTCTCAGGCAGGCGACGGGCGGGACCACAATCCGTACGGCTACTCCATGTGGATGGCGGGCGGCGGCGTCAAGCGCGGCTTCGCCTACGGCGCGACGGACGACTACGGCTACTACGCCACTGAAAATCGCATGCACATCAACGATCTGCACGCGACCATGCTGCATTTGTGCGGGCTCGACCACAAGCGCCTCACGTTCTTCCACAGCGGACGGCATCACCGCCTGACCGATGTGGCGGGCAACGTGGCAACGGGCCTGATCGCGTAGCTGCCGCGGAGCGCGACGGTAACCTACGCGAGATGCGAGATCACGGCGTCGGCGAACTGATTCGTGGTGGCGTTACCGCCCACGTCAGCGGTGAGGAACTTGGCGTCTTTGTACACCATCTCAATCGCGTTCTGTAGCCGGTCTGCCGCGGATAGTTCAAGGAGATGGCGCAGCATCATCACCGATGACAGCAGCAGCGCCGTGGGATTGGCGATGCCGCGTCCGGCGATGTCCGGTGCGCTGCCGTGGACCGCTTCGAACACGGCGTGGTGGTCGCCGATATTGGCGCCCGGCACGACGCCCAGTCCGCCGACGAGACCCGCGGCAAGATCCGACATGATGTCGCCGTAGAGGTTCGGCATCAGCAACACGTCGAACTGCTCGGGCTTCGCTACGAGTTGCATCGCTGCGTTGTCGACGATCAACTCGTTGTACTTGATTTCGGGGTAGTGGGCCGCCACCTCGCGGCAGCAGCGCAGAAACAGTCCGTCCGCCAACTTCATGATGTTGGCCTTGTGCACCGACGTGACCTTCTTGCGCCCGAACCGGTGCGTGTAGGTGAACGCGGCTTCGGCGATGCGGAGCGAAGCGCGCCGCGTGATCACCTTGAGGCTGGTCACCACGTCATTCACCACTTCGTGCTCAATGCCGGAGTACAGATCCTCGGTATTCTCGCGGAAGATCACCATGTCGAGACTCACGTCGGAGAAGCGCGTGATCAGGTTCGGCATTGTCTTCACCGGCCGAACGTTCGAGTAGAGATCGAACTTCTTCCTGAGCGCGACGTTCACGCTCTGGTACCCGCCGCCGATCGGGGTTGTGACGGGGCCCTTCAGCGCGAGCTTGTGGCGTTCGATCGCCTTCACCACCGGTGTAGGAATGGATTCGCCAGTTTCGCGAATGACCTTCTCGCTGCACTCAACGCGGTCCCAATCGATCCGGACGCCCGTGGCACCCAGAACGCGCTGGGCTGCTTCGGCCACCTCGGGTCCAATGCCGTCGCCGGGAATGAGAACGATGTTGTGGGTCACAAAACCATGATAAGGACTCTCGCGGGCCTCCCGCTAAAATAGAAATTTACCTCTCATGGCA
>VFZP01000248.1 GCA_016871115.1 Acidobacteriota bacterium
GCGCCCGGTGCGGGCATCACAGTATCTGGGTCGACCCCTTTCCGCCGCTGCCCCGTCATCTCCGGTCGGCCCGAAGATCAAAAAAATACGTTTTTACATGATCGCTAACAGAGCAAGCATACCTATGCCGCTCCCATCGCTGCTCGCGGCACCAACGCGGGGCCGGTGGCGGATATCCTGCGCCTCAACACTGGCGCGCCCGCCACGCCGTATGCCCAGGCGTCGCGCCTCGGTCTCATCGGCGGAGACCCGGCCGGCTTCCCCAACGGCCGCCGCGTCTATGACGACGTCACCGACATCGCGCTGCGCGTGGTGATGGGCGGCGTGCTGGTGTCCGGGTTCAACAAGTTCCCGAACAACCGTCTCGGCGACGGTGTGAGCGTGAACGGCAAAGACCCGGTGCTCTCGTTCCCGTTCATGGCTCCGAGCCCGAGCCGCCGTGACCGCCGGCACATCGATCCAGGTGAAGAGGGCGGCGGGCCCGTGAGGTAAGTGTAGGCAGTCCGCACAGGGCAAGCTCCGCGCAAGCGGGGCTTGCCCACTCCACAAAAAGCACTTTCGATTTTGTTTGTGAACTTAGTGCTCTTCGCCGCCGCTCCACCGTCTCTCGAAGAAGCCATCCAACGCGCTGAACTCACTGGCGCGCCAGCCGATATCCAAAGCGCCGAGGACGTCCTCGCGCCACAACTCCGCGCCAGGCCGCGCGACTATCCGCTGCGCCGGGCGCAGGTGCGGCTGTTGGTGGGGCAGGGCAATTTCAGCGCCGCGCGCGAACAGGCCTCCGCGCTCAACCGCGAGATGCCCGACGATCTGACTCCCTACGGCCTGCCGGCTGAGGCGCAGGTGAAACTGGGCGATCTCGCCGCCGCTGAAAAGAACGTGCAGTGGATGCTGGATTTGCGGCCGGAACACCCGCGCGGCCTGCTGGCGGCGGCCCGCCTGCGCACACGCTTCGGGCTGCACGAAGGCGCCCTGCAGTTCTATGCCGACGCCATCCGCCGCCTCCCGGCCGGAGAAGTCGCCGCGCGCTGCCAGACGTTGGTTGGCGCGGGCGAGTAGTATCTGGCGCTCGGCAAACTGGCAGGCGCGCGCGATGCTGCTGAGCAGGCCTTGCGGCTGGTCAGGAAAAGAAGGAGGATAAGACATGCGTTTCTGGATGATGTTGTTCAGTCTGCCCGTGCTTGCGCACACCTTGTATTTTCTGCCGGTGAAGTTTCGCGTGGCGCGCGGCGAGAAGCTGGTGTTTTCCGTCCACAACGGCGATTCGTTCCCGGCGGGCGACCAGGCCGTGGCGCCCGAACGCCTCTTGGACGCGCGGCTGATCACGCCGTCCGGCCAAACCCGCGCCATCAAGGATTTCCAGAAACTCGGCCGCGCCACCCATGGCGTTACGGCGCCCCTCGATGAGGCCGGCACACACTGGCTGCTGGTGCGCACGCGGCCTAATCATCTGTCGCTCGATCCGGTGAAGTTTGACTCCTACCTTAAGGAAGAAGGTCTGGAGCATGTGATTGAATGGCGCCGCGCGCATGGCGGGGCGGCCAAGCCTTCGCGCGAACGCTACACGAAGCATGCCAAGTCGCTGATCGTCAGCGAAAAGCCGTCCGGCGCCTGGCAGAATGCCTTTGGCCTGGACCTTGAGTTCATCCCGCTGGCCGATCCGTTCACTCTCCGCCCCGGCGACTCGCTGCCCCTCTCGGTGCGCTGGAAGGGCAAGCCCGCCGCGGGTCTTCGTGTGGAGCAGGCGTGGGCCACCGCCCGCGAGCACGGCATGAAAGTAGCCGGACGGACGGATGCCGAAGGAAAACTGGTGGTGGTGTTCGACCGCGCGGCCCGCTGGCGTCTGCACACGGTGGCGATGGAGCGTCTCACGAACGATCCCGAAGCGGACTGGTCGAGCGACTGGGCCACTTTGACATTCGAGCTGGGCGGCCCGTCACTTGTGATAGCGTCAACTATCAAGTAGGCTGCCGTCGAAGGAGGGCTGTGAGCCGTCAGCGAACACCGGTGCGCGCCCGGAGCAGTGCCAGTTGCACATTCACGGCCGACTCTCCTTCAGCGGGACGCACGCGGCGGTAGAGGCCCTCGGGTGTCATCTCGCGTGCCTTCACGTTGTCTTCGAGATACACAGCCAGGATGCGCTCCCGGATGTGCTGCCGCAAGGAAGGTTTTTCGATCGGGAACATCACTTCCACGCGCCGGCTGATGTTGCGTGACATCAGATCCGCGGAGGCGAGATATACCTCTTCGCGCCCGGCGTTGTGGAAGTAGTAAATGCGGCTATGTTCCAGAAACCGTCCCACGATGCTGCGCACGCGGATGTTGTCGCTGATACCTTCCACGCCCGGCAGCAGGGTACAAATGCCGCGCACGATCAGATCGATTTGCACGCCCGCGCGCGAAGCTTCGTAGAGCAGCCGCGTGATGCGTGGATCAGCGAGGGCGTTCACTTTGAAGATGAGCCGCGCGGGGCGGCCGGCGCGCGCATGCGCAATCTCGCGCTCGATCAACTGCTCCAGCCGCTGGCGCATGGCGATGGGCGCCAGCACCAGCTTTCGGTAGTCCGTTTTGGTGGAGTACGCAGTGAGGTAGTTAAACAGATCCGTGGCATCGGCGCCGATATCGGGGTCGCAGGTGAACAGGCCCAGATCGGTATAAAGCCCGGCGGTCACGGCGTTGTAGTTGCCCGTGGCGAGGTGCACGTACCGGCGGATCAGGTCGCCTTCGCGCCGCACCACCATGGCTACCTTGGCGTGGATCTTCAGGTCCACAAACCCGTACACCACGTGCACGCCCTGCTTTTCCAGCGCGCGGGCCCATTCAATGTTCGACTCTTCGTCAAAGCGTGCCTTCAACTCCACCACCACGGCCACCTGCTTGCGGCGCTCGTTGGCTTCGAGCAGCGCCTCTACGATGGGAGCGTTGCGGCCCACCCGGTACAGCGTGGATTTGATGGCCAGCACATACGGATCGCGCGCCGCGGCGCGGATGAAGTCAGCCACGGTCTGGAACGAGTCAAACGGGTGGTGCAGCAGAATGTCGTTGCGCCGGATGGTGGCAAAGATGTCTTCATCTTTGGCCGCGCCTTCCAGCAGCGCGGGGACAAAGGGGGCTTCCTTGAGTTCCGGCCGGTCCAGCGAAGACAGGTGCCGCAGCCGGCTGAGCGCGAGCGGCGACTTCATCCGGAATACGTCGAAGTCGTCCGCTTCGAGGCTCTCCTTCAGTAGCGCCAGCAACGCGCCGGGCATGTTCGACGCTACCTGCAGCCGCACCACCGCGCCGAAGCGGCGCTGCCGCACGCCTTCGGCCACCGTCTCCAGCAGATCCCCCGATTCCAGTTCCTGAATCGCCGTGTCGGCATCGCGCGTGACATGAAAGGCGTAAGAGTCCACCACATTCATGCTTGGGAACAACGCGCGCAGGTTGGCCTGGATCACCTGCTCAAGCCACACAAACGCCAGGGGCCGCGTGCGCACGCGGCCGGTCTGCAGCGGAACCAGTTGAGGCAGCGTATCGGGCACCTTCACGCGCGCAAAGTGACGCAGGCCTTCTTCGTCTTCAATCGTGGCCGACAGGTTCAGACTGAGATTCGAGATGTGCGGAAACGGCCGGCCCGGGTCATGCGCCAGCGGCGTGAGCACCGGAAAAATCGTCTCCATGAAGTACTGGCTGGCAAACTCGCGCTGTTCGAACGACAGTTCGCTGAACTGCAGGATCTGGATGCCGTTTTCGGCGAGGTCGTGAATCAGCCGGTCCAGGCACTGATGCGCCTCGTCCATGATCGACGTGAACTCAACGGCCACTGCCTCAAGCGTCTTGACGGGGGTTAGCCCGTCGGGACCGGTTTCGAGAATCCCGGACTCCACCTGATTCTGGAGGCCCGCTACGCGCACCATGAAGAACTCGTCCAGGTTCGAGCCCAGAATGGAGAGAAACTTCACGCGCTCCAGCAGCGGGTTGGACTCGTCCTGCGCTTCCTCCATCACGCGCCGCTGAAACTTGAGCATGCTCAATTCGCGATTGGGGTACAGGCGCGGGTCATCGAGCGCGGCCACCGGCACGGCGGACGGTTCACTGGCGGTGGACGAAGACGGCATGCGCTCTACACTCCCTAGGCTATCGAACGAACGTTACAAACTGGTGACCGGCAGCGGCTACCAGTCGATTTGCTTTGGGAAGAATTCCGACACGAGCTCTTCGTAGAAGGGCCGGATTGCGTTCACGTCAGGCTTCGTGTCGCTCTTTGAGTAAAGATCGAAGGGGTTAAACTTGCGCACCCACTCGAACATCTCGCGGTCATGGCAGTTCATCAGGTAATCGTAGGCGCCTTCGCGGTGCGCCGGATAGAACGAGTGGTAGCGGATGATGTACTGCGCGGGTTCCGGCAGATACGGGCGCGTGACGTAGTAGAGATACTCGTCGTGGCCGAACGACAGGTGCACCTGATTCAGCCCGCCGTTCTGCTGGTAGATGCCGAGCGGAGTCTGCAGTTCTGGCCGAGCGCGGTCCGGGTTGGCCTCAAAGTAGTTGTGAAACACAATCGAGTCTGACCAGGCGCAACCCACCGGGAACGTGTCGCCCACAACCGCCCACTGCGGCTCGCCGTACAGGCACAGCACCTTACCCATGTCGTGAATGAAGCCGGTGAGAATCATCCAGCGCGGGTGCCCGGCCTTGCGGATGGCCTCCGCGGTCTGGTAGTTGTGCTCCATCTGCGTGAGGTCAGTATCGGGGTCGCTGTCATCCACCAAGGCTTCCAGCTTCTCCAGCGCCTCCCAGATACCCATGCGGCCCTTCTTGAGGGACTGGTATCCGGCTTCCTTGGCCAGCACGAAGTCCAGCGTTTGTTTGGCGTGATTCTCCCGGTAGAAGTCCTTCACCACTTGCGGGGAAGACGCGTCGAAAACGCGAAACTCTTCCTTCTTGCGATCCGGGCGGTAGCGCGACTTGACGAAGTCGTCCCACTGTTCAACGGATTGCAAGGGGCCGGGGGAGATCGCGTGGCTCATATCTCTAGTCTGCCCAAAAATACCCGAGCCCGCCAATCGGATTTCCCCCTATTTAGCAGCTTTTGACAAAGGCATGCCCAGCCGGGTGCGCAGTTCAGACTCGATGGCGCCCTTGGTTTTGCCGTGCTGTTTGAGATGGAGACGGGCCTATTTGCGGCCTTGGCCAAGCCGGTCGCCGTGGAAGCTGAAACATGACCCGCTTTTTTCCACCACGCCCTGCGCCACGCCCAGGTCAAGGAGTTCGTTTTCGAGCGAAATGCCTTCGCCGTGGATCATGTCGAGTTCCACTTCGCGGAACGGCGGGGCCACCTTGTTTTTCACCATCTTCACCTTGGTGCGGCTGCCCACCACGAGGTCGCCTTCCTTGATCGCCTGACCCCGGCGCACTTCCATCCGGAGCGACGAGTAGAGCTTCAGCGCCCGGCCGCCCGTGGTGGTCTCCGGGTTGCCGAACATCACGCCGATCTTCTCGCGGATCTGGTTGATGAACACGAGGCACGTATTGGTGCGCGCGACGACCCCTGTGAGTTTGCGCAGCGCCTGCGACATCAGCCGCGCGTGCAGCCCCATGAAACTGTCGCCCATCTCGCCTTCGAGTTCGGCCTTGGGTACCAGGGCGGCAACGGAGTCCACCACGCAGACGTCGATGGTTTGCGTGGCGATGAGGGAGGCGGCGATTTCCAGGGCCTGCTCGCCGTGGTCCGACTGCGACACCAGCAAGTCATCGAGGTTCACGCCCAGCTTGCGCGCGTAGGTAGGGTCCATCGCATGTTCGGCGTCGATGAACAGCGCCGTGCCGCCTTCGCGCTGCACCTGCGCGATGATCTGTAGCGCGATCGTGGTTTTGCCGGACGACTCGGGCCCGTAGATTTCCACCACGCGCCCGCGCGGCACGCCGCCCACGCCGAGGGCCGTATCGAGCGCCAAGGACCCGGTAGAAATGGTGGACACCGGCTGCACTTCGGCCGACCCCATCCGCAGCACAGCGCCCTTGCCGAACTGCTTTTCAATCTGCGATACCGCCGCCTGCAGCGCATTATCGCGCGCCGCCGTTGCTGCCGCTGCTGTTGCCGCCATGATGATTGCTGGTTGCTCCTCACAGTTGCAGCGCGGGGCCGGGGGCCAAATTCTCAATGAATTTCGTTCGCCCGTTTTTCGTCTGCCGGGCAAGCCATGAGTTGTATGGCCGGTGGAATGCGAGTTCAGGGTATGGCGGCAACGAAGGCAATCGAATTTGACGAAATCGTCTACGGCAACAACGTGCCCAGCGGCGCGAAAGACCGGCGCTACTACGAGTTGAACTACCGCGGCGAGATTCCGGCGGGCCATCGCGTGTTTTGGTGTATCGGCGCCGGGCCAACTTTGTGGACGTCACAGGCGGCTTCACGCGCCGTTCGCTGGTGGCGCTGTCGGGAGTTTACAAGAAGCTCCAGGTGTGGGGCGGAGAAGTGCATACGTGGCTGGAGGCCAGCTTGGCACCGCAAGCGGCGGACTACCTGGAGTCGAACCCGCTTTGGCTGATGACGCCTGTGCGGCGCTACTACGGCATGATGACCACCATGGGGTTTCGCACCGACTGGACGCCGTTCACCTACACCAAGACCCAGATCGGGCGGCTCCTTGAATACGAGCAGTTCGCCGGCGGCCGCTACTTCCGCTACGGCAGTGTCCTGGAGACGGACCCGAAAATGCGCGGCATGGACTGCACCACCTTTCCCATGGCGCTGTTCGATGTGTCGTGCGATGTGCTGTCGAATGCCGGGCCAAACTTGGCGGTCGCATTGGGCGCGGGCACGGCGGGCAACCATGAAGTAGTCTCTCGCGCCACCCTGTTGGCAAACCTGTTCGGGTTGAACGAGAGCAAGGAGTTTACCGGCAAGCCGAAAGAGGGCTTGTATCTGATCTGGAATGGCGGCCACATCTTCCTGTATCGCGGCAACGCGGCGCACAGCACCTACGGCATCCACGAGTTCACCGGCAGCGGCAGCGACGGCACGGAGTGGAAGGCGGTGAAGGAAACCAGCATAGTGAACCAGACGTTCCGCAATGTGTCGCACTGGGCGCGCAAGCTGCCGGCGCGGTATGAGCCGCAGGTGATCAACACGACGGATTCGCTTTGCCAGGGCGTGCCCACCGCCGAGTCGCAGGTGTCCATCGGCACGCCACCCGGCGCTGGTGCGGGCGCAGGCGGGGCGCCGGCAAGCCGCCCGTCAACGGTGGCGGTAACTTGTACACGGTAGTTTCGGGCGATAGCCTTTCAGTCATCGCCGGGCGCAAGTGGAACGACGTGCTGTTGTGGCCGATCCTGTATGACGCGAACAAGCAGGTGATCGGCTCGAACCCGAACCTGATCAAGCCAGGGCAGAAATTGACGGTGCCGAGCATTGCGGGTTACTCGGCTTCGCAATTGTCGGCGACGCGCGAACGCGGGCGTAACTGGCGTTGACCAGGATCGGGTTTTCGAGTTTGTCAATTCACTCGCAGTTCCTATTTGGTTGTCAACCTAATTGGCCGGAGGGGCAGGGCCACCCCTTGTAATGAAAATGACCAGCTTGAAGCGGCAGCCGGGCGTACAATGAGGCACGCCAAATTGGCGCCGGCGAGGCGCCATGGGATTTCGGGCGCGCCAGGCCCGCCCGCAAGAGTATTCGGTTTTCATGGAGCAAGTGGCCGGTGACCCTCAGCAGGCCCGGCCGAAAACAAAACGCTAGACCAAGACGAATCCACCACCACCGCAATAGCCACGGTCGTGGAAGAGTATTTTCGAGGTCCGGTTCAGGAAGCCGCTCATGATCTTCCGCAACTCGCCCGCATATCCAACGAACCGATGGCCGGGTTGCGACGAATTGAACGGGTTCAACTCTTCCACTACGATGCCCTCTCTGTCCGAGCCAACAGCCAATCCCGCAACAACCCGCCATTCACCAACGCCCCACCACCACTCACCAGCTCAATCAACCCAAAATGCTCCAGGCTCACCATCGCCTCATCCCACTCCTCGAGCCTAGCCGTCCCTCCCCGCACGCACCCGATCAGCGCCACCCGCTCCTCCTCCCGCAACGTCTTCCAAGCGGACTCCTCGAAATACACCCCAATTCGATGCTTCCGCCAATTCCCCCGCACCTCCGCCGCCACCCGTGCCACATCCTCCGCCCCCACCTCCTTCCGCGACCCCTGCTCACAAGCCTCGCTCGTCAAAAACCGCGACAGCATCGGATGCCCGCCACACTCGCGCCACACCACCTCCAGCGCCTCGTCCGTCCACTCTATCTCTTTCCACTGCCCGATCTCGCGAATCATCTTCCGCGTCTCGTCCTCACCGAAATACCCCACGAACTTCTCCTGATACAACAGGTACATCGGATTCTCGCCCGTCGCCTCCCGCAGCAGATTCTGCCGGTTCACATCCGGCCGGTACGCCGCCACCAGAATCGACAGCATCCCGCTGCCCCGCTCCTGCGCCACCGCGCGCAGAATGCGGAACAGCTTCACATAGTCCACCAGCGCCGCCTCGTTCGCCGCGTCGCGCCGGTCCGGGAACCACTTATCGATCTCATCCAGAATCACGATGAACCGCTCGCTGCTCGTCTTCTTCCACTGCTCATGCAGCGCCACCAGTTGGTCGCGGAGCTGATTCAGGTTCTCGCCGCCGCCGCGCTCTTGGTCACGCAGCCGCTTTCCCGTCTGAAGCCGCGCCACCCCCCCCGCAGCCGCGTCAGAATCTCGCGCAGCAGATCCGCCGCCACCTGCTCATACGCCTGGCAATCCAGCCGCACCACCGGCACATCGATCGTCCGCAGCCGAAGCTGGCTCAGCAGCGACGTCTTCCTGATCTTCCGCAGCCCGAACACGCCCAGATGCTGCCCCTGCCGCAGAGTCGCGGGCAACTCATCCAGCGTCGCGCCGCGCCCGGAGAACCACGTGGGGTCCGTTACCGCGCGGGACTCGTCATGCGGATCCGTCCGCGTCACAAACGGTTCCTCCATCTCGCGCAGCGTCTCCTTGGCCTTGCCGTCCGCGAGTCCACGTGCCAGGCCCGCGGCCGCCAGCGGGATCACCTCGCACTGGAGCCGCCCGCTCAACCGCCGCACCACTTCGGGATCGATCTCGCGGCCCACCAGGTATGTCCGGTACCGCCCGGTCGCGCCCTTCCGCTGCCGGGCGATGGCTTCCACGAACTGGTCCTCGGGCTGCGGCCACGTCGCGGCGAACGCCGCCCCCTGAAGAGCCAGCACTTCGGTCCTCAGCGCTTTCTCAATGGGCAACCCCGCCTCGGAAAAGAACCGCCGGGCCACATGCTCCACCGTCCTTGAGCGCATGCCCAACAGCAGCCCGCCCGCGCCCACCAGATACACCAGACAGACGATCCCAATCGTACCCAGCCGCTTTCGAACGTAAGCGACGGACAATTGTGCTACTTGTTCAAGCTGCGGCGGAGCAAGGGCGTCCAGGATTTGGCGAAGCAATTGGACGGCGGGGGCACGGCTTGGCGCGACGCTGGGCAAGGCTGGGAAGGGGTGCTCCATCACTT
>VFZP01000249.1 GCA_016871115.1 Acidobacteriota bacterium
ATCGCGCGGCACTTCACCCCCAACACCTTCCAATGCGCCGCGCCATCGGGCGACACCTTCGCATACTCCGCCTGCGCCGCTGGAAAGAACGCCGTCACATCCGCCGCCGCGAGCCTCGCGCGCATCGCCGGCGACGCGCCGAAGCCCACGCCCGATGCCACCACGCGCCGCACCAGGTCCGGATGCGTGAACGCAAGCCGCAGAGCAATCTGCCCGCCGTTGCTCCACCCAACGACGTCCGCCTCGCGAATGCCAATGTGCCTCAGCACCGCCGCGGTGTCCTCCGTCATTCCTTCATAGGACAGGGCGCGCCCCGCCACATCGGGCGAGTGTCCGTGCCCCATCTGCTCAATCGCGATCACGCGCCGCGTGCGCGCGAACTCCGGGATCTGCTTGGCAAACGACGCTGCTGCTGAGTGCATCCCGCCGTGCAACAACACCAGCGGCGGCGCATCCGTCGCGCCGTGCACTTCGTAGTAGAGCCGCGCGCCGCGAACGTGGGCATATTCAGCCGCGGCCGGTAACGCCGCGAGCACGAGTGCCGTCCATCTGAGTGTCGTCAAAGTTTGGCCTTCGACGAAGGCGGTGCAGCTTCGCGCGAACGAACAAAATCCGCATCCTGGCGTTGCCAGATCGCAGCCATCTCCTGCGCTTTGGCGGGATGCTCGGCGATCACATTTTTCTGCTCGCCTCGGTCGCGGCGCAGATCGTACATTTCCCACGGCGCGTCTTTGCCGGCCGCGACAATCTTCCATTCGCCCATGCGCAGCGCGCGATTGTTCGAGTGGTTGAAATAGAGCCATTCGCGCTGGATGGTGCCGTGCTTCTCGAACGCGGGCGCAAAACTCCGTCCGGCAAACGGCGGCGCGCCTTCACCAGCCGATTGCGCGTTGCCGCCGGCGAGGTCGATCAACGTCGGCACGACTTCCACAAAGTGCGTGGGTGTGTGGCGGATCTTGCCTTTGTCGCGAATGCCCGCGGGCCAATGCGCAATCATCGGCGACGAGATGCCGCCTTCATGTACCCAGCTCTTGTGCAGCCGGAACGGCGTGTTCGACGCGCCGGCCCAACCCGGTCCCAAACACAAGTGCGAGGCGCCGGAACCAGGCCGCGTGTTGGGGTCGTGCCCGTCGTTGCGGATCAGTTGTTCAGAACTCGCGCCGTTGTCCGACACGAACAGAATCATCGTGTCGTCCAGCGCCTTCATCGCCTTCAGTTGATCGAGCACCCGCCCGAGTTCGGTATCCATGCGCGTGATCATCGCCGCATGAATCGCCATCTTCAGCCGCTGGAACTTCTTCTGCTCCGGCGTGAGCGAAGACCACGGCACGGCGGCCGTCACTTCGCCTGGACCGATCTGCCCGATCAATTCCGCATCCTTAGTGTTCCATGCCGGCCGCATCGCTGGCTCCAACGCCGAGAGCGGGCAGTTCACCAGCCCCATGCGCTTCAGCCGCGCATGACGCCGCTCGCGCGCCGCGTCCCAGCCATCGGCAAATGCATCCTGATATCGGTCGATGTCCTCCTGCAGCGCATGCAGCGGGAAGTGCGGCGCGGTGAACGCAAGGTACATGTAGAACGGGTCCGCCGCGTTGTGTTCCTTCAGCATGCGCACGGCGTGATCGGCCAGCGCGCGCGTCGCATAGAAGCCCTCTTCGGGCTTCACGGCAGGCAACGGCCGGTCATCGAGCAGATGCTGCTTCGGCGTGAAGAAGCGGTCCTGATCCAGCAGGCAGTACGAGCGGTCATAACCGGCGCCGGCCACCGGCTTGAATTTGATGTGCCACTTGTCGACGTGGTAGCTCCGGTAGCCGAGCGGCTTCAGATGCTCCGGCGCAAACTTGGTCCACGCCGGGATGTTGCCAGGTGTCATGACTTCGCAGGCATTCTGCTGCGCGTAGTAGCCGGTCTGGATACAGTTGCGCGAAGGACCGCAGCGCGCGGTGGAGTACATCTGCGAGAAGCGGAGGCCGCCTGCGGCAAGCCGGTCGAGATGGGGAGTTTGGATGTTGCTGCCGTAGCAGCCGGCATCGGCAAACCCCATATCGTCGGCGAGGATCACCAGCAGGTTGGGCTTGGCGCGGCTTGGCGCGGCGGCAAGCGAAGAGGCGGCAGCGGAGGCCAGCCATGAGCGCCGGGTCAGCACCGCCTCAGAGTATCTTAAGAAGGCTGAACATGTCACTCACCCGCCGGTCCCTGCTCGCTTCTTTGGCCGTTGCTCCGCTCGCCGCCCAAACGCGGCGGCGCCCAAACGTGATCGTGATCCTCGCGGATGACTCCGGCTGAGGCGACTATTCAATCCACGACAACACCAATCTCGCAACGCCGAACCTGGACTCGATTGCACGTGAGGGCGTTCTGTTCGACCGCTTCTTTGTGTGCGCCGTCTGCGCACCCACGCGCGCCGAGTTCCTCACCGGCCGCTATCATCCGCGCGGCGGCGTGCGCGGCGTCAGCACCGGCTAGGAGCGGCTGAACCTCGATGAACGCACCATCGCGCAGACCTTCCGCGGCGCGGGCTACGCTACAGCGGCTTTAGGTAAATGGCACAACGGCTCGCAGCATCCCTATCATCCGAACGCCCGCGGGTTCGATGAATACTACGGCTTCACGTCTGGCCACTGGGCGCACTACTTCGACACCGAGATGGATCAGAACGGCCGCCTCACGCGCGGCAAGGGCTTCATCATCGACGACCTCACGGATCACGCGCTCTCCTTCATAGAACAGAACCGCGCCAAGCCGTTTTTCTGCTACCTGCCGTTGAACAGGCCGCACTCGCCCATGCAGGTGCCCGACAAGTTCTACGCGAAGTTTGCGAACTTCGAGCCCAAGCTGAAGGCCACCAATCCCGCGCAGGAGGATCTGGGCATGACGCGCGCCGCGCTGGCCATGGTGGAGAACATCGATTGGAACGTCGGGCGCGTGCTGGCGAAGTTGAAAGACCTGAAGCTCGACAACGACACCATCGTCGTCTACTTCTCCGACAACGGTCCGAACAGTTGGCGCTGGAATGGCGGCATGAAGGGGCGCAAGGGGCAAGTGGATGAAGGCGGCGTGCGTTCGCCGCTGTTTGTGCGCTGGCCCAGCCAGATCGGCCGTGGCCGCAAGATTGCGCGGATTGCCGGGGCCATCGATTTGCTGCCCACGTTGACTGAACTGGCCGGTGTGCCGCTGAAGTCCACGAAACCGCTCGACGGCAAGAGTCTCGCGCCGCTGTTGCGCGGCGAAGGCGACGCGTCGAACTGGCCGGACCGCATGATCTTCTCGCTGTGGAACAAGCGCGTGAGTGTGCGTACGCAGCAGTATCGCCTCGATGCGGATGGCCACCTGTTCGACATGCTGAAGGATCCGGGCCAATCGGCGGATGTTGCGGCGGCCAACCCCGCCATGGTCACGCGACTGCAGCAGGCCGTCGAAGAGTGGACCCGCGAAATGCTCCCTGTCACCGGCAAGGATACGCGGCCGTATCCGGTGGGCCATACACCGCTCACGTATCTGCCCGCGCGCGACGGTGAGTCAACGGGGGGCATCCAGCGCAGCAACCGCGCGCCGAACAGTTCGTACTTCACTCATTGGAAGTCCACGGATGGCCGCATCACCTGGGACATCGAGGTAGCGCAAGCCGGCGAGTATGAAGCCGTCATGCATCACACAACGTCGCATCCGGGGTCGACGATCGAACTGAGCTTCGGCGTGGCGCGCATCGAGACTACGTTGCGCGACAAGCATGATCCGCCACTGTACGGCATGAAGGAAGATCGCACGGACCGCGGCACCGAGTCCTATGCGAAAGACTTCCGTCCACTGCGGCTCGGCGTGATCAAACTGGAGAAGAGCCGCGGGCTGTTGACGCTGCGCGCCGTGAAGCTGGCCGGCGGCCCCGTGGCCGATGTGCGCCACCTGATCCTCACCCGGCGATAGTCTGCGCGGTGGGCCACGCGGCGCGGACTACGCGCATTACGTTGCCGCCCAGGATCTGACGGATCGCGTCATCGGGAATGCCGCGTTGCACCATGCCGACGGTGAACATCGGGAAGTTGATCCATGCGAGGCTGGGATGCGAGCGGTTGTCGAGCGCGCCCGGCGGCCACAACGATTCGTATCCAGGGCGCGACTTGGGCCGCCGTCCGGCCCGTTGATACTCGGCGCTGGCACTCGAGGGAATGTAGGCAAGATCAGTGCCGATGGCCACATGCTGCGCGCCGAAGCGCTTCACCAGATAGTCAATGTGATTCAGCATCTGATGGAGATCGGCGCTGCCGCCGAGGAACGAGGCGACGCTCAAGACCCCGACGTAGCCGCCCGAGTCCGCCAGCGCGCGAATGACCTCGTCGGGCTTCGCGCGGATGTGATGATGCAGCCCAGCGGCGCTGCTGTGGCTGGCCACCACCGGCTTCGAAGAAGCCTTCGCCGCTTCGAGACTCGTGCGCCAGCCCGAGTGCGCGATGTCGACGATCACGCCCACGCGGTTCATCTCCGCAATCGCGGCGCGGCCGAGATCGCTCAGACCCGCGTTGGCTGTTTCCGCGCACCCATCGCCGAGCACGTTGCGGCGATTGTAGGTGAGATGCATCATGCGGATGCCGAGTTCGAAGAAGATCCGGATGTAGGCCAGTTCTTCCGGTACGGAATTCCACGCCTGCGCAAGCGGTACGCCATTGCCGGTGAAGTATAGGCAGTGCTTGCCCGCGCGCTTGGCTGCTTCGATGTCATCGGGCACGGCGGCGCGCGTGACGTGATTGCGCAGCATGTCGGTGAGGTGCGTCAGGTAAGCCAGACGCTTGAGCAAGCGGAGCGGGGAACTGCTCTCTTCGCCCGCGTTCTGCAGCACGCATGTCACCCCCGAAGCTTTCCATGCCGCCAGGTACTCGGCGCGCTGCGCGGGGTCCCACGCCACGCGGGCGAGCAACGCCCTGGTGGAAAGATCTTCGAGTTCCCCTTTGCCCGCGCCCGCATCGACTGCTTCGCGCATCGCCGCGCCATCGATGGCTGAGCGCGGCGAGAATCCGTAAGACTCAACAACGAGAGACTGCGCGTGCAACTCCAAACCGTGTTGCAGGTCGCGCGCCGAGGGCTTCAACAGCGCGAGCGCGGCATCGTGCGAGCCCTTGATTTTGGGACACTGTTCGGCCGCTTCGAGAGCGGCCGCGGCGGCGCACGAGGCGCCGAGGAAATGTCGCCGGCTGGCCATGACATCCCCGAGTCTATACTGAAGACTCGCATGCGCGCTGTCTGCTCTGTACTGCTGGTCCTCTCGCTTCTCGCTGCCGGCTGCGGCGGTCCCACGGCAATTCAGGCGGGTCCGAAGGTGCGCATCGCCATCGGCGGCCAGGCGCAACTGGTGTACCTGCCCGTGACGCTGGCGCATCAACTGGGCCACTTCGGCGAAGAAGGGCTGGACGCGGAACTGCAGGATTTTCCCGGCGGAGCCAAGGCGCTCGAAGCGCTGTTCGGCGGTAGCGCCGATGTGGTGTCGGGCTTCTTCGATCACACGGTGCAGATGGCTGCCGAGGGCAGGCCGCTGCAATCGTTTGTGGCGATGCTGCGTTATCCGGGTCTCGCGCTCATTGTGTCGCCGTCCGCGCCGGGCAAGCCGATTGAAAAGATCGCGGACCTGGCCGGACGCAACGTGGGCGTGTCGTCACCGGGGTCGTCGACGCATCTGATGGTCAATCATCTGCTGGTGAAGGCCGGGCTCAAGCCCACCGACGTGAGCGCCATCGGCATCGGCATGGCGGCGGGCGCGGTGGCGGCGATGGAGGCGGGCAAGGTGGACGCGGCGGTGATGGCCGAGCCGGCCATCTCGCAGCTTCGCGCGCGCCGCGGCGAACTACGCGTGCTGGCGCACACGCAAAGCATGGCGGGGGTGAAAGACGTCTACGGCGTAACGACGTATCCGGCGGCGGTGCTGTACTCACAGACGCCTTGGGTGGAGAAGAACCAGTTGCTCGCCTCGCGCCTTGCGCGCGCCATGCGCCGGACCCTGGCCTGGATCCAAGAGCATTCGGCGGACGACATCGCCGCCAAGATGCCGGCGAATCTGCGTGGGCCGGACTTGAAGCTTTACATCGCAGCGCTGGCGGCGAGCAAAGATATGTACTCGCCGGACGGCGTGCTGGAACATGAGGCGGCAGAGGCCGTGGTGCGCGTGCTGGGCGAGACGATGGAGAACGTACGGAAGCAGGCGCCCGACGTGAAGCGCTGTTATACGAACCAGTTTGTGAACTAGAAGCGTGCGGTCAATCCCACGCGCAGCGCGCGTGGCGAGCCGGGAAGAATGTTCGTGTTGCTGTGCGCGGTGGGGAAGTAATTCACGTTGGTGGCGTTTTCGAGGTTCGCCTGCAGGTGCAGAAATTCACTGAGGCGGTAGAACACTGCTGCGTCGGCACGAGTGAATCCGGGCAGGCGCACGGTGTTGTCGATCCCGGCCCACATCATGGACTGGCGGATGAGCCCGAGGCCTGCACCGAAGCGGCGCCTGACGTTGTAGTTGTTCCAAAGCGACAGACTGTAGCGCGGCACCAGCGGTACGAGGGCGCCGAGTACGGCGGCGGTGGTGGGCGAACTGATGAACGCCTTCTGCACCGCGTAGCCGCCGGTGATTTGCCAGCGCGAGGTGAGTGAGCCGTTGGCGCTGATCTCCACGCCGTTCGAGCGCTGGCTGCCGGTTTGCAGCAGCACCGCGGGGTTGTTGGGGTCGCGCGAGACCGAGTTGTTGCGGTCGAGGCGATAGACCGCGCCAGTGATGCTGAGGCGCTTGGCGGCATCCCACTTGGCGCCGGCTTCGTAGTTGTTGAAGCGCTCGGGCCGCAGCGATTGGGCGGTGGCGGTGAGGGCAGTGAACTGGTCGCCCGCGCTTGGAAGGCAGCTCACGCTGTAGCTGGCGTAGAGCGACACGGCGGCGGCGGGCTTAAGCACGAGGCCGAGGCGAGGCGAGATGAGATTATCTGGCCGGTTGAGACGCTCACCGGCTACGCGGCGATTGTTGTAATCGAGCCGGAAGGCGTCGAAGCGGAGGCCGGTGACGATCTGGACGAAGCGGTTCAGGTGAATCTGGTCCTGCACAAAGACGGCGGCGATGCGGCTGAGCGTGGAGTTGTCTGGACTGGTGGCGGTCTGGCGGAAGACCGCATCGAAGCTGCGATTGGTTTGCGTGAGTGGCGTCAGGATCGAAGTGGCGGTTCCAAAGAAGGCGGTATTGCGGAAGTTCGCCGTGGACTGGCGCCCGAATTCAGAGCCAATCAGGAGTGTATGGCGCAGCGCGCCAGTTGAGAAGCCGCCGCTCCAATCGGTCTGGTTGAAGAAATTCCGGCGGCCGGTGGCATCGTGGTAACCCGAGATCGAGACCGCTGCTTGGGCCACGTTTACCGCGCCGGGAAACACGTTCTGGTAGAACTTGTCGTAGTCGCCAACCATCGTGGTGTTGCGCAGCAGCCAGCCGCCGAACTGCCGTTCGAGGGAGGCCGAGCCGAGATGCACGCCGGCGCGCGAGTAGTTGGCCCCGGGGTCGCCGAAGAAGGTAGAGCGATGAATCGCCATCGGTAACCCGCTCACCGAAGACACGCCGCGATCGACGACGCGGCCGTCGTGAAAGTACTCGTAGTTGAAGCGCAGCAAGGTGCGGGTGTCCGGCTTGAACGAAACGGCGGGCGCGATGCCGTAACGTTCCAGGTTGACGTCATGCCGGAAGCTGTCGGAGTTTTCATACAGCGTGTTCAGCCGTATTGCCACGCGGTCTCCGAATTGATGGCCGAAGTCCGCATTGCCGCGTCGGTTGCCATAGGTGCCTCCCTGGAGCGACAACTCGCGCACGGGGAAGAACTCGGCCTGCTTGGTGACGCGGTTGAGAATGCCGCCGCCACCGCCGCGCCCGAACGTGAGGGCGTTGGCGCCCTTGATGGCTTCGACGCGCTCCACGTTATAGAGGTCGCGGATGTACTGCACGTCATCGCGCACGCCGTTGACGAAGAAGTCTGCCGTGGTGGCATTACCGCGGATTACAGGCGCGTCGCGATGACCTTCGCCTTGGGCCATGGTGATGCCGGGCACGTAGCGCACGACGTCGGCCATGTTTTGCATGGAGAGGTCGCGAATCAAGCTGCGGTTGACGACGGCGACCGACTGCGGCACATCCAGGAGCGGTACGGTGGTCTTCAGGCTGCTGGCCGCGCGCGTGAGGTAGCCGCCGCGCTCGATCACCGTCACGACTTCGCGCGAGCCACCGAGTTGCAACACGGCTTCGAGCGGCGGCGCGGCCTCGTTGGCTTTCCACTCAACGTTCGATGTCCATAGCGCAAAGCCCTGAACCGCGATGCGCACCGTGTAGGCGCCCGGCGGGAGCGGAATGGCAAAGGTCCCGTCTGGCCCGGTAATGGCGCATTGCGCCGCGCCTTTGTCTTTCGGCGAGACTACCACTTCGATGCCAGGCATGGTAGAGCGAGCGGGATCGAGCACCGTACCGCGAAGCAGCGCCGCTGCTGTTTGCGCCTCGATCGACCCGGCAGCCCAGAGGCACAACGGTGCTAACAGTTTGCGACTGAAGCGGGCGAAACCGGGCCGGGTTTTCTGAGACAAGACACACTTCTCCCGTCAAGCGAGAATGCAGTATTGGCGAGGCTCCGGAGTGGAATCGCCACCAGCGGAACCCTCCAGTCTAAATTACGATCAAAATGATCCGTTGTCAAGTCTTTTGCAAGTGATTTGCAAACTGACGCGCGCGGGGTGATTAGCTGAGAGCTTCGTCCAACAACTGCGCCAACTCGCGAACGCGCTCTTCCGGCACGGCGGATGTGAGCGGCTGGTTGCGGAGTTGATCGGCGAGGTGAAGGCAGGCAAACACGGCAACGCGCGTGGAGTCGAGATTCGGCGACTTGCGAGAGATGGACGTCATGAGGTCGTCCACCTGGTGGGCGAGATCCAGCATCTCGCGCGGATTTCCAGTGGTTAAGAGGGTGAAGCTTTGATTGAGGATGGTCACCTTTACCTGTTGACGCACCCCGGAGTCTTGATCCACGACTGTTATCTTAACGCAACAGCCGGCAGCACGGGCCGTTCCGGTAAGGTGCGGCTGTGGCGTGGCTGGGTTCTCCGTCTTAGCACGGCGGGATGCGGCGAGTCCGATGGTATGGGAAGGACCCCGATTGCTGACCACCGCCAAGCCCGCCACCGACATCACGCAGCAGTTCGGTTGGCTGGCGGAGTTTGCCGCATCTGCAATCCGATTGCATCCACGACGGGCGAGAAACCTGCCGGTACACGTGAGCAAGATGGGCGGATTGTTTTTGTGGCCGCGCCAAGTGCCGTGGCCGGTATGCCGGGCGCGGCGAGCGGACGATCCGGGGGACTGGCGCAGACCGGAGCGGCTGGAAGAACTGGCCCGCGTGATGGGCTATGCCCACGAGCTAGTATGCTGTAATTGAATTGCATTCAAATAACGTCGGAAGTGTGCCATGCTTAGCCATGGCACGCCCTGTCTCGACCATCGAGCTCACTCCAGAAGTGCGATCCACGCTGCGCCGCCGTGCTCACTCTCCCAC
>VFZP01000250.1 GCA_016871115.1 Acidobacteriota bacterium
CACCTCGCCGAGCTGAAAGTGGCCAACGACAACTGACCCGAAAGCCTGGGATATGATCATATCCCGGTCCTTTGCTTCAGCCCGAAAGGCTGCCAGCGGATCTATGCCGCTGATTCAACGAGGCTTTTCCATCGTCACAAAGTAGGCACACCCTCCCGCGAATCGGCGGACTTGGCCAGAAAATTGGCCGCGGGAGATCCGTCCCCGGTGACGCATGCGTGGCTGACGCTCGGCCTGCGCAAATCACGGGTCAGGAACCGCCACCACCGCCGCTTGCAAACGACGACATCATGGTGGCAGCCATTGCCGAACTCGGCAGCGCCGGCGGCCATTGGAAACTCCTCAAGGACCAACCCCTGGCATGAACAAACCGACCAGCCGCCGCCACTTGATGGCCGCCAGCGCCTCGGTGTGTGCCGCGGGCTTTGCGGTCGACCGGTAACGGTACGGGGCAGGCCCGCGCGGTCTGTTCGACCGCGGCGGTCCGCGCTCCCCCGTGGCGATTCTCCGCGCGGCGGACTAATCCCAGGAACTGGCCAAGCGAATTGTCGAGGGCATCAAGATCTGCGGACTTACCGTCAAAGGCAAGCGCGTCTTGCTCAAGCCGCATCTAGTGGAATTTGACGCGGGCACGGTGATTAACACCGACGTCGCCGTGGTAGCTGCCGCCTTTGACGCCTTCTCCTCGCTCGGCGCGGCCTAAGTGATCATCGGCGAGGGGCCTGGGCACCGGCGCGACACCTGTACGATCGCCGAAGAAGCCGGCTACCGCGGACTGCTCGCAGGTTTCGATTCGCGGTTCGTCGATTTCAACCGCGACGATGTTTCGCGTATCACCAACTTTGCCGGCGAACCGGAGTTTTACTTTCCCAACACGGCTCTGCGAGCGGAACTGATCGTTTCGATCCCCAAGATGAAAACTCATCATTGGGCAGGCGCCACGCTGGCGATGAAGAACTTCTTCGGGCTGGTGCCGGGTACGATCTACGGCTGGCCCAAGAACACGCTCCATATGTTGGGCATGCACCGTTCGATTGTGGAGCTGAACCGGGTGTTTGGCAACAGCTTTGCCATCGTCGACGGCATTGTCGGCATGGAGGGAAATGGGCCGGCACAGGGCACCCCCAAGCCAACGGGCGTGCTGGTGATGGGGGCGGACCTGCGTGCCGTGGACGCCACCTGCTGCCGCATCATGGGCATCGATCCGGCCCGCATCGGGTACCTGGATGGCTCAGCACACCATGGCAATGCCACCGAGCCGACCATTGAACAACGAGGCGAAAGCATCGCCAGCGTCCAAACGGATTACAGCCTGATACGCGAGTTTGAAGAACTGCGGATCGGCCCTGGGGCAGCAATTTAGGTTCGCTGCGGCCGCTTCCCGCCTACGTTACTGCTCCTTGAGCTTGAGGCTGGAGGCGTTCTCTTGCATGAACGTCTTGATCTGCTCGCTGGCTGCCAGCAGCTTATCCCACTGTTCCTTGTAGAGCGTTACCGGGAAACGGCCGAGGCCGTAGACCGATACAGCGCCCTTTTCGCTCACCTTGAAGCTCATGCTTCCGGTGGTTTTCTTTACTACCTTGAGAGCCTCGTTTTCGGCTTTGAGGCGTTCGAGTTCCGCTTTGAGGTCTTCTTGTTCACTCACGATTACCTACCAGGATACTACGTCCCGCGCCGGTTGCCGTAGAGGTAGATATGGAGGCGGGGCGCGAAGCGATAGCCGGTGCGCTTACACACCTCCCCCAGCCAAGCGCCGCGTTCGTTCATGGCTTCCACCGTCGTGCCTTCCGGCATCAGCAACACCCGGCCGCGCCCGGCGCCGGTGTCGCGCACCCACTCATCCACTTCGGCAAGGTCTGCTTCGTCACGAACGACAAACTTGAACTGATACTCGCCGGCTGCGTGCATCAGGCGCCGCACCACGTCAGGGCGGCGGCGCAGTTCTTCATGGCGCGCTTCCCACTCGGTGCCTACGGGCGTTGCGTGCCGCAGTTTCGGACTCAGACTCATCAGGTCGCAGTCAACGCCCTCGGCCCACACCGTGCCCGCGGTCTCGATGGTGATGTGCTGGGCCGCAGCGCGCAGGCGGCGCGAGAGCTCGGGGAGTTCGGGGGCGAGCAGGGGTTCGCCGCCCGTCAGCACCACATGGCCGCGCGAGTGCGCGAGCGTATAGTCCATCACCGCATCGAGCGTCAGATGTTTACCAGCGGCGTTCCACGATGTGTAGGGCGTATCGCACCAGGTGCAGCGGAGATTGCAGCCGGAGGTGCGGATGAACAATGAGGGCACGCCGGCGAGGAGCCCTTCGCCCTGCACCGAGTAGAACAGTTCAGCGATCCACATAGGCGAGGGGGTCGGGAAGGCCGGCATCGGCGAAGCCGCGGAGGCGAAGGAGGCACGAGTCACAAGCGCCGCAGGCGTGGCCGTCGGGCGATGGGTCGTAACAGGAGCGGGTAAGTGAGAAGTCAACGCGCAAGTCGACGCCAAGGCGGATAATGCCGGACTTACTCAATTCGATCAGCGGCGTATGAATCCGAAGCGGCGTATTTCCCTCCACGCCCGCGCGCGTGGCGAGGTTGGCCATGCGCTCAAAGGCGGCAACGTATTCAGGGCGGCAGTCTGGATAACCCGAATAGTCGATGGCGTTGACGCCGATCACCACGTGGCCGGCGCCGAGCGTTTCCGCCCAGGCGAGCGCGAACGAAAGAAAAATGGTGTTGCGCGCGGGCACGTAGGTGATGGGAATGCCCTGCCCCATCTCTTCCACGCTGTGGTGCTTGGGCACGTTGATCTCGGCCGTCAGCGCACTGCCACCGAATTGGCGCAGGTCAATGCGGGCCGTGACGTGGCGTTCGGCCCCGATCGCCGCGGCCACGCGCGCGGCCGCTTCGAGTTCCTGCCGGTGGCGCTGGCCGTAGTCAAACGACAGCGCGTAGCATTCCCAGCCTTGGCGGCGGGCCCAAGCCAGGCAGGTGGCCGAATCCAGTCCACCACTGACAAGGCAGACCGCGCGCTCAGGCACGACGGCGCGTCTCCTTCGGCAGCATCCGCGCGAGGAAAAACCCGATCAACGGGAACAGTGCCAGCGCGCGAAGCGAAGCGTGCATGCCGAACTGATCCGATAGCCAGCCCGTGAGCGGAATGAAGATCAGGCCCGCCAGCCCCCAAGCAAAGCCCATCATCAAAGCCGACACCGTGCCGCTTTGCCCGGGCGCGAGTTCCTGCGCCATCACCACGTTTACGGGAATGGTGAACAACAACATCAAGCCGCCGGCCAGCAGCGCCGCCATCGACAGCCAACCCGAGAGGCCGAAGAACAAGAGGAGAAACGGCACCGCGCCGATCATCGAGAGCATGATGACCCAGCGGCCGCCAATGCGGTCGCTGAGCCAGCCGCCGGTGAAGCCCCCGATCGCCCCGCAGGCGAGGTAGCCGGACAGCAGCAGATTCGCTTCGCCGACGGACATGCCGCGCTCACGATGTAAGTAGAGCGGCAGCAACTGCGCGTAGGTCACCTGCACGATGCTGCGGATAAACACGCAGAAATACAGGATCGTTAGCGGCCGCCAAGCCGCCTGAAGCGGTGCGAGTTCAAACCCGCTCACGCGCCGGTGCTCGTCCACGGGCTCCGGCTCCAGATAGAACCACAGCATGACGGAGCATAAAACACCGGGAATCGCGGCCCAGTAGAGATGTTCCAGTCCGAACCACTCGGGAGCGTAGGAAAAGTAGGTGGGCCCGAGCGCAAAGCCGAGCGTGCCGGAGCTGATGAACACCGCCATCCACGTGCCGCGCGAAGCGGTGACGCCGCGGGTGACGCGCGAGGAGGCTTGCGGGTGGAACGCCGCGATGGCCGCGCCGCCGACCAACACGCACGCAAACAGCGACGCGTAATTGGGCGCCGAGCCGAGCAGGCAAATCCCGAGACCGGACAGCGCCGGCGTCAGCACGCTGAACATGCGCGTACCGTAGCGGTCAGACCAGTAGCCGTGCAGCGGCTGGCAAAGGGAAGAGGCGAAGATCAGCGCGCCGCCGAGAAAGCCGGCTTCGGTAAGTGTGAGCCCCAGCTTGGCCACCAGCCGCGGCTGCAGCGCTCCGAGCGCACCCGCGTAGGTATCGATGAAAAAATGCCCGATACACAACAGCACTAACGCCACCAGACTGCGGCGCGCCTGTTCCTCTCCGGTAGGTATTGTCTGGGCCGCGCCACTGGCAGCGGCCACGGTAGGTCCCATCTGTTTAGAGTACGGCAAAACCTCAGCGCGGGCGCGGATGCGGAATGCCTTGCAGAAACGCCTCCATGCCACCGCCGTCAGACCGGTAGGCTGAACTCACGGGGTACGAGCCGTAACAAAGCGGCTCCAGGATCTCGCCCGGACGCCCGTACCAACTCGCCCAACTGAGCGGCGTATCGCCGTAGACGTCGCGCGCCTCGCGGTCCGCGCCGGCCGCGAGCAGCAGACCGATGGCCTTGACGCCGCAGAAGGCGGCGGCGCGGTGGAGCGGCCTTTCGCCCTTGGTGCGGCAGTCCCGCATGAATGCGCCGGTTTCCGCGCCGGGAATGGTCTTGCGGTTGGGGTCGGAGTTGAAATCCAGCAGCACTTGCAGCACCGGCAAGTAGCGCGGCGCGCCTTTCGCCGCAGCCAAGTGCAGTGGCGTTTCACCTATTTCGGCGCCGGGGAGATTCGGGTCCGCGCCGCGGTCGAGCAGAAAGCGGGTCAACTGCCAATGGCCGTGATAAACCGCGCCATTCAAGCCCAGGTTTTCGCCGAGCGCCGCCAGCGTCCCGCCGCGCTCCAGCAGATAGCGGATGGCGCTCACGTCGCCAGCCGAACCGCCGAAGTGGTTCGCTTCCCTGCTTCACGGGCGCTGGCGGCCCTGCCGGTAGCAGCGTGAGCTCAACAGCATCGCCGTTCGCAGTTGGCCCTTCCACGACGAGTTCCGCCTGGCGGTTGAGCCGTTGTCTGGTGGATGTGATCGACGCGGGCGTGTTGTCGCGTTCGTTAACTGTATACGCCGCGCGAGTTCGGCACGTCCTACCTGGGTTCTGACAACCTGGCGGACCTGTTAACGTGCATATCGCCGATCGCCCTTCTTGCTGGAAGCCGCTGGGGCCGAACCAGGAACGGACGCCAGATTTCCAGCACTTCAATGTGTCTGGCAAGGACGTGTGGTCCTACGATGAACTTCTGGCGATGCGCGATCGCCTGCTGGCCAGGCACCCCGAGACGCGGTTCATCTTCTGTCACCTGAGCAACCAGGGAAACGATTCCGCGGCGCTGGCGAAGGCCCTCGACCGGTTCCCCAATCTCTTCCTCGACATCTCGGCCCGCGACTACGAATTGGGCCGGCAACCCCGGACCGCTCGGAGCTTCCTCGCGCGTTACCGGGACCGGATTCTGTTAGGAACTGACATGGGCCACGAGCAACAGATGTACGAGGGATGGTGGCGGCTCCTGGAGACGGCCGATGAGTATATCCCGGGCCGCATTTGGTGGCGCTACTACGGGCTGTAGCTCCCCGTGCCGCTGCTGAAGGATATCTACCGGGCCAACGCCCTGAAGATTCTGAACTGGAGGAAACGCGATTGATCAGGGGCATGTTGCTGGCCTGTCCTGTGCTCTTGGCGCTCCTGGCGGCAGAGGCGGTTGCTCAGCCGCAGCCGCGCTATGACATCTATCGCGCTTCGTCACGTGTGGTGATCGACGCCCGGCTCGACGAACCCGCGTGGCGGAAAGTTCCGCCTGCCGGCGACTTCCAGTTCAACCGCTGGAAGGAGGGCGGGGAGGAATCGACAGTGGTCCGGATGTTGTAGGACGACAGATATCTCTATGTCGGCTATCTCTGCCACGACCGGCACATCTCGGCGTACGTCACCGAACGGCACGGGCCAGTCTCTCAGGACGACTGCGTGGAGATCTTCCTGAGCCCCAACCCTGAACGGATTGCGAACTACTACACCTTCGAGGTCAACGCCATCGGAACCATGCTGAACCGCTGCAAAACGGACTGGTGGAAGGGCCCGCCCACGTGGGAACCGGAGTGCGTTCGCTGCCGAACCTCATTCCAGGGCTGGCGGCGAAAGGACGAATCCCCTGCCGACGACCATTGGATTGTGGAGCTGGCGATCCCATTCCGGAATTTCGCGCGGGATGCCGTTCACACGCCGCCGCGCGA
Source organism: Acidobacteriota bacterium (assembly GCA_016871115.1). Taxonomy (GTDB): domain Bacteria; phylum Acidobacteriota; class Terriglobia; order Bryobacterales; family Bryobacteraceae; genus VFZP01. The sequence goes on from VFZP01000250.1 coordinate 6,178, forward strand.
TGGCGACCAGTGGCGGCTGAATCTGAATCGAACGAGGGGAATCACCAACCGGCAAAGCAGCACGTGGTCGCCCCTTGCCCCGCCGGCGACGTCCTTCCACGCCCCCGAGTCGTTTGGCTGGGTGAGATTCGTCAACCTGCATGCGCGGTGACCATTTGTCTTCCGCAAGAAGCCCGAGCCCGAGGAAATCAATGGACGACGGTCCCTTGCCGCGAGAGGTCCACGATAAGTGACGTTACACGTTTAGCGGTGAGGTCCGAATGAAGGAAACGTGCTGTGGCATGGAACGCCGAGATCCGGCCTGCCCTGCGAGGCATAAACACAAATGCTCCTAGCCAGCACTGCGCAGGCGCGGCTGGCTGGCCGGCGCGGGGGCGTCTGCGGTGTGCGCCTCAGTCCCGGCTCTCCTGGCGGGTGCTCGTGAACGGCCGAACATCATTTCGTGCATGTCCGACGACCAGGGATGGGGCGACGCCGGCTTCCGCGGTCACAAGCTGCTCAAGACGCCCGTTCTGGAAGAAATGGCCGCTTTGGGACTGCGGTTCGAGCGCTTTTATGCCGCCGCGCCTGTTTGTTCTCCTACGCGAGGGAGCGGACTGACCGGGCGCCACCCGAACCGCTACGGGTGTTTCTCCTGGGGCCACACGATCCGGCCGCAGGAACTCACTATCGCCGAGGCTCTGCGACCGGCAGGTTACGCCACCGGGCACTTCGGGAAGTGGCACCTTAGACCGGTGCGGGCAGACAGTCCGATTAGCCCGGGGGGGCAGCGGATTCGATCAGTGGATGTCCAGTCCGAACTTCTTCGAGAACGATCCGTTGATGAGTCTGAACGGCAAAGTCATTCGAACTCGCGGTGAGGGGTCGCAGGTCACGGTTGAAGCCGCTCTCGACTTCATCCGCGCCCGCGGAGCCGCCGGCGGTCGCCACATCCGCTGTCTCGGCTCGCGTCGGCGGCCAGAGCGCCAAAGTCGTGTTCGCCGGGCTGGCTCCAGGGCTTGCCGGCGTCGCGCAATAGAACCTCAAGGCGCTGGCCCTGCCGCCAGGAGTGCACGATGTCACAGTGACGGTCGGCGACGCAGAGAGACGGGCGGCGCACCTCCGGGTTGCCTCCACTCAGTATGCGCAGGTCTGCACGAGCGGCGTGCCGTGCTCGTCAATGGCGGTGGCCAGGCGCCCAGCGGCGAGATAGTCGAAACCAGATCCGTACGTCCGCCGGCTATCTCGGCCAGCATGTTCGTCATGCCCTGAGCTTATCCGATCTGCACAGACCGCTCGCTGAGCCGGCGGCCGCTCTCACCGGCGACCAGGTCCGCCAGCGTATGGCGATCGAGTTCAGCGAGAAAGGCCTTGAGCGCGCCGTTCAGATACTTCTTATTTAGCAAACAGGAGCCCAAAATGGGGCAGGTGTTGGTAGAAGGCTCGAATCACTCCACGAGCGTCAGGTTCGGCTCAGCGCGGCGCACCACTTCGCCCAAGCGGATGGCGCGGGGCTCGCTCGCCAGCGTGACGCCGCCGTTGCAGCCTGGCGGCAGGTGCAAATCGCCGCGCTCACCCAGCGTTTGCACGACCCTCACCAAGTGGCGCTTGGAAATGCCGTCGACGCGGCTCATCTGCGCGGTAGATACGACCTCGCCCCTGCGGGTGCCGAGATACAGCAGCACACGAAGCGGATAGTCTGCCTTGAGACTCAACTGCACGGTTCCACTGTAGCGCGGGCGGGCGCCTTCTCCTGCAAGAACCCGAGCAGACTTCTGTTTTTCAGCGGCCGTCCACTGGCGGAAGTAGCGGGCTGAAGCCCACCCTACACGGAACCGGAATGCATGGGGCTTCCCGACTTCTTTGACGGGTTAGCTGGCCAATGGAACAAAGGCGTCGGCGTAAATGTCGCGCATTGACGCACCGGCCAGAAACACCTGCTTGCGGAGCGACTGCACCAGAGCCGTGTCGCCGCAGAGAAACACACGCCAGCCGGTGAGATTGGGCAGGCGCGACTTCAGCAACCTATCCAACGAGCCCGGGATGGCGTCGTCATCCGGTGCGCCTTCCAGCACCGATGCCGTGTACTCCAGATGCGTATAGCGGGCCGCCAGTCCGCGGAGTTCCTCGCGCAGATAGAGCCCGGCCGGACTCACGGCGCCATTATACAGGTGGATCGGACCGCGATGCGCGTGCCCCAAAGCGTCGCGCACCAAACCCCACAACGGCGCCAGACCCGTGCCCGTGCCCACCAGCAGCAGCGGCTGGTCTTCTCTCCCGCGCACGTAGAAACACTCGCCCGAAGGGCCCTCCACATCCACACTCTCACCGGCCGCCGCGCCGCCAGCGAGCCATCCGCTCATGCGCCCGCCGGGATCTGGCGGACATGCAACCCAATGGAGCCCCCGGCGGGCAGGCTGGCGATCGAGTAGCTACGGGCAAGGACGTCGGCGCGCCGGAGCGTGAGGAACTGGCCCGCGCGAAACACAAATTCGGGCGCCACCGTCAGGTGCACCGACAGCACGTCCGCCGCCAGCCGCCCCACCCGCTCAATCTGCGCCGGCGCGCTGGCGCCTTCGCCTGCGGCGCAAACCGCCAGGTCCGATTCCGGGGCGCAGACACAGGCGAGGAGATGGCCCTGTTCGCGCCACGACTCTTTCAAGCCCTGCTGCGCCCGCGCCGGTACCGTGCCGCTGGTGGCCTGCATCAGACAAGATCCGCAGACGCCGGCTTTGCAGCTATGTGGCACGGGCTCACCGGCGGCCAACAGCGCGTCAAGCACGGTATGGCCGGGCGCGCAGGGGAAGTCGCGCCCGGCCCGAGCGATTCGGGCCAAGATCTTGCTTGCCCAACACGTCATCGCGAGTGGATTCGGCGATGGCGGCCACTTGGCCGATGAGATCATCGCCCACGCCCATATCCTTCAAGGTGGCGCCGAAAAGCTCAATGATGGCGTCAAAGTGCGAATCGTTGAGGCCCATCTTTACAAGATGCGTGTGGCCTCTGCGCATGTCGAGGCCCGTGTAGCTGTTCGGCCCGCCGAAGGCCATGGTCAGGAATACTTTTTGCTTGGAACGCTGGCGGTCCATGTCGGCGCCTTCGAAGAAGCGGGAAACACGATCGTCAGAGAACACACGCTGGTGGAAGTTATCGACGGCGGCTTCAACTGCGGCAGAACCGCCCAGTTGATCGAAGAGGGAAAGGGCAGGGGTAGCAATAAACTATGCATTTTTGCTACATCTTTACAGGCGCGCTG
>VFZP01000251.1 GCA_016871115.1 Acidobacteriota bacterium
TCCCACCGTCCTAGGCCCAGCGGACTTCCACGCTGCCGCCAAAGGTCTCGATCCGGCGTGGTGACGGATACCGCAACTCCGGGTTTTCTTCTTCACCTTTTGGGTGAACGACCGGTACGCTCTTTTCTTCGCCCATCCCGTTGAGTATCCATCACTTCATGCCCGACCGGCCACCCTAACTGCCGGATTTAGGATAACCGGCGCCGCTCTCCGCCCGCTTCGGCGAAACCACGCTGCAGGCGCTCCGTTAGGCAACTCGGCGCGCGTCGGACCGCGAAGTGTCGCCCTCGGCGGGATGGCGCCTTCTGCGCCGCCGGGCGAGGCACATAACGCGCCACCCTGACTTTGTACGCGCGGCTCCGGGTCTTACTCGCCAGGAACGCGAGCTACCGCGTGCGGCGTCAGGCGCCCCCACCGCGCCGCGCCGCCTTTGAGAAACGTATAGCGGCCGGCGATCAGGCGACCGCCGGTGGGAATCGCGCCGGGTAGCCCGCACGTGCCGCCGTCGCCTGCGGGGGGAACTCGACGGTGCGCATCTGCACCAGGCCGCCGGAGCGTGAACTATGTGTTGAGGTTGCGCCAGAAGACCGAGCCGCTAGAGTCTAGAAAGCCCGGTACTGGCAACGAAGCAACACCACTGAGATGTTGTCCGGCCCGCCGCCTTCGAGCGCCGCATTCACCAGCGAATCGGCCGCCACCGTCAGCGGGGCGCCTTCGGCAAGAATGGAGAAAATCAATTCTTCGGTCACCGGATTGGTGAGCCCGTCCGAACAAAGCAGAATCGTATCGCAATCCATCATCTTGCCCTCGCACAGACGGGGCTGCACCTCGGGCCGTGTGCCGATCGCCATGGTCAGCGCGTTCCGCTGCGGGTACATGGCAATCTGCTCCTCGGTCAAACCAAGATTGTGGCGGAGTTCGTTGGCGAGGTTCTGGTCGTAGGAAAGCTGATGCATCGCTCCGCGGCGAAAGATGTAGCCGCGGCTGTCGCCGACGTTCCCTAACCAAAGATGATCGCCCTCCCAGTGGGCCATCACCATGGTGGTGCCCATGCCGTCGCAGCCGGACTGCGATTGGGCCGCCTGGAAAACACGGTCGTTCGCAAAGCGAAGGGAGCCGAGCACCAGTTCGGTCGGAGTGAGCCCGCGCGTGATGTTGAAGTAGTCGCGCACCGCCGCGGCCGCCATGCCGGAAGCAATCTCCCCGCAAGCAGCTCCGCCCATCCCGTCGGCCACCAGGGCAACGCCGATGTCAGGGTAGATGGCGAACACGTCTTCGTTGTTCTTGCGAACGCGGCCGACGCTGGTTGCGCCAGCATGCTGAATCACTAACATGGGATTTGCCCGAAGACCTCCGCACTGCGGGCCGTGCCCGTCAGTATGTCAGATTCCCTGGGGTAGGGGCAAGCACTATCGCACGCCAATGGACACCCCATCGCTTGTGAGCGTCCCGGCCGTCACCACCACCGGCACCTGCGCGCCGGGTGCGGCCGATTCTGGAATGACCGCGTTTACCTGATAAAGCCCGGTGAGTCCGGGTGTCAATCCGGCAAACAGCACCGTAGCGGCCTGTCCGCCGATTGTCACCGTCACAGGCGCCTGCACTAATGAAAGTGGCTGGGCGGGCACCAGTTGACCGGTCCCGGACGGCGGCTGCACCGCACCGAGCCCTTCGCAGTAGATGACGATGACTTTGCCGCGCGCCACGGGATTGCGCGCGTCGGCGATGACCGCGGGGTTCTCGCCATCTACAACGGCGAAGATGGAGGCCTGCGCCGCGGCGACGGCCACTTCCGCATACGGCGAGCGGCGCCCGCCGCGCCACACAGCCACCTGCTGCGGCACATTCGCGGCCGCTTCGTAGGGCAGGACGGCGTTCACCTGCGTGAACGTGCCCTGGTCTCCGGCATAGAACAGCGGCGCGGTGCGCTCGCCCACCTGCACGCGCGTGATGCCCAGCGCGGCGGGCAGCGGGAGGCTGGATGCCACGCGCGCGCCTTCGGCCAGTTGCGATCCGTAGATGGAGAACAAACTGCCGGGCGCAAGCGGCGCACCGCGGAGCGAAGTGGCCGCGCTGATGACGGCATCTTCGGCGATCACGGGCACGTTACTGGCGGCAATCTGGCCGGAGAGCGTCCCGGCGCCGGCGAGCGCACGGTCACCGTCTTCGATGTAATAGCGCAGCGTGACGGCGGAGGCCGTGTTCTGAAGGACGGGCCATGCACCGCCCCAACGCCCGTCGCCAAGCGGGAACAGCGTGGCCGTGCCGGAGTCCGTGGACGGCACCACGAGAAACGCGCCGGAGTTCACCGGGTTGCCGCAATCGTCCGCCACGCGGAATTCGAGGGCCATGGGCAGTCCGCCGGTCACCTGAAATCCATCGGCGTGCGAGAGGGGCGACGCGATAAGACGCGAGGGTGTGCACGGCGCGCCGCCACCGGGGATGGTGACCACGGTGACGTCAATCGCGCGCACCTGTGGATCGCCGGTTTGGTGAACGTAGAGTGCTGTGCGCTGCACGCCCGCGCCTGCCGAAGCGGTGTTGGCCTGCACTTCAATGCGGCGCGATTCGCCGGAACCGATGCTGCGCGTGGGGCTGGCTGTGGCGGACAACGACGAGCCGGTCACGGTGCCGAGTTGGTAGTCGACGCTCACTTGGCCGCGGCTGAGATTGCGCACCGTGAAGCCTTGCGCGGAACTGGTGGCGCTGCCAGCCGCGGCCGTCAGCAGCACTCCGCCCGTGGACAGCTCCGCCGGCGGGATTGCTTGCGCAGGCAGCAACTGCAGCACCGTGGAAACCAGGCGCGGGCTATTGTCGGCGTTGCCGGTGGTGAAGCGCGCATCGCTGTAGTGGATTTCGGCGGTGAGCCCAGTGGGGTCGGCACGCACTTCCGTGCCGCTGGGCAGGCCAGCGCGCGAGACGTTCGACGGCGGGTTCACCGTGGCAAACGGACGCGCCGCGCTGGTGGTGGCGGACGCTTCCCAGAAGTAGCCCGTGGATCCGGTGGACAGCACGGGCAGGGTGCGGGGTGCGGGCGCGGGGCCCCCTTCGACGGCGGTGAACGTGACGCCTGAGACCGGCGCCAGCAGCGTTTCCGGCGCGAGGCTCACGGTGAGCGAAACAGGTACGAACACCGGCGCGAGGCCGGCGGAAGCAAGGCGGATGGCCGCGCGGTAGGTGCCGGGCATCAGTCCTTCCGCCGAAGCGCGCAGCCGCAGCAGGGCAGGTTGCGAAGCACGCAAGGTGGCGCGCGTGGTGGCGAGCGTGAGCCAGGAGGCTGTGGATTCGGCGGTGACATCGATGGCCTGCTCATTCGGATTGGTGAGCAGTACTGCCTGCCAGGGCAACGCGGCGGACCCGCGGCCGGCAGCAAAGCGGACGGTCTGCGGTTTGGGCTGAATCGCGGCGGCCTGCGCGGCACTAACGATCACCGTCACGGGAATCGCCGCCAGCCGGTTGGTGGTTCCGTCGGTGGTGATGGTGACCGTGCTGCGGTAGGTGCCGGGGTTGAGGCTGCCTGCCTCCGCGGTGACGCGCACGAGCGCGGGCATGCGGGTGGTGTCGGCCGCGACGCGCAGCCAGGGCACGGAGGCTTCCACTGCCGCCTGCGCGGAGAATGTCACACCCGAGGCGCTGGCTGAAACAGAGATGAACTGCGGTGGCGCGGCGGCGCCCTGCTGCGCCGCGGAAAACGTGAGAGCGGTGGGCGCGGTGGTGAGCGGGCCGAGGATGCGCAGGCTGCAGGGGCGCGTAGCGGCGTTGCCCCGGCTGTCGGTCGCGGCGAACGTGAGGTCGAAAGTACCGGCCGCCGTGGGCGCGCCGGTGATCTGGCCGGTGGGGCGCAAGGAGAGCCCGGACGGCAACGCGCCTTGTGTCACTCTCCAGGTGTAGGGCGCAAATCCTCCGCGCGCGGTGAGCGTGAGCGAGTAGTTGGCTTGCAGCGCGCCGTCGCCCAAGGGGCAGGGCGTGGTGATCATCACGGGCGCGGCAATCTGAAAGGTCTCCTGGTTTGAGAAAACCTGGCGCGTTAAGACTACCGCTCGCACGGTAATCGGTATCGATCCCGGTGCGGCCAGGAGGGCGCGGGGGATGCGCGCATCGAGGAAACGCGGGTCGCCGGCCCATGTAGTGGAGAGGTCCGTGGCGCCCGAGGTGCCGGCATTCCACACGGCCACTGAACTTGCGCCGAAGCCATCGCCGCGAATACGTACGGTGGTGTCGGCGGCGCCGGCCAGCAAGCCGGCCGGGTCGAGTTGCGTGATGAACAGCGTCTGGCCGTCGGTGGAGTCGATCACGCGCATGGAGCATGCTTTGACGGCGGAGTTGTTCTGGCGGTCTGTCACGCGGAGCGTGAAGCTGAAGTCTCCGGCGGCGGTAGGCGCGCCGCTGATCGCTCCATTCACGCTGAGTGCGAGACCAGGCGCGAGTGCGCCCGCCGGCAAGCTCCACAGGTACGGCGGCTCGCCGCCCGAGGGTTGCAGGCTGGACTCATAAACTCTGCCGCGAATGGCCGTCGGTAGCGGGCAGGGCGAGGAAATCGAGACGCCCGCGAAGATGGTGAAGAGCACTTCGTTGGAGAACACCTGCGCGCCGCCATCGCCGGGCTGCGAAACGCCGATCGGGAACTGGCCGGGTTGTTCAAGCAGCGCCGCGGGGATCACCGCCGAAAGCAGGTTCTCGCCGAGAAACGTGGTGGCGAGATTCACCGCGCCGATCGCGCCGGGACGCCAAACCACGCGCGAACCTTGCGTGAAGCGCGTACCGTCCACCCGCAGGTTGATCGAGCCGCTTCCGGCGGTGACGGCGTTCGGCAGCACGGAGACGATGGTGGGAGCGGGCGTCTGTTGCGCCCATGCGGCAGCCGCGCCGCACAGCAGCGGCGCCCAAAACGAAGCAGAACAAAAATGTTTCAAGCCAAACCTCCACCGGCCCGGTGGACGCGGTTCACCCGGTGGCCGTCACCGATCAGTATAGGAGATTAGCGGGCGGCTTCCACCCAGCTTTTCGGCGCGCGGAATCCGTTGGGCGCCGCGCCACTGTGTCGGAGCCCCGTGGCGGGGTGCAGTTGCGTCCAGGTATCCAGCTTGGCTGTGAGCGACTGGACCACTGCGGCATGCGCGGGGGCGAGGTCCTTGGTTTCCCGCGGGTCATCGGCAATGCGGAAAAGGGCGATGGTGGGCGGACCGCTGTTGGGCTTGCCCGGTGAAGGCTCTTCACGCACCAGTTTCCACTCGCCGCTGTAGACGGCGTAGTGCGTGCGGGTCGTGCTGTCGACGGCGAAGAACAGATCCTCTCGCGGTTCAGCGCGGCGAGACTTGAGCGTGGGCCAGAGATTCTTCCCATCGAGCGGCTTGCCTCCAGACACGCCGATACCGGCGGCGCTGGCCAGCGTGGGAAGTACATCGATGGCGGCCATCACCTGCGGCATACGGAGACCTTCCGCCAGCACGCCCGGGTAACGCAGCAGCGCCGGTACGCGCATGCCGCCCTCCCAGGTGGACCCTTTCGCGCCGCGCAGCGGATAGTTCTTCGCGCCGCTCCCGGTCGGACCGCCATTGTCGCTGAAGAACAGCACGATGGTGTTGTTCGTCATCTTTTCTCGGTTGAGCGCGTCGAGGATGCGGCCCACCTGCGTGTCGAGCTCGGTCACCATGGCTGCGAACGTGCGGCGCTTGGGGTCAGCAATGGCGGCGTAGGATGCCTCGGTTTCCTTGGGCGCCTGGAGCGGCGTGTGCGGAGCATTGAAGGGCACGTACAGGAACAGCGGCTTTTGTTTGTTCCGTTTTTCAATGCGCGCCACGGCTTCGCTACCCACGAGTTCGGTGGAGTAGCCGGGCTCGGTGAGCGATTGGCCGTCGCGGTGCCAGTCCAGCCCGCCGTCGCGCTCGTGCGTGTAATAGTCAATGGCGCCGTTCACATGGCCGTAGCTGTGATCGAAGCCGCGTGCGCCGGGCAGGTAGCGGCGCTCAAAGTGACCCAGGTGCCATTTGCCGGCCATCGCCGTTTCATAACCACCGGCGCGGAAGACGTCGGCCATCGTACGTTCGTCGAGCGGCAGACCGTAGGGCGCCCAAGGCCGGACGACGGTGTATTGAATGCTGAAAAGCATCGGATAGCGTCCGGTCATCAGTGCGCTGCGCGTGGGCGAGCACAGCGGGCAGGAGTAAAATCGCTCGACCTCGAGGCCCTGGCGCGCGAGGCCGTCAAGGTGGGGAGTGCGGATTTCGCTCGAGTGAAAACCCACGTCGGCCCAGCCGAGATCGTCGGCCAGCAGGATGACCACGTTGGGCTTGGTGGAGGTCTGCGCGGTGGCGGCAACCGCGCCACCGAGGGAAGTAAGGAACGCACGGCGGTTCATCGTCAGGCTATTATGCCTCACATGTCCCTTTCCGTTTTCGTTTGCGGCGCGCTGCGCACGCCGTTCGGCCGTTACGGCGGCGCGCTGGCCGAAGTGCGCCCGGACGATCTGGCGGCGGTGCCGCTCCGCGCGCTGCTCGAACGTAATGCGGGCCTGCCCGGCGCGGCAGTGGACGACGTGATTCTGGGCTGCGCCAATCAGGCGGGCGAGGACAATCGCAACGTGGCGCGCATGGCGCTGCTGCTCGCCGGCTTGCCGGTGACGGTGCCGGGGGTGACCGTGAACCGGCTGTGCGGATCGAGCCTCGAAGCCGTTGCGATGGGCACGCGGGCAATCGCGGCGGGCGAGGCGGAGGTGGTGATCGCCGGTGGCGTGGAGAGCATGTCGCGCGCGCCGCTCGTGATGGCGAAGCCCGAGAAAGCTTGGGCGCGCACGCAGCGGCTGGAGGATTCAACGCTCGGCTGGCGCTTCGTCAACCCGCTCATGCGCGAACTGCATGGCGTGGATTCGATGCTGGAGACCGCCGAGAACGTGGCGGCCGAGCGCGGCATCTCGCGCGCCGACCAGGATGCGTTTGCATTGCAGAGTCAGGTGCGTTGCGCCGCGGCCCGGCACAACGGATTCTTCGCACATGAGCTCGTGCCGATGGGCGACGTCACGCAAGACGAACACCCGCGCCCGGAGACCACCGTGGCGGGCCTAGCGAAGCTGCGGCCCACGGTGGGGCCGGCCGGCACGGTGACGGCGGGCAATGCGTCGGGCATCAACGATGGCGCGGCGGCGGTGTTGCTGGCGTCCGAAGCAGCGGCGGCGCGCTTCGGATTGACGCCGCGTGCCTGCGTGCTCGGCTGCGCGGCGGCTGGCGTCGCACCGCGCGTAATGGGACTCGGGCCAGTGCCCGCCGTGCAGAAGCTCATCTCGCGCGTGGGTGTGCCGCTCGAAGCCTTCGACGTGATCGAGATCAACGAAGCCTTCGCGGCGCAAGTGCTGGGCGTACTGCGCGAGTTGGGTTTGCCGGACGACGCGCCGCACGTAAACCCCAACGGTGGCGCGATCGCCATCGGCCATCCCCTCGGAGCCAGCGGCGCCCGGCTGGTGGCCACCGCAGTCTCGCAGTTGCAGCTCACCGGGCGGCGGCACGCCTTGTGCACCATGTGCATCGGCGTGGGCCAGGGTGTCGCGCTCGCGCTGGAGCGCGTTTAGCGGATTATCGCTGACGCCTCGTTGCGGCGGCTCCCGTCGGTCTCGTCGAAGGAACCGCGCCGCTCCGGGACAAGCAATTTGCCCCTGGCCGCCGCACTGATTTTTTCGCGGGAGTATCGGCAGTGGCCACGCGGAATAACATCGCTTCCGCCGGCCGCCCGTGATAGCAAACAGCCGCGAGTACTCTTCGCGAAGGCCGGTCAAGGCCGCGATCAGAGAGTGATCGAGGCCCAAGCGATCCTTCCAGCGGGTCTAGATTTCCGGAGGTAGCGGTTCGGCTGCCGGGATGCTAACTAAGGCGCAGGCGCCGCAGGTCGGCAGCCTCCGGGGCGTCGCGGAGGAACCCGTTTTAAACCGTGGGGCCAGAGTACAACAGGCTCAGGTCCGGTGCTACCAGTAGCTATGACCGCAGATTGCCCGGGCACAGATATTTCTACGCGCCCCGGAATGTACTCCTGGCAACCACAGCCCTTTGAACATGCATCCCAGTTCACGTCAACCGTGTCGGGATCGATGCCCAGCTTGGTGAACGCGCGCTCCAGGCCGCGACGGGCGCTCTCGATTTTTTTGAACGCGGGCGCGAGGGCCGAGCGTTCGTCTGCCGTGAGTGTTCTTAGCTGTGCCTTTTTTGCCATGTCGAAATCTCCTTTGAATTGAAGTCTCTGTCGCCCAGGCCGGTCTCATCCTCCCAGGCCAATCGGAATGCTCGGCCCGGCTGGCCCGGGTTGATGTCTGTAACCAACACGTGGTCCATGAAGCCGAAATTCAGACCGCTCGAAACCCAGACGTACTCGCAAGCAGGATCGGAGTTCGTTTGCGCGCACAGCGCGAACGAGATGGTTGTGCCCGCGGCGAAGCCCAGGATGCCCGGCGTGGCCGGATCCGAATCCAGTTCCACACGGTAGCCGCGCTGCGGCGTGTTCTCGCTCAGCGCGCGCAAACCTCCGAAACCCGATGTCGCCTCGATCTGGCAACCCGGCAGGGCGATGGCGATGTTAGCGGGCGAGGCGACGGCCAGCGTATCGCGGAAGCTGCCGTCGGAGAAAGTCAACTCAGCCGTGCCCCTCCCGGCGGCGCCGACCGTGACATCCACGGCGCGCGCTTGAGCGGCGGCCGCCACAGCGATGAGTACCAGCGCTGTCGCGGATGCCGTTGCCTTGAGAACGCGGCTCTGTGTATTCCTGTTTCACCTACTTCCACGTCGCCAAGTGCACGCGGTGCGGCGCGGACCGCACGCTCGTTGTGTCGCGTGACAGCGCGCCGCCGGCCTGTCGGTGGGTGTGACAGTCCTTGCCCGGATGCGCCTGGTGAAAAGCCTCCCGTTCGTTCATGCCGAGGTTCTTGTAGACCGCTGCCGCATCGGCCGCGCCGTGACGCCGGCCTTGACGCGCTCTCGATGAGCATGGGGTTGAGCCACGTGCGGTGGTGCTCGGTGCGAAAGGCCCTCTTCTCAGTCGCGAGCTTGGACCACGTCCGCGTACGTAGTCGCCTGCGCGAATCGAGCGAGCCGCTCCGGAACTCGCCGGACCAGACATCTGTGCGTACCGTTTCCATCAACGAACGCAGCTTCGTCTGGTAGGCCGCAAGGCTCATGGCGGTGGCTTCGGTAAACTGCGCCGAGCCGGGTGAGGGCTCACGGCGAAGTCGGGATCGGGCGGCTTGTTCGAGATGGTCGGCCGCAGCCGGTCAGGCTCGAATTGGCTGCCGCGAGGCAGCAGCCACGTCAGGATGATCTGGCCAACAGCAGCGGCCGGTGGTTGCGGTGCTGATGACGCTGTTGCAGCAGCGTCAGCCGGTCACCCTGGAACTGGTGGCCAGCGACGATGGCTGAGCCGGT
>VFZP01000252.1 GCA_016871115.1 Acidobacteriota bacterium
CCGATCACAAGCTCGGATTCAAAACAGAAAGGAGCCCAGTCAGCTACCGCCCTTCAGGCTCATCGTTCGATGAGAATATGCTGCCGCCACGGCCTTCGAGTTCGGCTACCGGTACAGCCCCTTGATATCCTTCCACCGCACCCGAGCAATGTCGCCGAACATATCCACGCTGTCCGTCGCCAGACTGACCTTGGTGCCGTCCACGTGATTCCACCGCACCGCCACCTCGGCAATCTTGAACCCGTGCTTCTGCGCGATGAACAGCGCCTCTACGTCAAACCCGAAGCGTTCAAGCTGCTGCCGTTTGAAAACCACCTGCGCCACGTCGCGCCGGAACAGCTTGAAGCCGCATTGCGTGTCCCAAAACCGCAGCCCCGTCCCCAGTTGCACCAGCAGGTTAAAAGAGCGCCCGCCCAACTCGCGAAACGCGGATTGGTGGGTGCCGATCAATGACCGGTCCAGCGCGCGCGACCCGATCGCCACGGCCGCCTGCGTGCGGTCCACGGCCGCAAACAGCTTGCCCAGTTCCTCAATCGGCGCCGACAAATCCGCATCGCTAAAAAGCGCCCACTCGTGCCGCGCCTCGAGCATCCCGTGCTTCACCGAGTAGCCCTTGCCGCGGTTGCCGGGGTTCTCAAGCAGCCGCAGATTCGGCTCGCCCGCGGCAATCCGGCGCTTCACCAGATCCGCCGTGCCGTCTTTCGATCCGTCGTTCACCATAATCAGTTCCCAGGGCCCATACTTACCCGCGCGCAGATACGCCAGCACCGCGTCCAGCGTGGACGGCAGGCGCTGTTCTTCGTTGTAGGCGGGGATTACGACCGATAGTGAACGCAACCTGCAACTATAATAAGAAATTTCCCCCAAGCCGCAAAGGAGTCCGTTTGTCCCTCGAAGATGATCTGCTACGGCAGCGTGCTAAACGTACGCGCCAGATCGAAGCGCTCGGGTTTCGCCCATATGGCCACCGCTTCGACGCCACGCACGCGCTGCCCGAAGTGCTTTCCAGCTACCCGGCCAAAACGGGCGATGAACTCGCCGCCGAAAAGATCCCCGTGAAGATTGCCGGCCGCGTCATGACGGTGCGGCGGATGGGCAAAGCCTCGTTTGCGCACCTGCAGCAAAACGGCGGGCGTCTCCAGGTGTACGTGCGGCAGGACGCCGTAGCCGAAGCGGACTGGAAGCTGTGGGAGCACGTCGACATCGGTGACATCATCGGCGCGGACGGCTTCGTGTTTCGCACGCGCACGGGCGAACTCAGCGTTCACGTTGAAAAGCTCTACTTCCTGTCGAAAACGCTGCTGACGATGCCCGAAAAATTCCACGGTCTCGAAGACGTGGAGACGCGCTACCGCCAGCGGTATCTCGATCTGATTGCCAGCCCAGAGTCGCGCCAAGTGTTCATCACACGCGCCAAAATCATCTCCTCGCTCCGCCGGCAGCTCGAAGCCAAAGGTTTCGTCGAAGTGGAGACGCCGATGCTGCAGGCCATCTACGGCGGCGCGGCGGCACGCCCCTTTGAGACGCACCACAATACGCTCGACATGGATCTGTTCCTGCGCATCGCACCGGAGCTGTACTTGAAGCGCCTCGTCGTGGGCGGGCTCGAGCGTGTCTACGAGATTAACCGCAACTTCCGCAACGAAGGCGTGTCCACGCATCACAACCCCGAGTTCACGATGCTGGAGTTCTACCAGGCCTACGCCGACTACGAAGTACTGATGGACTTTTCGGCCGAACTCCTCGGCCAGACCGCGCTCGACGCGACTGGCAGCAAAGTCGTCGAATACGACGGCACGCAACTCGACTTCGGCAACGTGCGCCGCTACACCATGCGCGAAGCGATCGTCGAGTTTTGGGAAGGCGACGGCAAGCCCACGCCGGAGAACGTGGCCGACCCCGAGTGGCTCCTGCGCCATTCGCACAAGCTCACCGCCGGCGAAGCGCTCACCGACATCTTCGAACGCGTGGCCGAAGACAAGCTCATCCAGCCCACCATCATCTACAAATACCCGGTGGAAACCTCGCCGCTGTCGAAGAACAGCGTCGACGATCCTGCTTTCACCGACCGCTTTGAGATCTACGCCGCGGGCATGGAGATCGGCAACGCCTACACCGAGCTGAACGACCCGCAAGAGCAGCGCCGCCGCTTTGAAATGCAACTCGGCATGCGCGAGCGCGGCGACGACGAAGCGCATCAGATGGACGAAGACTACATCCGCGCGCTCTCCTACGGCATGCCGCCGACGGCGGGCGAAGGCATCGGGATTGACCGGCTCACGATGCTGCTGACGGGCTCCAAGTCCATCCGCGACGTCATCCTCTTCCCGCTCCTGCGCGCCGAAGGCGAAATCGGCTTGGCGGCCAAGCTCCGCGAGTTGGATAAATAGGTCCTATGCCGGCGCGCGGCTTTGAATTCTTCGTGGCGCTGCGGTATCTCGTCGCGCCACGCAAGCAAGCCGGCGTGTCGGTCATCACGGTGTTCTCCATGCTGGCCGTGGCGCTCGGCGTCATCGCGCTCATTGTCGCCATGGCCATCACCAACGGCTTCCGCAACACGCTGCAGGACAAACTCCTCGGCGCCACGCCGCACGTGGTGGTGATGGAGAAAGAGCCGTCGACGGGCATTGAGGACTGGCGCGAGTTGAGTAAGAAGTTCGCGGCGCTGCCGGGCGTGAAGAGCGCGGCGCCGGCACTGTATGGGCCCGTGATGTTCACCGGTCCGTTGCAAGCCGCGGGCGGATACGTGAAGGGCATTCTCCCGCCGGACCAGGCGGAAGTGCCGGAAGCGCTACGGCGGCTGAAGTCCGGCGCATTCAAGGATTGGAAGGAAGTGAACGGCTACCCGCCCATCATTCTCGGCTGGCGGCTCGCGCAGCGCACGGGTATGCTCGCCGGTTCGATCCTGCGCGTGATGAGCCCGCAGGGTGAGATGACGCCGCTTGGCACCAAGATGGTGGAGTATCGCTTTCGCGTCGCGGGCACGTTCGACTCGGGCTTCTACGATTTCGATAACCAGTGGGCGTTTACGTCGCTCGAAGCCGTGCAGAAGGTTCTCTCCCTGCCGGATGTAGTGAACGCCGTCGAGATGAACATCGCCAACATCTACACGGCCGGGGCGACGGCAAAGCAGGCCGAGGCGCTGGCTGGCCCCAAGCTCGGCGCCACGCACTGGATCGAGCAGAACAAGCAGTTCCTTTCGGCGCTGCGCATGGAACGTGTGGTGACGTTCATCGTCATCGGCATGCTGCTGATGATCGCCGCGCTAAACATTTTTACGTCGCTGGTGATGGCGGTGATGGAAAAGCAGCGCGACATCGCGATCCTGATTGCCATGGGCGCGACGCAGCCACAAGTCTCGCGCATCTTCATTCTGCAGGGCGTGCTAATCGGCATCGCCGGCACGGCCGTGGGCGTGCTCGCCGGGCACCTCGTGTGCTTCCTCGCCAACCGCTACCGTTGGATCGAACTTGATGACGCGGTCTACTCGATCAGCTTCATTCCCTTCGAACCCCGCGCCATCGATACCCTCTGGATCGTCGCCGTCGCCCTCGCCATCAGCTTCTTCGCCACCATCTACCCCGCCCGCGCCGCCTCGCGCATCGCCCCGGCCGTCGCGTTGCGGTACGAGTAGACCTGCTGCGGCAGGATGAGAGGTCAGAAGTAGAACTTCGCGCCCAGCACCACACGCCGCGCATCCAGCGTTGACGTGTACTGCCCGAACGTGCCGCTCACCTGACGGTTCTGTGCATCGAACCGCGCCGTGGTGTCCACGCCCTGGAAGCTGGCGTGGTTGAAGAAGTTGTAGAACTCAAAGCGCAGTTGCAGACGCCGGGCATCGCTGGCTCCGATCGGGATGTTCTTGATGAACGTGACATCGAAGACGTTGATGCCGGGCCCGCGGAGTACATCCTTCGGCGCGTTGCCGATACCGAACTCAGCGCGGGTGGGCGGCTGGAAGGCCGCGGTGTTGAAGTGCCGCAGCGGCGTACGCTCACTCTTGGGAATCACCGGGTTGGCAACCAGGTTCACGCGGCTGTCGACGCCCGCGCCCGACGCCCCCACCAGATCCGCACCGCTCACCAGCGAGTAGCCGATGCCGAGCGGCTGGCCACTGGTAAACGTCGTCAACCCGGAAAGCTGCCAGTTGTCGAACACAGCTTTCACGGCGCGATTCCCCGCGGTGACGGCCGACAGCTTAGGCAGGTCGTACAGGTAGTTGAGCACGAAGTTATGCGTGCGGTCGAAACTGGCCTTGCCGTACTGGCGCATGCGGTAGTTCAGATACGGGTTAACCGCTTCGTTGTTGCCGTTGACGATAGTCATGGCCTTCGACCACGTCCACGCCACGCCGAACTGAAAGCCCTTGGCGAAGCGCTTGTTGAGCTGCGTTTGCAGCGAGTGGTAGTTGGAGGTGCCCGCCATCTCGATGTACTGAATGTCGGCGTAGCCGGGGTTAGGGCGCAGGAAGTTGTCCGGCAGCGGATTGTTGGTGGTGGAATCGCGGCTCGAGTCGAGGAAACGCGTGCCGTAGGGCAGCGCGTTCAGGCTGCGGCGCTGCAGCAGCCGGCGGCCGACGTTGCCCACGTACGCCACGTCCAGCACGGTGCCGAACCCGACATTCTGCTGAATACCGAAGCTCCAGTTATAGACCGACGGCGGACGGAAGTCGCGCTGAATCGAGGTGACGCCGGCCGGGCTGATGCGGAACGGACTCAACAGCAGGTCCGAGATAGTCGTGTTGAACGCCGTGCGCGTGACGGTGTTCGGCGGCAGTTCGCGGTGGATCAGCACCTGATCGTCGTTGAAGCGGTCGTAGAAAATACCGACACCGCCACGAACGGCCGTCTTGCCATTGCCGAACACGTCGAGCGCGAATCCCACGCGCGGGGCAACCTGAATACCCGGCGTGTTCTGAATCCGCTCGCGATACACGGCCATGCCCTGGAACGGCGCGACGCCCGATGCAAACTGCCCGATCGAAGCCGGCGACACTTCCTGGCCCGTCACCGGATCGCGGCCCACGCGCGCGCCGGCGGCGTTGCGGAAGGGCTGGATCAGCGCGGGTTGCCGCGTACGGTCATAGGCGCCGAGGTCGAACGCGGCCAGTTCATCGCCCGCGCTCCAGGTGGGCTGGATCTTGTAGAAGCGCACGCCCGCGTCGAGCGTGAAGCGTCGCGTCACCTTGAACGTGTCCTGCACGAACCACTCCACGTTCATGTAGCGCGCATGGCCATCCGGCTTGTTGTTCGCCTCCGTGTAGCTCTGCACGCTGCCGAGCAGCGCGTTCGAGTAGGCGAAGTTCGTGTCGAACGGGTTGTTCACGTCGCGGTTGAAATTAAACGTGCCGTTGAAGGCTGAGCCGCGCGCGGCGTTGCGCGTAGTCTTTTCGACATAAATGCCCACCTTCACGTTGTGCTGGTTCCAGATCTTCGACAGGTTGTTCGACCAGTTCCAGATGTTGTTCGTACCGAAAAACGGGAAGCGCTGCTCGATGTTCAGGATGCCCGCATTCGGCACGCCGCCGAAATTGGCCTGCGGCACCAGATTCCGCGGATTCGCGGCGGGGAAAAACTGCGGCAGATTCGGCGTGACCTTGGCGCGGTTGTTGCGTTCGAGGCCCTCCTGCGTGAGCGGGTCCACGGTCTGCAGGGCGCGGTTCACGCCGAACGTAAACTCATTCACCACGGTGGGCGAGAACGTATGCAGCAACGTGGACACCATGCCCGCCGAGCGGATCTGGTAGTTGATGGGCAGCTGGCCCCAACTACCGGAAGCGAGCACGAAACCGAAGTCACCCTTGAAGGCCTCGTAGTCGTTGATGCCGCGCCAGTAAAACAGTGTCTTGGGCGTGATGTTGTAGTCCACGCGCAGAATCGAATCGCGCCGCGGCTGCGTGATGGGCGCCTGGATCAGCGCGTTGAAGTTGTTGGTGGGGTCCACGGCATTCGGCTGCGGGAAGATGTTTAGCAGCGCTTGGCCGTTGCGGTCAATCCGGTTGCCGGGCACCACGTTGCCGGGGAAGGGTACGCGGTTGTTCAACGGATCCCAGATGGGAATCAGCGCGCGGTTGGTATCGAAGGTCTGCGAGAAATCCCCGTTGCGTTGCGGCGTCGTGGGGAACGTGCGGCGCTGCAAAGCCGACGGGTACTTGCGCGGCAGAAATTCCTGGCTCCAGAAGAAGAACAGCTTGTCGCGATTCTTGTTGAAGTTACCCATGGGAATCGGGCCGCCTAAAAAGTAGCCCGGGTAGTTGAAGCGGTACTGCGGGCGGCGCAGTCCATCGCGGCTGTTGAAAAACTCGTTGGCGTTCAGCGCTTCGTTGCGCAGGAAGTAGTACGCGCCGCCGTGATGTTCCTTGGTGCCGCTCTTGATCACGGTGTTGATGGTGCCGCCCGAGGAGCGCCCGTACTCGGCCTGGTAGTTGGTGAGCAGCACCTTCACTTCGGCCACGGCATCTACCGAGGGCGCGAGATACGGCCCGCCCATCGAGCCCGTGTCGAGCGAGGAGATGCCGTCCAGTGTCAGATTGATCGTGCCTTGCCGGTTGCCGTTGATGACGATGCCGCCGAGGTTGTTCCAGCCCGGCGCGTTGCGGTTGGCCGTGTCGATCACGCCCGGCAGCAGCTTCACCAGCCCCAGATAGTCGCGCCCCTTGAGCGGCACATTCTGCGTTTGCTCCAGCGAGATCAGCCCGCTGCGCTCAGCCGATTGTGTCTGCAGGCGCGCCGTCTCGGCGGCCACCTCAATCGACTGCGACACTTCGCCGAGTTGCAACTCCACTTTGCGCAACACTACGCGTTCGGTAGCCGTCAGAATGATGTCGGTTTGCTCATACCGCTTGAAGCCCCGGAAGGTCGCCGACATGCGGTAGGAGGCAGGCAGGAGTTGCGTGAACACAAAGTCGCCGGCGCTGTCGCTCTGTGCCGTGCGCGCCTGGCCGGTGCCGGTGTTGGTCAGCACCACCTCGGCGCCCACGATGGTGTTGCCGGTGGGATCGGTGACGCTGCCGGCGATGGAGCCGGTCAGTCCCTGTCCGTAGGAAAACGTGGTGGCGCACAACGCCAGAATCAGCGCGGCGGCCGCGGATCGTTGAAACATGGATCACCCCTGAAGGATCGTTGAAACATGGATCACCCCTGAAGATGAGGTCGGAAACGTCCTTCAGCCTAGCACATGGGAATTGCGGCGCGCGCTATTTGATCCCGTCGATGTACACCACTTCGCTGTACCACTCGCCGGGCAACTTCACCGGGACGCCCTGGGTGCGTAACTGCTGGCCGCCGTAGGTGAACGTGCCGGGCGCTTCGGCAAACCGGATGCGGTAGGAGCGCTCAGCGTCCGCCTCCGGAATCCTCAGCCAGAACGTGTCGCCATGGGGCGTGTTGTCGCGCGTGACCACGGCAACGCCGGTCTCGGTGGCGGAATCCCAGGCCGCGATGGCATCGGTGCGCCCCGCCGCGGCCGGTTCGGTGAGGTGCAGAATCTTGCCCGCCGTCACCAGCCCGCGGATGTCTTTGAACCGCGCCACTTCGGCGGACGCAAACTCAAAATCCTCGCGCGAAAACTGCGTGAGCTGATTCATGAAGATCCACGGGCCGCCGAACAGGTAGCTGCGCGTGACGTAGGGAATCATGCGGTCTTCGGGCATGTAGCGGTCGGCATACCGCGCCGGGAAGGGGAACGTGGCGCCGGAGGTCGCCTTGCGTGCGTCGCGTGCGCCGGAGGCATCGTTGACGATCGACGTCACGTAGTTCTGCACCATCTGAAACGTCATCAGGTTGCCGCCGTTTTCGCAGTTCTCCCATGCCACGTGCGGACGCCGCGACTGAATCTCGCGCAGAATCCAGCCAAGGCCATCCACCGCGCCGGCGTAGTTGGAATCGCCCGGATGATGCGTGTGGGTGTCCTTGCGGCATTCGCGCACCATATTTTCGCCGTCCTGCAGAATCCAATCGACGTTGTATTCATCGATGATTCGCACGGCCTGCTCTACGATCCAGCGCCGCACCGGGTCATGCGCGAGGCACAGCGAGCGCGCGCCGTAGTAGCCGTAGTTCACCGAACTCGTCCAGTCCTGGTGGGAAGGCGACTGAAACACCGGGGCTTCAGCCATCGCTTCGCCGAACGCAAAATGGACGCCGAACTGCATACCCAGACCATGTACGTAGTCCGACAGCGCGCGCAGCCCGGACGGAAACTTCTTCGGGTCCTCGCGCCAGTCTCCCAGCATGCGGGCCCAGCCGAGGTCCACGATAAACAACTCGATTCCCATCCGCGCGGCGGCCTCGGCATTGCGGCGCAGCTTGGCTTCGTCGATATCCTGTCCGTAGGCCCAGCTATCCCACGCCGCGTACGGAAACGCCTTGCCATTCCGTGCCGGGGGCGCTGGCTTGGCCAGCGCGCGTTCCACAAAGCGCTGCGTGGCGTGGGCCGCGGCGTCCCAATCGCCCTGGAAAGCTGCGACAAAGGCGCGCGGCACCTGGAACTCGGCGTTGGGCGCCACTTGATGAAACAGATCCGGAATGTGCGATTGCAGGCTGAGGCGCGCCCACTCTGCGTTCTGTGCAGCGGTCACCGTGGCGCGGCCGTCAAACTCCCAGCCCCAGGCGAGCCCGCGCGATTGCCGGTCTGCCAGCGCCAGCCAGGTGCAGTAGCGGCCGTGCGCGCCGGTATCCACCGAGACCGGCGTTGCGTCTTCGGCGAGCGTGGTGACGATGGCGTCAAAGTCGGCCGGGTCTTCCACCGGCATCCACTGCTCCACGCGCATCGCGCGGTAGCGTTCTCCGCCGTCGCTTAACTCCCAGGAGACGGGCGCGGCCCGGGTCACGTAGGTGGGCGACTCGGTCAGGTTCCGGTAGCGTACGCCGTAGCGGAGAACCGGATGACCCTCGTAGAGGTCAAACTCCAGGGTGACTTGCCCGGTGCGGCGCAGGTCGTCCAGCACAATTGACAGCCGGGCTGAATCGGCCCCGGGCCGGCGCAGCCCATGAGATACCAGACGGAAGGTTCTCGATTCGTCCCAGCGATCCTTGCCGCCCAGCCGGAAGCAAATGGGGGAGCTGTTGCCCGGAAACGCGGACCGCCACTCCGCCCCCGCGCGCGTGCGTAAGCCCACAAACCGGAACAGGCCGGCTGGGTTGAGTTCAAAGCGGGCTTCAATCAGACCGTTCGAGTAAGCCCAGGTTTGGTGCTCCGCGTCAAAATGCGAAGTGATTCCCGCCTGGCTGGGGTGGGCCAGGGAGAAGACTGTCAACGTAATGGCGAGATATAACCGCAATCGATACTCCGAGTTGGCCTCCGGGTAAGAGGCCACATACTTGCTATCGACTGTTTACGGGGGCGATTCGTTTCATCTGTTACGTTA
>VFZP01000253.1 GCA_016871115.1 Acidobacteriota bacterium
CCACCATCGTGGGCGGCGCGGCCGTCTGGACGCGCACCTAGTCTGCGCGCGCAGCGCGCCGCGAGCGCAGGTACACCGCCCACAGCGGCACCGCGCCCACCCACATCCCCAGCGCCACCAGGGGCGCTTCGCGCAACAGTAGAAACTCCAGTTGACCGTGGCGCACCATGAAGCTGAACGGCAGCAGTGTCAACAGCAGCGCGTAGAACTGCGTCCATTTCTGCCGGTGCAACTCGCGCTTAGCCGCCTGCACCGCCTGCAGCGCGGGCTCTGGTGGAGCAAGCGCCAGCACACGGCGATAGCGCACCGTGGCTGCCGCCGTCAGTTCCGCTCGCAACTCCGGATCCGCGGCGAGGAACTCCTCCACCATCACCAGCGCTGCGGCCACTTCCACGTGGCTGAGTTCTTCCAACACCGCCAGCAAGAGCGCTGCGCGATCCCCTTCGGCCAATGACTTGAGGTCGCGGAGAGTCTGTGCCAGTTCTTCCCGCTGCTCGTGCCTCGAATCGGGCAGGTCCGCCGGGGCAGCCACCAACGTCACGCCGTCCACGTCCACAGACTGGTGCGTTTGCTGGCGGCGGGTATGGTCGAGATAAAGATTCCGGGCGATGGTGAACAGGTAGGCCTTCACGCTGACCGTCCGGATGCCACCGGAGGCAGCCGTCCAGACACGCCGCATACTGGCGATAGACATCGTCCATCACCCGCTCGGCGATTCGCGGAAGATACGCAGCCACCCGCCGCAGGTACGTTTCCGCGAAAAATTAAAACCGCCGGAGCCGTCCGCGAATCCTTTTGGCGATCTTCTCGATCTCTTCCGACTTCTTCAGCGCGGCCACCGACAATACGTGTTTGTCGTTCTTCTCCAGCTCGCGCTTCAACTCTTCGGACAACTCGATCAACCGGCCCGCGTCTTCGATGGACTTGCCCGGTCCGCCTTGAGAATCTCTTCCACTTGCGACGGTTTGAGTCGCGGCCCGGACTGCTGGTCGCCGGCAGCGCTGGACTCTGCCAACCCGCCGACCGGTTGTTGTGCCCAGGCCAGGCAGAGACACAAAACCAACCCAAACGCCATGACAACAGGGGGGCGCCGCATACCTGCTTGCTATCATAGCCACTAATGCAGGACGTGAACGTCGGCGTCATCGGCACGGGCAACGTCGGCTCGGGGACGCTGGCCATTCTGGCTGAAAACGCTGCGCAGATCGCCCATAAGCTCGGCTTCCGTCTCATTGTCAAAGCCGTGTGCAGCCCCTCGGTGCATCAGAAAAAAGACCTCGCGGCGGGCGACGCCAGGCGTACCGCCAACTGGCGCGAGGTGGTTTCTGATCCGGAAATCGATATCGTCGCTGAACTGGTGGGCGGCACCGGGGTCGCGGCCGAGATCATCGAAGCCGCGCTGGCGCAGGGCAAATCCGTCGTCACCGCGAACAAAGAGCTGATGGCGCGCCGCGGACCGGAGTTGTGGGAGCAGGCGATTCAAGCCGGCATGAATCTTGCGATGGAAGCCAGTGTCGCCGGGGGCATCCCCATTCACACGGTGCTACGCGAGGGCATCTCCGGCGATCGCATTGTGGCGCTCTACGGGATCCTCAACGGCACCAGCAACTATATCCTCACCGAGATCGAGCGGCACGGCACCGCCTTCTCCGACGTGCTGGCCGAAGCGCAGCGCCTCGGCTACGCCGAAGGCGACCCCAGCGCCGACGTGGACGGCATTGACGCGCGCAGCAAACTGGCGATCCTCGCCGCGCTCGCCTTCGGCCAGCACATCACCGCCGACGGCATTCACACCGAAGGCATCCGCCGGCTCGGGCCCATCGACTTTCAATACGCGCACAAACTCGGCCACACGATTCGCCTCGTTTGCGCCGCGCGCGCCACCAGTCAGGGCCTGCTGCTGTCCGTTCGCCCCGCGCTCATTCCGCTCACCACCATTCTGGCCAGCGTGCAAGGCGCGTACAACGCCGTTTGGGTGCGCGGCAAGTATGGCGCCGACACTTTCTACTACGGCCGCGGCGCGGGCCCGAATCCCACAGGCGTGGCCGTGGTGAGCGACCTGATGCGCGTGGCGCGCGAGATCCGCTCCGGCAGCCCGGGCCGCGTGTCGCCGTTCGCCCACGCACAACTCCGCGAGTGCACGCCCATTGCCATCACCGCGCAAACGCGCGCCTGGTACCTGCGTTTTCGCGTCAAAGACCGTCCGGGCATCATCGCCGTCCTGTCGGCCATTCTCGCCGAAAAGAGGATCAGCCTGGACGCGGTGTTACAGTTGCCATCGGACTCCAAGCAAAGTCTGCCCTTCGTCATCACGCTCGAACCTACGCCCGAACTCGCCGTACGCGAAGCCGTGGCGCGCATGTCCGATCTGGACTTCCTGACCGAACCGCCCCTGGCGTTACCCATGGAGACCTCACTATAAGCACCC
Source organism: Acidobacteriota bacterium (assembly GCA_016871115.1). Lineage (GTDB taxonomy): Bacteria > Acidobacteriota > Terriglobia > Bryobacterales > Bryobacteraceae > VFZP01. The sequence continues at coordinate 2,429 of VFZP01000253.1, forward strand.
TGCCCATTCTGCTCCTCGCCGCCGCCACCGCACTGCGGGCCCAGGTGGCCGACTATGCTAACAACGGATACAAGACGCCCGAGGGCCGGGCGCGCTTGGCTGGCACGCTGGCCGCGCAGGACCGCGAGCAAACGCAAAAACCACGTGAACTGGTGGCGGCTTTGGAGCTCAAGCCAGGACAGTCCGTAGCCGACATCGGCACGGGTGTCGGCTAGATGCTGCCCTACCTGCGTGAAGCCGTAGGAGCGCGGGGCAGGATTTTCGCCGAGGATATCTTCCCGGACTTCCTCGAAAAAGCCAAGGCCCGCGCGCAGGAGAAGAACCTCGACAACGTCACCTTTATTCACGGCGGCGTGAAGGATGCGCAACTGCCCGCTGCATCGGTAGACGTCGCCCTGGTGCTCGACGTCTATCATCACTTTGACTATCCCGCCGAAATGCTGGCGAGCCTTGCCAAAGGCCTCAAAGACGGCGGGCGCCTGATGATCGTGGATTTCTACAAACAAGGTTTCCGCGATCCCAAGCACATCCGGTTGGATGAAAAAGAGATGATCGCTGAGGTGGAATCGCACGGATTCTGTCTCATCAAGAGCGGCCCGTTCACGCCAGACCGGCAATATCTGGCTCCGTTTGAGAAGAAGCAGGAGCAACAAAGATGCAACGCAAGTTCATCCGGGGGTTCGCGCTGGCGCTGCTGCTGGCGCCCGCCTATCTCGCCTTTCAGAAGAAGCAGCCGGCGCCGGCAGACCCGCATGCCGTCCACCAGCATGGTCCCGGTGAAGGCAACGTCACCGAACGTATGCCCGAGTATCATCAGACCGAAGCCAGCGCCCGGCCGTTCCCGCCTACGCTGGATCCCAACGGTTTCAAACACCCCGCCGTGCGGCGCGCCTACCAGATTGCCAGGGAGATCCCGGGCGTACTGGCGCAGCAGCCCTGCTATTGTTACTGCGATCGCATGGGCCACAAAGGGTTGCTCGCCTGCCATCGCGACACGCACTCGGCCGGTTGAATGATCTGTCTCAAGGAGGTTCTCCTTGCCAGCAGATTGCATAAAGCAGGTAAAAAACCCGCGGAGATTCGTCAGGCCATCTTGCGTGGAGACTGGAAGAATGAGGAAGTAAAGTAGCCGCCGCGGCGGTTTGTAAGGCCACTGGGGGAGAGTGTACACTGGTGGCTTGCGCGTGGTTTGTTTTTTTCTATCCGCACGCCGGGTCAAGCCCCCGCGGCCCAATGAGCAGATAACAGAACAGCCGTGAAGAAAGATACAAAAAACTCACCCAAATCCGCCGACCCCGTGAAAGAGCAGGCTTCGGCTTTTGACAAAGCAACCGCTCTGTTCAAGAAGGGCCGGTTCGCCGAGGCCAAGGATTTGTTTGTGGCAGCCGCCAGCGGCCCCGCCACCGAACTGGCGCACTCAGCGCAAATGTACACCAAGATGTGCGAACGCCGGTTGGGCCAGCACGCCAAGCCGCCTCAAACGGCCGAGGAGTATTACACCATCGGCGTTTCGCAGTTGAACCGGGGCGATCTGGCGGCGGCCGAAGGCGCTCTGCGCAAAGCGCTTGAGATAAAGCCCAACGCCGATCATTGCCACTATACGCTGGCCTTATGCCTGGGCCAGCGCGGCGAACTGGTGGCGTCCGCCCATCATCTTTCGCGCGCCATTGAACTCCAGCCGGCCAACCGTATCGCCGCGTTGAACGATCCGGACTTCCACTCCCTCTCTCAGCAACCCGCCTTGCGCGAGGTGCTGCAACAAGGAGAAAGGAACAACGCTGGCTAAGCCGCTTCTGCCCCCGCCTGCGCATGGCCCACTGCGCATTGTAGCCATTGGCGGCGGAACCGGGCTGTCTACGCTTTTGCGGGGCCTCAAGGAATACGTTCCGCATCCCGGGCCGCTTGCCGCGGGCCGTCCACCGGCGCGCTTTCCGCAGATCGAGATCACAGCGATCGTTACGGTAACCGACGACGGCGGTAGTTCCGGCCGCCTGCGCCGCGAACTCGACATGCTCCCGCCGGGAGATATCCGCAATTGCATGGTTGCGTTGTCTGAGGATGAAGCGCTGCTGTCGAAGCTGTTTCAATACCGCTTTGCCGGCGGCTCCGGGCTGAAGGGTCATAGTTTCGGCAATCTGTTTCTGTCGGCGCTCACGCACCTCACCAGCGACTTTGCGCACGCCGTCACGATTTCTTCGGAGGTGCTCGCCAGCCGGGGCCGCATCTATCCTTCCACTCACACCAACGTCACCCTGGAAGCCGAAGTCCGGGGCGGCCGCGTCATTACCGGTGAGACGAAGATCAGCAAGAGCAAAGATCCGATTGAGCGTATCCGGCTGAAGCCGCGGCGGTGCCGCCCGCTGGCCGCCACGCTGGCCGCCATCGAGCAGGCAGACCTGATCTGCCTCGGCCCTGGCTCTCTATTCACTAGCGTGGTGCCGAATCTCCTGGTGGAAGGCATTCCGGAAGCGATCCGCAATTCGCCCGCCCGCAAGGCTTATTTCTGCAACCTGATGTGGCAGCCCGGAGAGACCATCGACTTCACCGCGGCCGATCACATCGCCGCGCTGCACAACCACTCGCCGTTTCCGCTGGCCGACACCATCGTCATCAACACGCGCCCCATCACCGGCGCGCGCCGCCGGCGTTATGCCGCCCAACGCGTCTTCCCTGTGCAGAACGACTATCCGCGCCTGGCCGAACTCGGGTTGCGAGTGGTGGGCCGCAATCTACTGGCGCGTGGCGATCATATTCGGCACTCGCCGCAGGAAACTGCCGCCGTGGCCGTGGAGTTGGCGCAGGAGTCGCGCGCATCGCGGCTCGGGGCGCGCAGCGCCATCCTGTCGCTTAGCGTGGCCGGTGGCGGCGGCGTTCGCTAAGAGAACCGGCGATGCTCACGCGCCGCAGCATGCTCGCATCCGCAGCCATGTTGGAGACGGCGGTTCCTGTTCGCGCCGCACTCACGATTCCCGTTCATCATCTGATCGACGCGGGCGCGGGCTTGGCCCCGGTGCGCCTGATATGGTTCCGCAGCACCCCGTGGGCCGAAGCCGCGCGAGACTTCCGGCAACTCGGTATCGCCTTCACCGTCACCGAGTCATCCCACGCGGTCCAGCGGACGCCGGGACGGATGCCCCGGTTTGAAGGCCTCGTGCGCGGCGCGCTCAATTTCGCCGTTACTCATCAGTTGCCGCTCGCCTGGGACGCGGGCCGCGGCGTCGCGGGTGTCGCCACGATGCACGACGGGTTTCACGTAGCGGTGGCCGCACTCGATCACGCACACGCCCATCGCATTCTGTGGCTCGCGGTCAACACCTGCACGCACGAACTCCTGCACGTACTGCTCGGCGATATCTTCGAGCGGCGTCCGCCCGGGTGGCGTCGCGCGTGGCGGGAAGCTCGGATCGATGCCATCGCCACGCGCTTGTGGCTGACGGGCGGAGATGGGGGCGGCGCGATTGCCGCGGGCGCCGGCCGCTATGCCGCACGGCTGGCACAGCAGCGCGCGGCGTAACCCAAAGCCCGCCCCTTCCGTCGGCGCAAACTGCTGCTTTAACTGATCAGTCCGTCGCCCGAGGACAGCACGGATAGTGGGTCTCCCGCGCCGCGCCGCCGCATCACCATCGCGCCCAGGTCATCGAACAGCGAGTACGCCACCAGCGTCACGATGAGCGTCAGCAGCAGCGATAAGCTTGCCCGCCGGGCACTTGGCGTGATCCACCTGGAGAATCGAATTCTTCTTCACTACCCCGAACAAGAGGAGCCCTCTGCGGCCCGCCCCACAACCGATCTAGCGGAGGCGCGCGGGCTTGAGCGTCCATGCCTGGAGCCGTCCGAGTTCGAGTAGTTCCGGTGCTTCGAATGTCTCTGGGTGAATCGTCCACCGGAAGGTTTGCCGCGGGTCTGTGGCGACGTACTTCTCAAATGCAGGAACGCCTTGGCGTACGGCCACCGTGGGTTCGCCGGCGTCGTGCGCGACGGTGGCCGCGAAGTCCGGGAGCGGCTCGCGCGCCGCGAGCCGTTCGAGCGATTCGATGCCGAGGGCGAACTCGCGCAGCGCGAGTGAACGCTTTCCGCCGAGACCGCGTTTGCGCAGCCGCGGCAGTTGGCCGTCGGCCGTGTACTCCGGGCCGTAGATGATGCGCAGGTACTCGCGGCCACGACATTTGAGCGCGGGCTGCACGAGGCCCTTGGCGCTGCGCGTGATGCAGTCAAGCGGCTTCACCACCATGCCTTCGCCGCCGCGCGCGGTGAGTTCTTCGCACCACGCGGTGGCCGCGGCGACTTGCGCTTCGTCCGCCAGTTCCACTTCGCGGAAAGGCGTGGCGATGAGGAATTCCGGGTCCGCCGCGGCGAAGCGGTGGAGCGTTTCCATGTGCCAGCGGTTGGGTTTGCCGGTATGCACGGCGCCTTCGGACGCCAGCAGATGGAACGGCGCGAGGCGATAGTCAGCAAGCGAGTGTACGGGCCAGCAATACCGGCGGTATGCCTCGCGGTAACGCTGCAGACGTGTGAGGCGGCGTTCGAAGGCGGGCAGTAAATCAGCGGCGGCGGGTGTTGCGCGTAACGCGGCCACCGCGGCGTACTGCTGTTCGAGCAGCGCCTGCGCTTCGGCCGACCACGGCATCAACTCGCAATCGAGGCAGAGCCACGAGGAGTTGAACTCCTCCCAGAAGCCGGCTTTCGTCAACGCTGCCTGCACGTGCGCGATGAACGCGGCTTCGTCCGCGGCGTCCGGAAAGAACGGCCGTCCGGTGCGCGTGTAACAGGCGCCCGGCGCGATGCCGAAGCGTGCGCGGGTGGCGTCCGCATCGCGCGCCACCACCACAATCGCCCGCGGCCTCATGTGCTTCTCTTCGCACACCACGCGCTCGACGCCCTGCGCGCGGAAGTAGGCGAACACTTCGTTCGGGTGCTCCAGCATGCCTTCGCACTTGGACGTTTCGCCCGGCGACATCGTCGGCGGCAAGTAGACCAGCCCGTGCGGGTCCGCTGCGAAGCGGCTCATCACCTCGAGCGCGGCAATGGCGTTCTCTTCGCGGATGGTGATGCGGCCCATCAGGCGCGTTTCGAGAATACGCTTGCCGGTGATCGAGTTCCTGCTGCGCCGTGCGGGGCGCGGCTGCACATCATTGAGAAGATCGTGTCGCTGGTAGGCCGCCGCGTGGACGAAGCGAATCCCATCGTGGACGCGCGATGGCTCGCGCGTGAACGCCATCATTTCACCGCTGCCGCTCGATGGCCCCGCGCTTTCGATTCGCCGCCTTGGCCGTCACGTCATCACGTCAGAAGAAATGATTGCCAACGCGACCTTGATGCCGGGGATGTTGAAGTTCCTCTCGGCGGCCGTGCAGTCCAAGGCCACCGTGCTGGTTTCCGGTGGCACCGGCTCTGGTAAAACCACCAAGCTGAACGCATTGTCGCGCTTCATTCCCGAAGAAGAGCGCATCATCACGATTGAAGACACGGCCGAATTGCAACTGCAACAACGGCACGTGATCAAGCTTGAAACGCGCCCGCCGAACCTGAACAAGCAGGGCGGCATCAATCAGCGGCAACGGGTGCGCACGGCGCTGCGTATGCGGCCGTACCGCATCATCGTGGGTGAGTGCCGCAGCGCGGAAGCGCTGGATATGTTGCAGGCGATGAACACCGGTGTCGAAGGCTCGATGAGCACCATCCACGCCAATTCGCCGAAAGACGCCTTCTCCCGCTTACAGGCGATGGTGTTGATGGCGGATCTGGAACTGCCTACGCGCGTGGTGGCGCAGCAACTGGCGAGCGCCATCAAGTTGGTGGTGCAAGTGACGCGCCTGCAGGACGGTTCGCGTAAGATCATCAGCATTGCCGAGATGCTGGGAGTGGAAGAGGACACGGTGAAGATTCAGGAGATCTTCACGTTTGACCGCATGGGCATCAGCGACGCCGGTAAAGTGCAGGGCCGCTTCCGGGCCACGGGAAATCTGCCCAGATGCTGGAACGGTTCCGCATCATGGGCATCCCGATTGATATGTCGATCCTCGAAGAAAGCCGCGACGTGAATCTCGACAGCGTCAACTAGCGCAGGCGCGTGGGCGTCGACTATTCGGTTTTCAGGGAACGGTTGGCCCCTCGGGGCCTGGTCAAGTGAAGCCTTCGGCGAGGCGGGGAACAAGTGCGGGATCGGGCCGGCGCCGTGGAGCAAGCGGGGCGGTGTGCCGGCGCGCCAGCAGGCTAAGGGGACGGCGAAGATGAGGTCGTCATGGGCGGAGCGGGTGCCCCAGCGGAGTAACTCGGTGCGCAGGGCCTCGGCCGCGGGTCCACGGACGGCGATGGTGAGCATGCGCTTTTCGAGGAGCACGCGGAGGTTCGAGAGCAGGTCATGGCGGGGGACGGAGTGGACGTCGCCCTGGAGGTAGTTGACTTGCTCACCGCCGGTGAGCGTGACAGGGATCAGGCGGATGTTCCGGCCCTGGCTGACGCCGAGGCGGGCATCGCGGAGGAGATCGCGGATGACTGCGCCTACGCCGGTAGAGTCAATGACGATTTCGAGGCGGTCGTGCTCGAAGACAGGATCGTGCGCGAGAGCTTGCACGCGCTCGACGACTTGGGGGTGCGGCGTGCGGAGCGGGATGCGCTTAAGGTGATGGACGATGACGCGCGTGGTGGTTTCGGGCGCGAAGGTGACGAGGCCGCACCCGGTGGTTTCGACGCGGCGCTCGGCGATGGCGGTGGCGGAGAAGTCGCGGGCCTGGCCGAGGTCAAGGCCAAGGTAGAACCGGGATTGCTGTCGTGTTCATTGTGTTTTCCTTTCTGGTTTTTGGCGGACTGAAGCGCCAACGCGCGGGGCGCGTTTTTTGTCCCAGAAACTCTGCGAGCACCGGGCGCCCGGAATCGGGCATCCCGACAGGAGGAACAGGCGCAGGCAAGCTATGATCGAAATGACATTGGCGCCTTGT
>VFZP01000254.1 GCA_016871115.1 Acidobacteriota bacterium
AGGTCATTTCGATCATAGCTTGCCTGCGCCTGTTCCTCCTGTCGGGATGCCCGATTCCGGGCGCCCGGTGCTCGCAGAGTTTCTGGGACAAAAAACGCGCCCCGCGCGTTGGCGCTTCAGTCCCGCCCTTCCGCCCGTGTACAAACGTTGAAAAAACAAGGCTTCAGCCCGCCCCTTCCGCCCGTGTGCAGCCGCTGAAAAAACAGAAGTCACGCTGTGGGTTTCTCCGGAGCCTGCTGCGGGCCTTAGTCCCCTTGAAAGTGAACCACCTCATGCGACTCGCCCTGATTCTCACCGCATCCGCTGCCGCCGCGTCCGCTGCGCCGCTGTCCTTCGTCAAGGACGTGATGCCGATCATCAACAAGGCCAGTTGCACCTCGGGCCCCTGTCACGGCGGCGCCAAAGGCAAGAACGGCTTCAAGCTCTCCCTGCGCGGCTACGACCCCGAGTTCGACTACCGCGCCATCGTCCACGAGATGCAAGGCCGCCGGCTCAATCGCATTGATCCGGCCAACAGCCTTATCCTCCTCAAGCCCTCGATGTCCATCGCGCACGGCGGAGGTATGCGGCTCGACCCCAAGAGCGCCTACTACAACACCGTGCTCCAATGGATTTCCGAAGGCGCGCCGTTCGGAGACGCCGCCGCCGGCGCCGTCACGCACCTCGACGTCCAGCCCGCGGAATTCTTCGCCGCCAAGCCTGGCCTCGAGCAGCAACTCAAAGTCATCGCGCACTACGCCGACGGTTCTTCGCGCGACGTGGCGCGCGACGCCGGCTACTCCTCCAATACGCCCCAGCAGGCCGACGTGACCGAAGCTGGCGTGATCAAGACGATCCGCCGCGGCGAATCCGCCACGCTGGTGCGCTACGAGGGCAAGCTCTCGGTGGTGAATGTCACGGCCGTGAGCGATGCGCCGTTCACCTGGACCGCGTCGCCCGAGTACAACTATGTCGACAAGCACGTGAACGCGAAGCTCCAGCGCCTGAAGATTCAACCCTCAGATCTCGCATCGGACGCCGAGTTCCTCCGCCGTGTCTCCTACGACCTCGTGGGCCAGCCGCCGAGCCCGCAAGACGTGCGCGCGTTCGTGGCCGACAAGACCGAAACGCGCCGCAAGCGTTCCGCCTTGATCGAAAAGCTCCTCGCGCGCGACGAGTTCGTCAACCACTGGAGCGTGAAGTGGAGCGACCTGCTACAGGTGAACCGCGCCAAGCTCGGTGACAAAGGCGTCTGGGCGTTCCGCGAGTGGATCCGTGAGAGCCTCGGCGCAAACCGCCCCTACGATCAGATGGTGCGCGAACTGCTCACCGCGCGCGGCTCCACTTTTAAGAACCCGCCCGCGAATTTCTTCCGCTTCACGCGGGAACCCAAGGTGGCCATGGAAACCACCACGCAGCTTTTCCTCGGCGTGCGCATGGTGTGCGCGCAGTGTCACGACCATCCGTTCGAACAGTGGACGCAGAATCAGTATTACAACCTCAGCGCATTCTTCGGCCAGCTTGCCGTGAAAACCGGCGAGGACAGCGATGAAGAAGTGATCTACGACAAGCGCGAGGAATTCGAGATTCATCACCCGAAGGACAACCGCGTGATGCCCGCCAAGTTCCTGTTCCCCGTACAGCAGACGGATTTTCGCGAAGCTGAACTCCGCGAAAGCTTGGCCGATTGGGTGACCTCCAAGAGCAACCCGCTGTTTGCAAAATCGATGGCCAATCGCATGTGGAGCTACTTCATGGGCCGCGGCATCATCGATCCGGTCGATGACATCCGCGCCTCGAATCCGCCGTCGAACCCCGCGCTGCTCGACGCGCTGACGCAGGATTTCGCCGCGCGCCACTATGACCTCAAACACCTGATCCGCACGATCGTCAACTCGCGCAGCTATCAGCTTTCCTACAAAGCCACGGCGTCGGGCGAAGGCGACGAGATCAACTTCTCGCATGCCCTCCCGCGCCGGCTCTCCGCGGAACAGCTATTTGACGGCGTGTACCTGGCCGCCGGCGTGCGGCCCAAGCTCGCGAACGTGCCCACCGATTCGCTCGCGCAGGACCTGCCGGATCCTTCGATCGCCAAGGGCGGGTTCCTCGATGTTTTCGGCCGCCCCGAGCGCCAGACCAGTTGTGAGTGCGAACGCCGCGCCGACGTTTCGCTCGTGCAGGCGTTGAATCTCCTGAACGGCAGCACCATCTCTGACGCCATCGCCGCCCCGGAAGGACGCATCGCCAGGCTCGTGCTGGCCGGTGCCAGCGACCGCAAGCTGGTGGAGGAAATTTACCTCGCCGCCCTCAACCGGCAGCCAGAAGGTAACGAACTCGACCTCGCGTTGACGTATCTTGGTAAGCCCGGCGCGGGCCGCGCCGAGCGCGCGCAGGACCTGATGTGGGCGCTGCTCAATAGCAATGCCTTCCTGTTCAATCGATAAGTTGATGAGATGCGCTTGATGCCAAGAATTGCTTCAGTACTCGCCCCGTTAGCGCTGGTAGTTCTAGCTTCCCTTCCGTTAGGCGCCCAGAACTTTGCCACCGTCACCGGCTCGGTCTCCGACAAATCCGGCGCCTTCGTTGCAGGCGCCAAAGTCACCGCCCAAAACCTCGAAACCCAGGTGGCCCGTGAAGCCACCGCCAACGAAAGCGGCATCTACACGATTCCGCTCCTGCCGCCCGGCCGCTACAAGGTCACCGTGCAGAGAGATGGCTTCCGGCAGGCCGTGCAGGACAACGTCAGCCTGGAAGTGAATCAGACCGTTCGTCTCGAGTTTCAACTCGAAGTGGGCCAAGTCACCGAGTCGGTCGAAGTGAAAGCCTCCGCGCCGCTGCTCGATAGCGATAACTCGGCGATCGGTCAGGTGATCGAACAGAAGGCCGTCGCTGAACTGCCCCTGAACGGCCGCAACTTCGTCCAACTCGCCACGCTCGGACCGGGCGTCACCGGTGTGGGCTTCGGCTCCCGCGGTACCATCATGATCGGCAATCGTCCGGACGATCTGCGCCCGGGCAGCGAGATCTTCGCCAACGGGAACCGCGAAGGATCGAACAATTTTCTCTTCGACGGCATCGACAACAACGAACGCCTCACGCTCTCCATCGTCCTGCGCCCCTCGGTCGAAGGGGTGCGCGAGTTCAAAACCCAGACCAATCTCTTCTCCGCCGATCAGGGCCGCAACTCCGGCGCGACGGTGAATGTGATCTCCAAGTCCGGCTCGAACGAATGGCACGGCAGCGCGTATGAGTTCCTGCGCAACGATAAGACCGACGCGCGCAATTTCTTCCTGCCCAACAAACCCAGCCTGCGCCAGAATCAGTTCGGCGCCAGCCTCGGCGGGCGGATCGTGAAAGACAAACTGTTCTTCTTCTCCAACTACGAAGGCTTCCGCCGCCGCCAGGAACGTGCGTTTGTCAACTCGGTGGCGACGCCGTAAATGCGTGTGGGCAACTTCGGTGCCGTGCGCGACATCTTCGACCCCGCCACGCTGCGCGCCGCACCCGGCGCGGCGTCCGGTTTCACGCGCGATGCGTTTCCGAATCGCCAGATCCCGGCCAGCCGCTTCGACCCGATTATGGCCCGGATGATTCAAGCCTACCCGCAGCCGACGCGACCGGGCATCTTCAACAACCACACCTCGTCGCCCAAGGAAAAGCAGCGCTGGAATCAGGTGGACGGGCGCGTGGACTTCAACATCAACGAGAACAACAATCTGTTTGCCCGCTACTCGCAGCAGAACACGGTGACCACGCGGCCGTCGACGTTTGTGGACGCCACGATCCCCGGCCTTGACGGCAAGTTCGGCCTCGGCAACGAAGACACCTTCGCGGGCGACTCGTCGTTGAAGGCCTTTCATAGCGTGTTGAATTGGGTGCGAACCTGGTCGCCCACGTTCATCATGGAAGCCAAGGTGGGCTTCAACCGTTTCGATCTCGTCTTCCTGCAGGAAGGCGCCAATCCCGGTGCGAAGCTGGGTGAAAAGCTCGGTGTCGCGCGCGCCAATCAGGGCCCCAACTCAGACGGCCTGCCGATCTTCAGCCCCGCCGGCTACACCGGCATCGGCCAGACGCGTTCGCTGCCCATCATTCGTTTTGAAGATACGATCAACCCGGCCTTCAGCTTCACTAGCCTGCGCGGCAAGCACACGGTGAAGTTCGGCATGGACTGGCGTCAGCGCCGCCTCACACAGTATCAGACCAATCGCGGCAATGGCCGCTTCAACTTCGGCCGCACCTTCACAGACAACCCGAACAACGCCGCCGCCACCGGCGATGCGATGGCTGCCTTGCTGCTGGGCACGTCGAACTTCATTGAGCAGGACTTCACGCTGTTTGAGCCCCGCATCCTGCAATGGGAGTGGAACTTCTACGCGCAGGATGACTGGAAGGTGACTGACCGGTTGACGATCAACGCCGGCCGGCGTTACGAGTACGACACGCCCACCATCGAACGGAGTGACAAATGGTCGAACTTCGATCCGGTGACCGGCAAGCTCCTGATCGCCAATTTCAATACCGACCGCTCGACCGGCGTCGTTGGCGATCGCAACAACTTCGCTCCGCGCCTCGGCTTTGCCTATCGTCTGCGCCCTGGCACCGTCCTGCGCGGCGGCGCGGGCATCTTCTACAACCCCGCGGGCAGCGAAAGTCTGCTGATGCGCCGCCATCGCCAACTGCCCTTTGGGCCCATCAACACGGTGGATATCAACCAGTTTGTGGCGAACGCGCGGCGCGTCGCGCAAGGGCTCGATCCGATCCCGAATCTCGATCCTGCCGTGGTGGCCAACAACCCGGTGGGCAGCATGATCGCCATCGATCAACGCTTCCGCAACGGCATCGCGCAGCAGTACAACTTCCAGCTCCAGCAGGGCCTGCCGAAGGACATGGTGTTCAAGGTTGGCTATGTGGGCAACATGGGACGCCGCCTCGACAATTCCTTCAACGCCAACCAGCCGGAACCCGGCGCAGCGCCGCCCGCGCAACGCCGCCCGCTTCGGTTCATCGCGCCGAACGTGATCAACGCGGACTACAACGTGAGCGACGGGTTGTCGGCTTATCACTCGCTGCAGGCCAGCTTTGAGCGGCGCTTTGCAAACGGCGTCGGCTTCCTGAGCGCCTACACGTGGGCGCACTCGATCGATACGGTGGCCAACCAGTTCGGCGGCGCCGACAACGGCCCGCTGCCGCAGGACCGCCGGTTCCGCCGGAACGACCGCGGCAACTCCGGCCACGACATGCGCCACCGCTTTGTGCATTCGATGAACTACGAACTGCCTGTGGGCAAGGGTCGCCGTGTTCCAGACTGGCTTGCCTTTTACGCCCGTGCTGGCCAACTCAGTATCGAATGCCGGCGGCAGCCGGCCGGACCGCTTCAAGGATGGCAAGCTCGACAACCCCACCATCGTCCGCTAGTTCGACGTTTCGCGGGGCACGGCGGGCAGCGGCGCGGCTTGGGGTACGCCCGCGCAGTTCACCTTCGGTAACGGCGCCCGCAACCCGCTGTACGGGCCGGGCCGCGTCAACTTCGACTACTCGCTGTTCAAGAACTTCATGTTGACCGAGCGCGTGAAGCTCCAGTTCCGCACGGAGATCTTCAACCTCTTCAACCACGCCCAATTCGATCTGCCGAACCCCGCGGTGGGCAACCCGAACGCCGGGATCATCACCAGCATCGTGGGCACGCCGCGGCAAATGCAGTTTGCGCTGCGGCTATCGTTCTAGTCGACTTTGAGCGTCTGGCTGCGCCAGACATAAAAGGTGGAGGGGCCGAGGCCAATCAGGTCGAGGTCCCCGTCACCATCGTAGTCATAGGGCCAGATCGCCACCAGCCCGCTGGTGAGATCGATGCGCGTGCCCTGATACTTTGCCCCCGGCAATCCCCAGTACACCAGGACCCGTGAACCGTCGCCCGCGTTTTCCCCGATGATCAGATCGGTAAGGCGGTCGCCGTTCAGGTCCGCTGTGGCGATGGCGTCGGGTTTGCGTATCGGCGGAATGGCCTCCACGGGCGACTCGGGCCACAACTGTTTCTTGTCGGCGGTCGGATCGAACAGCGCCACGCGGGCCGGCGAAGCTTCGGACTCGGCCGCCAGCAGAGAAGGGAAGCGATTATCGGCATGCGGCACCAGCGCGAGCCGCAGCATGGCCGAGCGCGGCTCCTCCCACCATTTATTGATCGCAAAGACGTGCCACGGCTGCTCCGACTTGGCCGGCGCCTGCACCCAATAGTTGCCGGCAAACAGATCCAGGTGCCCGTTGCCGTCCACGTCGTAGCGCAGCAAGCCGGCTTGCGCGGACGGCGTGTAGATCGAGTAGATGTCCCGGTAACGCCACGGGTTCGGGGCCGTGGCCTCCGTAGGGAATTCGTAGAAGCGTATCTGGATGTGCCGGTGAATCACGAGCACGCCGCTTTTGCCAAACATCGTGGCGGGTAGACAATCCGAGAAGTCCGCACCGGTGTCGGCCACGCGCGATTCGCCCGACGGCGCTTCGAGCCAGACCATGCGTCCGGTTTTGCCCGGCTCACCCTTTTCAAACAGAATGAGGTCCTGCCGTCCGTCCGCGTTCACATCGGCGCGGCATCCGGCACGGCCTAATCCGCGTGCTTCTGAGATTCGCGTGGACTTGCCCGACGGGATGCGAATGTTCCGCACATCAGTGCCCCACGCCGTGACTGCCCGCGAACCCTTGTCGCCCGCCTCCAGCCGGCCGCCGGCGAAAATCGCTTCGGGAAAGTCCACCATGTGTGTACGCCGGAAGCCAATGCGCTGCGCAGGCGCCAAGCCGGATGACGCAAACAGGCACACGAACACCAACACGTTCCGCCATGCCGAACGCGGCTGGTATGCTGATCGGAAGTGCGTGAGTTGCGAAACCTTTTGATTCATCGCGACCGTTCAGTGCCTCTTGACTTGGCAGCCCTGCAACTAGCTCAAGTTGAATTCCCGGAACTGGACCCTGCACCTTTCCTGAATTTGCTGGACTCGCACGCCTGCGAACTGCATTCTCTCACGGACAGCGAAAGCGGTCCACGCTTCGTTGAGATTGCCAGTCAGTATTTTTTCGAGACGTTGGGTTTTCAAGGCAATTAGCAGGAATATTATCACCCGCACAACTCCTGTCTCAATCAGGTACTGCTGAATCGGACGGGAATTCCCATTTCCTTGTCGCTAGTGTACATGGAGATAGCCCGCCGTCTTCAGCGCCCTGTTGTGGGTATCAGGCTGCCCGGACACTTTTTGACTCGTTACGAAGATCAATCCTACACGGCTTGGATCGATTGCTTTCGCGGACGCGAAGTTTCGTGTGAAGAATACCGCGAACTCGCGCTCGAAACGGCTCGCATCGATATCCTCGCGATTCCTTCGGCGCTGGCGCCGGTGACTCCCTGGCAGCTCATCCTGCGCATGCTCAACAACCTTCGCAACGTCTATTTTCAGGAGCGGGATTGGGCCAAGGCGCGTTGGATACTCGATCGTCTCATCGAAGCGCAGCCGGCCGCAGCGCAAGAGCGCAAGCAGCGCGGCGCGCTCCGCCTGGATGCAGGGGACCAAGCGGGAGCGCTCGAGGACTTCGAGCTGTTTTTGGCGCTCGCGCCGCGCAATGATGAAGATCGCGACGTGATCGCGGCGCAAGCCGCGCGGCTCAGACAAAACGGCAATCGAGCGTCAGCGCGGCAGCGAGCGCGCGTTCATAACGCTGCGCGGGCCAACTCACGACGCCGAACTGTTTCAAATGCTCGGTGAGGTACTGTACTTCAAGCAGCGCAAAGCCGCGCTCGCGCAGCCGGAAGACCAGATGGGCGAGCGCCACTTTCGACATGTCGCGCACGCGATGGAATTTCGACTCGGCAAAGAACGCGCCGCCGAGATGGACGCCATAGACGCCGCCGGCTAGCACGCCATCCACCCAGATCTCCACCGAGTGCGCTTTGCCGCGGCGGTGAAGTCCGGTGTAGGCGGCCAGCACGCGCGCGTCGATCCACGTGCCCTCGGGGCGCTCGGCGCAGCCTTGCATGACGCCGGGGAAGTCCTGATCGTAGGTGACCGTAAAGCGCGCCTGTTTCAGCCTGTGCGCCAGTGAACGGGAAATGTGGAAGCCGTCGAGCGGCAGCACGGCGCGGCGGCGCGGCCGGTGCCAGGTGATCAGCCGCTCGCCGGGGTTGGCCATGGGAAACAGCCCGCGAGGATAAGCGGCTTCGATCTGCTCAACGGTGAGATCCTCAGAGACGAACTGGATGTCCATGGTGCGGGTTGCTGTTACCTCGCGCGAGGCGCTACCGTCCTTCATTAGAAAAAATAAAATATCCTCGTTTTGCTAAGCGGAAGTGGCGGAACTGGCAGACGCACCGGCTTGAGGGTCGTTCTTTCTAACCAAAACATCAAAAAGTCCTGTAAGTAGTTGATAATAAATGACTTATTTTTGTATCCTGTTTCGCTATATCTTCGTGGTCAAGTAAGTGGTCAAGTAGCATCAAAAAAAGCCGTTTTTATTGGTGTTTTTGCGTATCGGCTGGCAGCAAGCGTGTCTTCACTTGACCACCCCCCGATTTTTTAGGTTTTAGACCCACTCCTCGTCCATCCCCAAAACCCTCGCTTCAGATGCGGTCAGCGCTCTTTTTTCTTGCGCATGACGTTCACGAGCGCTCCGATTAGCGCACCTGCCGCTGCGCCAGCGGCGACGCCTATAGCGATCTGATTTAGAACGACACCGATCGCCGTGCCAACGCCGACTCCGATCGCGACACCAACGCCTGCTTTTGAATTCGTATTCAGCACATTCGTAGACATAATTGATCCCTAAATTGTCGAAAGTCAGCGTTAAGGCAACGTTGTGAAGTCAGCGTTACCGCGGCATATGAATACGACGTCTGCAAATCGATCATACAAGCGATTGATTTGGCGAGACCGAGCCGTGCAAGAACCCGACTCGCAACCGCGCAAAACGGGTCGTAGGACACGTCGTAAGACATACCGAGACCCTCAAAAAAGACCCGCCAAAACGAGGGTAAAGACCCCCTCGGCGTTGTATTGCTGACCAAATGAAACGCACAACCCTGCTTTTCCTGCCCGCGCTCGCGCTCGGTTTCGGCGTGGACGACTGGCCGCTTTGGCGCGGCCCCCTGAACAACGGCGTGGTGCGTGGCGACGTGCCCGCGGAGTTCGGTCCTGAGAAGAACGTGGCGTGGAAGCTCGATCTTCCTGGGCGCGGCTTCTCTTTGCCGGTGCTGTGGGGCGACCTCTTCCGATGTCTTGATCATACATGGATTGGCGGATTAAGGCAAGACGGCCGCGAGTTCGGGGGGTAAGGGGGAGACGACGGTGACTCGCCGGCCGCCCGAGCCGGGGCTGTCGAAGGCAATGCGGTGGGCGTGAAGAAAGAAC
>VFZP01000255.1 GCA_016871115.1 Acidobacteriota bacterium
GTGCAAGCTCATCCCACCGTCCTAGGCCCAGCGGACTTCCACGCTGCCGCCAAAGGTCTCGATCCGGCGTGGTGACGGATACCGCAACTCCGGGTTTTCTTCTTCACCTTTTGGGTGAACGACCGGTGCGCTCCTTTCTTCGCCCACCCCGTTGAGTATCCATCACTTCATGCCCGACTGGCCACCCCAACTGCCGGATTTAGGATAATGAGACGGCACCCGCGGCGGACAGCGTCGGACCAACTGCCCCCGAGTAACACCAGGTGTACGCTGCCTTCGCGGTGCGGGCTGTTCGTCCACTCCCACACTTCCCCAGCCATATCGAAACAGCTACTGGCGCTCTTGCCGTTCGGGTACCGGCATACTGGCGTCGTACTCCGGGTTCCGTTCGCGTCGATGTTGCAGCGCTCCATGGAGCCCGTTCGTCCCACGCTCCCCACGGATACTCTCGCGCCACACCCGCTGCCTCATCCCACGACGCGGCCTTCTCCCACTGCTGTTCTGTGGGCAACACGACCCCGCCCAGCGCGCAAATAGGACGGCCTCGTACCAGTTCACACCCACCAGACTTCAGCGAGGCTCATCGCAGTGATTTTGTCGCCCCCGGGCTATCCTTGCCACAACGAAAGGCCCGCGCTACTTTGGCTGACGCCGCTGCGATCGCGCGGGGCGCTTCTTCTTCGCCTTCGCCACCGCGGCCGCCAGCTTCTTTCCCTCCACCGGCAGTAACTTCACCAACTCCTCCGCGTTCGCGGCTTCCTGCCCCAGCGCCGCGCCAAAGCGCGCGAGATACTCCATGTTCGAGAAATCCCAATCGTCGCGATACTCGTCCGACGGCTGGTGGTAACTCTGCGCGCCGTACTCCTTCAACCGCGCGGCGGACGTCTCCGCATTGGCCACAAACATCGACCCGCCGTTCACGCTAAACGCCGGCACGCCCGCCTTCGCAAACGGGGAATAGTCAGACCGGAAGAATGAACCCTGCTCCGGCCGGGGGTCGGGCGAAATAATCAACTCAAAGCGCCGCGCCACGTCCTGAATCTGCGGCCAGAACGTGGTGCGCTCCGCGCCGTTGAGCACCACATCCTTCACCCGCCCAAACGGAAAGTACGAATCGAAGTTCAGCACCAGACTCGTCTGCGCCAGCGGCACCAGCGGCTGCCGCAAGTAATACTCACTGCCGCGCAAGCCAGACTCTTCGGCCGCCATGAACACAAACAACGCGCTGCGCCGCGGCCTTACTTTGGCCTCCGCCCACGCGCGCGCGATTTCAAGTAACATGCCGCAGCCGGTGGCGTTATCCACGGCTCCGTTGTATATGCGGTCGCCCTCGGCACGGTCATTGATGCCGAGATGATCCCAGTGCGCCGAATAAATCACTGTCTCGGCCGCCACCGCCGTTTCGCTCCCTGGTACGATGCCCGCCACGTTGCGTGTAGCCAGATCGCGCACCTTTGAAGCAATCTTGCCGCTGAACTTCACGCCCAGCGAAAACGCCTTGAACCCGCGCGTATCGGCCAACTGCACCAACTCGTCCACGGTCTTGCCACCCGCCGCCGCGCTCGCCAACCGCGCCGCGGCCTCCTGCGAAAGCCACCCGGCAAACGCCAACGCCTCCCCACTCCGCTTCACCGCAAACTCCTCGCGGCCCCAGGAATTACGCACCACTTCCCAGCCGTAGCCCGCTGTGGGTGTGGTGTGCAGAATAATTGCCGCGGCGGCGCCCTGCCGCAGTGCCTCTTCATACTTATAATTCCAGCGGCCATAGTAAGTTAGCGCCCGCCCGCCGAAAAAAGCCGGGTCTTCCGACGGCGGTTCGCCGGTGAACAGCACCACCGTCTTGCCCTTCACGTTCACGCCCGCATAGTCGTTCCAGCCAAACTCGGGCGCAGAGATTCCGTGCCCCACAAGCACTGCGTCCGCCTCAAATGCCTGCTGAGCAACCTGCGTGGGCGCGGTGCCAACAAAGTCCGTGAGCAACTGAAAGTCCAGCGTGCCGGCCTTCAGCGTAGAGCCCGGCTGCGTGTGGACGCCCACCAGCGCCACGGGCTGAAACCAACCGCTGTTCGGGCCTGCGGGCTTGGCTCCGGCAATCGCCAGTTGCACGGCCAGATATTCGGTGGCGAGGTCGCCGCCGCGCACGCCCACGCCGCGGCCCTCCAGGAGATCGCTGGCCAGAAACTTTACATGCGCGCGAATCCGCTCGCCCGAAATGTCGGCTTGTCCCCAAACAAGCAGCGCCGGACACAGCGCGAGCCTAAACAGCATGTTCCCCATTTCGCGCTAGTGTACCCCACGGTTCAACCAACGCGTGAAGAAACGCTGCCACGCCGCGTCGATGTTTGGGCCGTTGGCCTTGTGGCCGTCGTTGGTGGAGGCAAATTCCAGCCGGTCCGCCGCACCCAGCAACTTGTACGCTTCGCGCGCGCGATTCACGTAGCCCCAGCTTTGCAGGTCGTCCGAGTCGCCGCCCGTGTCTTCTTTGTGACTCCCGCCGATCAGCAAAAATGGCTTCGGCGCGGCGAGCGCGAGCAACTCATGATGATCGTGTTCAAAGCCCGGCCGCGCGGGATTCGGATTCAGCAGCGCCAGCACGCGCGGCGTCCACTCGTTGTACCAGGGCGCATACCAATTGGTGTTGCCATTGATGGCCACATGCGGATCGAGCGCCACGGTGGCTGCAATCTCCGGCGCAAACGCGCCCACATACACGGCCGCTTTGGCGCCGAGCGAAAAGCCGATGAAGCCGATACGCTTGGCGTCCACGTCTTTGCGCGCGCGCAGAAACCCAGCCTCGCGGCGCACATCGTACACCATCTTCGCCAGCGGCGCCCAGTTGCCGAAGCGCTCATGGAGCTTTTCCGCCGCGCCCTTCGCATAGGTGGCGCCGCCGCGATAGTGCCGGATGAATGACCAACTGGTGAGCACCACAAAGCCGCGTTCGGCCAGCCAGGCGCCCCACCATTGTTCGGGCACCGTGTAGTCAGGCGTGGTGGATGTCCATGCGATCACCGCCGGGCGTTTGCCTTTGAAATTCCTCGGAATCAGCAGCAAGTGCTGCTGATGGAAGTCGCGCTCAATCGGCAGCTCCAGGTGAACGCGCTCGTAGTGCGGCGTGTCGCGTGTGTCCAATACCCGCGCGCCTTTCGCGATATCGCCGAACCACTGCCGGTCCGCCGCAGTGGGCTCCAGTTTGCCCAGGATATCTGTCCAGAGGCGCACCAGTTCCGGCCGTTTGCGGCGCTCCCAATCGCGCTTGTCCTTCACGCCTTCCACCAGCGACGGGATTAGTTCGCGTTCCGCGCCGGGCTCTGGCGCGGGACTGCGCTTGGAGGTCACGCGGTGTTGATTCAGCCTCTGTTGCGGCTGCTCCAGTTCCTGCGCCGGCAGAAGTGTGAACGGAGCCAGCATTGCAATGAGAGCGAAAATCATGATGCGCCATTATAGTTGGAAGACTCAGCCATGAGCGAAAGCAACATTGATGCTCGCCAGCAATGACCCCGCTCGAAAAGCCGGCCATGATCGGAACCGCGCAGCAAATTCCCGCACGGCTTCAAACAATGGCGCCATCCTGCGGCGAAACCTGCTCACCAGCATTCCGCGGCACGCATCGGCTTTCGCACGGGGCCCCGCGACAAGTGAACCTTCGTCAGAACGAGCGCACGACGCGGAAACCGGGCATAGTTTCGCGAAAGATGGCAGGGCTCCGGTAGTCTGGACGAACCAGGAGCAGAGATGGCATCGCAAAGTCCATCGTTGCTCGCGCGACATGCCGCACGGCCGCCTCCACTTGCGCAGCCGAATCCTCCAACACACTCGTGCTGGTGTCAACCAGAAGAATAAGATCGACCGGGCGGATTAGCTGACCAGCGGTACAAGAAACGCTATTCGCGGCGAGCGTCTTTGCTCAACCGCCACTCTTCTCAACCGAGCAGGTGATGGTAACGAGGTCTGCGTCTGCACGATCCGGGGTGGAGTCTGCCAAGTCTGATTGATCGCACGACTTGTGGCTTGCCCAGCGCCGAATGCTCTCGCGAAGGGGCTCCTGCAGAGTGTGAAGCTTGAAGAACGCCGGCGCAAGTGCTCTTTCGCGTCTTCGAAACGGCCGGCCTCTCGAACCCAGCGGCTATCACGGCCTCGAACAACCGTCGGGGGTACGCAGAACCGCCATGCCGCCAGGAGCCCGCGAAGGAGTCAAGTGAGGGAAGAGCTCGCGCAATACTCCCGCTCAGAAAGGCGGAAGCCAGGCGATCGACGGATCGAAGGTGCTCAACGTGCTCAACACGCCGCTCAACGCGAGGAGCCCCTCCCGGCTGACCCAGTTGGCTGCGGCACGGCGTGCGTGGAGCCCGCGTCGCAGGGCACGCTCGCGCGATGCTCGTCCTCCGCCGCTAGCGGATATCTACCAGGGCGTTCAAAGTCTTCAAGTTCGCCGGCCACCGACGGACCGCAGGCCGCGGCACAGATGGACCGCGGCTACCGCGCGAAGTTCATTGTAGACAGCCGAGATGTCGCCCTGCATGGCCCGGTGGATGGAGAGATCGTAGCACGGAGCTTATCGAAGCCCAAGCCTCGCCGGCTCCACCTACAGCCCTCAGCGGCGGATTTCATCGCGGCTTGCAAGCAGCCTGGGCGGCCTTCCGTTCTGCCAGTGCGAGCTCTACGTCAATGACCGTGGACAGTAGCGCGTTGGCGGCCGGGCTCAGCCCGCCGGTTGTGCTCAACGCTATTCCGACGAGGCAGACCCCGATACGGACTCTTTGGGCGAGCGTTGAAATGCCACTGTACTGCGAGGACTCCGTCAACCCCAGGGGATCCGTGAAAACCAGCGGCGAGTTGGCCGCGTACTCATAGCGGAACGGCGATAACGGATCTTCCTGCAGGAACCGCCCCAGCCGCGGGTCGTACACACACGCCCGGAAATACTGGTCACCCGAGGTGGGAATCGTTTCGCGGCTGGTGAACGCCAGTTGCGTGTTCACCGCCGGGTTGCTCGAGGAAAGCGCCCGGCTGAACGTATCGATGGTGAGTTGCGTCAGCACTGCGCCAGAGCCGTCAAGAATGGTCCGGATCGTGCCTACTTCGTCGCGGAGGAACCAACGCGGTGTTAGCGCGGTTTCCTCAGCCAGCGCCTCGTCGATGCGTTGGCCGTAGAAGCGGCGGGTCACCACGTTGCCTGGCGCTACCACCACCGCCGGCTGAAAGCCATCGTAGTAGAAACGCGTCTCACCGCTCGAGTTGGTGGCGGAGATGCGGCGATTAAACGCATCGTAGCTGAAGTTCATACGCGACGTCTCGACGCCGGACCCGTCACGCCCCACTACCAGCGTGAGCCGGTTGCGGAAATCGTATGAATACTGCACGATGGAGCCGTCCGAACGCCGCCGCTTCTGAGTGACGTTGCCTTCCGCGTCGTAGCTGTGATCCGTCTGGTCGTCGCTGAGAAGAGTGTTGGCCCCGCCCGTGTACGTGTAGCTGGAACTCAAGTGGCTGGTCAAGCGGTTCCCCGCGCCGTCGTAGCTGTAGTTCTCGTTCGGTTGCGCCGCTGGATTGGGATGGATGGCCCCGATTTAGCGTCTGGCCGGATCGTATTGATATAGGTGCAGGCCTTCACTGTCGGTGGACTCCACCACGTCTCCCAGGCTGTTGCGCGTAAACGTGAGCATCTAAAGCGCCACGGTGTCGGAAGCATTGGTGTGCCGCAGGGCCCGCAGGCGGTCCGCGCAGCCGCCGCAGTCGTACTCAATCGCGGTGTTGGCGACGGGATTCAGCGTGCTCACACTCGCGAAGCGGCGCAGTTGGGTCATCAAACCGGCCGCGTCGTAGGAGAACTTAACCCGCTTGGGACTGACCCCGGGTCTGGCGTGAGTGATCGCGGTGATCTGATCAAGACCGTCGAAACTGTACTGCATCGCGGTCCGCAACGAGTCTGTCACCGACGCGCGGTTGCCGGCCGCATCGTAGGTGTAATCGATCGTGAAGCCCGGGCTTGCTTCCTGCATGCGCCGCCCCAAGGCATCCAGGGAACGGGTGACCGTATGTGCGCTTTCGGTCGTCGAAATGAGCTGGCCGGCGGAGTTGTAACCGTAAGAAATCACATGCCTGCCGCTCCAGGTTTCTCTTAAGCGGCGATGTGAGGCGTCAAACTACTGATCCACGCGCCGGCCGTTCCGGTCAACCGCTGACAACAGGTCGCCCACGGTGAACCAAGTGTATGCGGTGAGGCTGCCGCGAGCATCCCGCACCGTGCTCACGTAACCTTGCGGCGTGCAGGTCCATTGGATGGTGGCGCCGCGCGGATCGATCAGGTGCGTAACCTGACCCTGTGAGTCATAGCGGTACTCAGTGGTGTTGCCCGCGCGGTCGCGGACGAACCGCAGGCGGCAGTTGGCGTCATAGGTATTGGCGATGACTCCGCCCGCCGGATTGGTTTCCGTCGCCACGGAGTTGCATCCGGGCTGGTAGGTGAACGTGGTGGCGCGGCTGCCTGGCAGCGTACGCGAGAGCACGTTGTTCGCGGCTTTGTAAGTGAACGCGGTGACGTTCCCGCCGGGGTCGCGCTGCGTGAGAACATTGCCGGCTGCGTTGTAAGTGCGGATGGTGTCGCGGAAGTTTGTTGTGTCCAAGTAGCGGCGTTCGGTAAGCAGGTTACCGCGGTCGTCGTAGAAGAAGTCGCGCCGGAGGCCGCGCACGTTGGTTTGCGTTTCCATCAGCGTGTTGGCGTCGAATTCATAACGCACGCAGCCCGTGAGCGTGGTGGTGTTGCCGTCCAACGGGCACGAAGCCGCCAAACGCCCGGAAGCGTCGTATACGTTGCGGATGGGGGCGCGGCCGAGTGGATCTTCACTACGCGTGAGATGGTTCGGAAACTGGGGGTTCTCGCAGTATTAGCGTGCTGTCTGGCCCAATTGATCCGTGGCGGTGATGAGGTTGCCAGCAGCATCGTAGCCGTAGGTGAGTTGCGCCCCGCCGGGTTCGCGCACGCGTGTGATGCGGCCTGCCGAATCGCGCTCCAGAGTGAGGGCCTCGCCCGTGGAGCTTACGATGCCCGCGGCGGAAAACGTGAGCGTGTTGCCGTTCATGTCACGGATGGATTGCAGGCCCGCGATTTCATCCAGTTCGTAGCGCACCGTGGTGGGCGCGGTGTAGGTGTAGCGAGACGGATTCCACGGCGTGTTGAAGTCTTGGTACGCCACGCCGTCGAACAGAAACACGCTCGGCTCGGCCACGGTGAGCGTGCCCGTGGCGCCCGCATCCGGTGTGAAGCGCGGCGTCACCACGTAGGGGAACAGGGCGGATGGGGCCACCGGGTCGAAACGGAAGCTGATGCGCTTGCCGTCCGGCGTAGTGACATAGACTTTCGATCCGGGCTTCATGCCTTGCAGCGGCGACTCGGCAGGCAAGTCCTGCACACCGCCCGGATAGGCCAGCCGCCAGCCCGCGCCAAAGTCGCCCTGGCGCGTGTCGAGGCTGTCGTAGAGGCGCGTGACGGACAGTGGAATGCCGGTGATGGGAATTTGCAGATCGGTCACCGAGGCGGTGAGGCGCCCGGGCTTGAGCGTGCCGGAGACGGTGTAGGGAATCTCGCGGCTGATCCCGTCGGTTCCCTTGAAAATCTCCACGCGCACCGTGTAGTTGTCGTTCGGTAGCGTAGTGGGGTCGAGCGCGGCGATGGACCCGGCACTCACTGTACCAGTCCCGGTGGCCAGTGTACGGTCCGCGGCGCCAGGCCGCTTCAACGTTACGTTCCACGTGAGCGCCGGGCCGCCGGCGTTGCGATCGGTGATCGTGGCCACCACATTCACCGGCCGCGACAGATCCGCGCCAAGCGTGGGCGAGATCAGTTCGAACGTGGCGGGCGGCGTGGTCACCACGGTGACGGTGAACGCCTGAATGGCCGCCTGGCCGAGCGGGTCAGCCGCGCGCACTACAAAATCGTGCACGCCCACTTGCGTGGCCAGCGGAGTCCAGGCGATGAGTCCCGACGCCGGATTGATCGCCGCGCCGGAGGGAGCCGTGGTCAAGCTGTAAGTGACGGTCTGGTTTTCTACGTCGATCGCGTTCACGTCGTAGCTGTAGGGAATCCCCATGCGGGCCGACGTAACGGGCTCGGTGGCAATCACTGGCGGCGCGTTGGTGCTGCTGCCGTTGGCCACGGCGATGGTCCACGATTGCAGTGCGGTCGCGCCCAGCAGATCGCGCACTTCGAGCGTCACCGGGTGGCTGCCCGATTGCGACGCAGCTGGAGTCCAGAAGACTAGGCCGGTGGAGGCGTTCACGCCCATGCCGATCGGCGCGGTCACCAGCCGCCAAGAAAGCGTGTCGCCCGCATCCGGATACGTGGCCGCCGATGCGTACGCGTAGCTGCTGTTCACCGCACCCGTGGTGGGTGGCGCCGATGTGAACTGCGGTCCCCGATTCAGATTCTGCACCGAAATGGTGAACGCCTGCCGCGCTTCCGCCCCCGCCAGATCGCGCACGCGCAGCACCACCGGGAAGCTCCCCGATGCCGCCGGTGTCCACTGCAGCAGTCCGGTTGAGGAGTTGAGCGTCATGCCCGCCGGGCCGCTGTCGAGCAGATAGGTCAGCACGTCACCCGCATCCGCATCCGTGCCGCGCACGCTGTAGGAATAGGCGCGGCCCGCCGATCCGCTGGTGATGGCGGTTGACAGAATCATCGGCGGCGTGTTGACAAGTTGCGTCTCGATAAACAACGTGAACGCCTGCGTGGCGGTGCGGCCGCGCGAGTCGTGCACCGATAGCAACAGCCGGTACGGCCCGCCTTGCCCGGCCGTCGGCAGCCAGTCCAGCCGGCCGATGGTTGCGTTCTGCGTCATACCCGTTGGCGCACCCGTGATCTGCCAGGCGAGCACTTCACCCGCATCGGGGTCCGCCACGTTGGGCGCATAGCTGAACGCCGCCTGGGTGCGTCCGCGCGTGGGCGGCGCGCTTAGGATGCTGGGCAACGTGTCGCCGTGTTGCGTGCGCTGAATGGGCGTGACGGAAGACTCAGTACCTTCGCGCGACTCGGTTCCCTGCGCGTTCAGCCACCGCACCTCTTACCAATACGTGGTGTTGTTCGTCAGGGGCTTATCGGAGAACGCGCCGGTGGTGGTGACATACGCGGCGCGGAGTAACGATGCCCCGCCGCTCACGCCGTTACGGAATTCCGCGCGCACAACCGGCAAGCCCGCCGCGCCGCCGTTGCCGAGCCGCGCAATCAGCGCCGTTGAAGCCGGGAGGCCCGCATCCAGCCGCCGCAACAACGAAACCGTGGCATCGGGCGCCGAATTGGGTTGCACCGACGAATCGGGGATGAATCCGTTGGCGCGAAAGTTGTTCAA
>VFZP01000256.1 GCA_016871115.1 Acidobacteriota bacterium
GCCATTCCGGCCACTGAACGGCGCTCGGGTCGCTTTCCAGCGTCGCCCTGTCCTCCGCTCAGTTCCCATCATCTTAAACCCATCCGCTACTCGCGGCGAAAAATTACACCCAACTATTGACACGGGCGAAAGGGTCGTCCGCTGTACTTCGACAGTGCGGGAAGAGATCATGCGTGGGTTGAAATTAACAGTAAACAAGCGTTCAGGCGGCAGGTGGGCGCCGAGATCATGGGTGTTCCACTCTTCAGCGTCGGCTCTCGAATAGGCGTTCTTACGTGTTGGACCAAGGCGGACCGAGACTCTACGTCGACTACCGGCAAACTCGATTCCAGCAAATCCGAGTTGATCATGCGCACCGCTCAACTCGTCGCGAGAACTGACTATTTGAAGCAGATCTCTCAGTTCAGGGACCAACACCACCGAACAACCGAAGCATGCGCCGCGTACATCGAACTCGCGAGACAATTAGCGAACGGCGGACCGAACGTGTTCGACCTCCTCCGGCAGATAGCGGTAATGGCAGAGGTCAGGAGAGTGCGGCTTTTTTACGCCAAGAACCCCATAGCGCTTTCCGAGTTGAGGCGCTGGCGCGCCACTTCCAGAGGGGCGGAGGTCTTTCCAGACGCAGAATTTCGGTGCGTCGGCTCGATCGAACACCAAGCATCCCCTAACGGATCCATTGAACAGACTGGTACTCGCACGTTGTCTGAGAGTCCGACGGCGAGCGAATTCTCGCAAAGTGTACATCACGAAGGAATCATCAATTCTGGCTCCAACCCATTCATCCGCTACATCCTCCGTCGAAGTGCCTGGTCTGCATCGGCGATGCTACTCTATCCGGATCTGCTCGACAATGCGGCGGCCCCACGGGCGACAAGAGGCAGCGATGAGAGCCCATACAACGACCCAGCCGCCGAACTTTTCGGGCGGGACCCCACTGTGGGTTGGTATGTGGCACCAATCACGTATTGCTGGAGCTTCACGCCGGCAAAATCATACTCCAAATGGAGCGACGAGCGCAGACTCGTTTACGGTTTCATCGCCATCGACAACACTGGAAAGGACCTGCGGGATCACGATTCGAACGAACTTCCCCGAAGCCGAACCTGGAATGAATTGGCCAGACTAAAGCTGACCTGGTGCGCGGCGACACTTGGGTTCTACTTAGGAAAGAGTGACCGTTCGTCGGTAGAGAACCTGAGCAGGAAAACCTAAAGCGTCAACGCCTCGTACCGGGCCAGCCACCCGGCGGCGTCGTAGTTCTCAGGCGCCGCCGGGGCGGCGGCTTGCCTGGCCTCGGCGTTCCGGCCCAAACGCAGCAGCGCCCGCGCCAGCAGTGGCCGGGCGCGCATTTCGAAGGGGGTCTCCATGAGTTCCTCCGCATGGTGGGCCGCCTCTTCGTCCCGGTTCGCCAACAGCAGGGCCACTACCAGGTAGTAGCGAATATCGTGGCGGTCCTCATCGTAGTCCAGCGCTTCGGCTAGCGCGGTGGCCGCGTAGGGCCAGCGTTGTTTGTCGTAGAACACGAACGCCGCGCGGAACTGGATCTCGGCTTCGTCCTCGGTCTCTCCGCTCGAGAACGCCGGCCTGGGAAGCGGCTCGACGTGCTTCAAATCGGCGAAGCGATCATAGCGAGGCCGAAAACCGGGGCGCTCCACCGCGCAGCCGGTTAGTAGAAGCAGAACTGGAAGCAGGCGTCTCATCGGCTTAGCGCCAGCACCATCACGCCGGCGGCGATGACGCAGGCCCCGGCGATACGGCGCGCCGGTTGCCGTTCGCCCAAGAACCTGGCGCCGAGCACCGCGCCCAGCACAATGCTGAGTTCGCGCATCGGCGCGATGCGGTGCAGCGGCGCCGACGCCATTGCCGTCAGGACAAGGATGTAGCTCAACGGATTCAGTATGGCAATGGCGATGAGCATCCGCGGGTTCGCCTGCCACGGCTCCCGCCATTTTCCGCTGGCGACCGGGAAAAGGAAGACGGCGCGAGACAGATCCGTGGTCCACTCAATCAGGACCGGCTCCAGGCGCAATCCGGAAATGGCGTATTTATCCCACAGGCTATAGAGGCCGATGCACACGCCGGTCGCCAGGCCCCACAACACGCCTTTCGAACCGCCTTCGCCAAAGCGCAGGAAGAGCAGAACGCCCAGGCAGATCAGCGCGATGCCGGCCCAGGCAGCCCCCGTAGCGGTTTCATGGAAGAGCCACAAGGCGCCCAGCGCGGCGACAAGCGGTCCGCTGCCGCGCGCCACAGGATACACAAGCGACAGATCCCCATGTTTGTAGGCCTGTTGCAGACAGATGAAATAGAGCATCTGCCAGGCGCAACTGCCGGCCAGCGAAACGGCCTCGCGAAAGCCCAGGCGCGCCCAGGCCCCGCTGTATTCCGTTAGCGCCCAGGGCGCGTAGAACACGGTTCCGATGGCGGAATAGATCCACACCGTTTCCATGCCTCCGCGGACCCGCTTCGCCAGCAGGTTCCAGGACGCGTGAATACACGCCGCCGCCAAAACCAGCGCGATCGCGTTCGCGGACATCCTACCATTGTCGCTATACTCTTCAACGGGTCCATTGATGTCCGCGCCAGACGTTACCCAGCTCCTGCACGAATGGTCCAGCGGCAACAAAGCCGCGCTGGACTCCCTAACGCCTGTCGTCTACGACGAGCTCCGCAGACTGGCCGGCGTGTACCTGCGCCGCGAGCGAATGGACCACACGCTGCAGGCCACCGCGCTGGTACACGAAGCGTACATGAAGCTGGTGGATCAACGGCAGGTGCGCTGGCAGAACCGTGCGCACTTTTTCGGCATCGCGGCGCAGATGATCCGCCGCATCCTGGTGGACCACGCCCGCGGCGTGCGCGCGGCCAAACGGGGCAGCGGCGCGGTGGCGCTTTCGATCGACGAAGCGCTGGGCGTTTCCGAGAAGCGGGACCTGGAATTGGAGTCGCTCGACGACGCGCTGGAGACGCTGGCGAAGGTAGATCCGCAACAGGCGCGAGTAGTGGAGCTGCGATTTTTCACGGGCCTTTCCATCGAGGAAACGGCCGAAGTTCTGGGGATATCGGAATCCACAGTGAAGCGGGACTGGGTCTCCGCGAAGGCGTGGCTGTTCCGCGAACTTTCGCGCATCGGGACATGACCGGCGAGAGCAGTCACGCCGCGGCCGCCGCCCGTTGGCAACGGGTGAAGGAGGTGTTTGAGCACGCGCTGGAGCTGCGGCCCGCCGAGATTACCCCTTACCTGGACGGAGTCTGCGACGGCGATGCCGATCTGCGCGAAGAGGTGCCATCGCTGTTGGCCGCGCACGGAGACGCGGGCGATTTTCTGGAAGAAGCGGTGGTGAATCTAGCTGCGCCAGTAACTTCGGCCGGACGCCGCATCGGCCCGTACAAATTGGAATCGCTGCTGGGCCAGGGCGGAATGGGCGAGGTGTATCTGTCCACGCGCGAGGTGGATGGTTATCCGATGCAGGTGGCGTTGAAGCTGATCCGCCACTCCGCGCTGACGCCGCGCGCGCTTCGCCGATTCCGCATGGAGCGGCGGATTCTGGCCCGGCTCCACCATCCGGGGATTACCAGTTTGATCGACGGCGGCATCACCGACGATGGGCTGCCCTATCTGGTGACGGAATTCGTCGCCGGCACACCGCTCGACAAGTTCACCAACACGCTCCCGCTCCGTAAGCGCCTGGAGCTGTTTCTCGATATCTGTGACGCGGTAAGCTTCGCGCACAGGCAACTGGTGGTCCACGGCGACTTAAAGCCGGGCAACATCCTGGTGAATGCGGAGGGCGGCATCAAGCTGCTGGACTTCGGCATCTCGCGCCTGCTGCAGGCGAGCGACGACACGACCGAAGAGCATCCCGGCGCCACCACCCAGCCGGCGATGACACCCGCCTGGACCAGCCCGGAACAACTGCGCGGTGAACCGGCCGCCATCACCTCCGACGTCTATTCGCTGGGCCGGCTGCTGTACTTCATCCTTACCAATCAACAAGCGCTGCCTGCCGAGCGCCTCTCGCCCATGCAGCTCTACGAGCGCCTGCGGACGAACGCAGTGGAAAAGCCCAGCCGGCGCTCCGGCCAGAAGGACCTGGAAGGCGACCTGGACAATATCGTGGCCAAGACGCTGGAGTTCGAGCCGGCGGAGCGCTACCGTTCCGCCGAAGCGTTGGCCGACGACATCCGCGCGCACCTGGGCTCGCGCCCCATCTTCGCGCACCCGCATACGTGGCGGTACCGGTGCCGCAAGTTTATCGCCCGCAACAAAGCCGGCGTCTCCGCGGGCGTGTTTGCCGTGCTGGCCCTGATCATCGGACTGGGCGTGGCGCTGTGGCAGGCTCGCATCGCCCAGCGCAACTACGAACAGGCCCAGCGCCGCTTCCAGGATGTTCGCCGTTTGGCGAGCACGATATTGAGCGAAACCGACGACGCCATCGCGCGCCTGCCCGGCGCCACCGCCGTGCGAGGCACACTGGTGCGAAACTCGCTGCAGTACCTGGATGGATTGGCGCGCGACTCGGCGGACGATCCGGCGCTGCAGGACGAGCTGGCCGGCGCCTACGAACGGGTGGGCGATGTGCTGGGCCGGCCCGGCACACTGAACCTGGGAGAGATGGGCGCGGCGCTGCAGAGCTATCGCAAGGCCGAGGGTATCCGCCGCGCGCTGGCGGCGCTGCCCGCGCCTCCGGCCGACATCGACCGGCGCGAAGAGGCCCTGGCCAACACGCTGATGCGCATCAGCTCCATTCTCCGGGCTACCGGCGAACTGCAAGCCGCGTTGGACGCCGATCGCAGCGCGCTGGAAATGCGGCGCAAGCTGTTGGAGCGTGCGCCGTCGAATCCGGTCCGGCTTCGAAACGTGGCGTCGAGCGTTAACTCGGCCTCCACGTCGCTGTCGCTGCTCGGCGGCTTTCGCGGGGTGATCGAACTGCGCCAGGAGGGCTTGGCGCTGTACGAGCAATTGGTGAAAGCGAACCCGTCGAGCGTGGACGACCTGCAGGGGTTGGCGCTCGCCCACGTGCGCATGGGCAGCATTTTGAGCCACGAGAACGAACACGCGCGGGCGGTGAAACATTACAGGGAGTCCCTGCGGATTCACAAGCAGCTACGCGCTGGTCACCCCGGCCAGGCGCAGTTTGAAATGCAGTTGGCGCTGGCGCATTCCCACCTTGGCAACGCACTGCGCGTGGCGGGCGATCAGCGCGGGGCGCTGCCGGAGTTGCTGGAGTCGGAGAGCCTGTATCTGCCGCTTGTCAACGCCGATCCGAATGAGGTCCGGTTGCGGACGCTGCTGGCCACAACCCGCTTCCGGCTGGCGCGCGTCTACACGGAGTTGGGCGAAGTGCCGCGCGCCACACGGTTGCTGCGCGCCACATTGGAAGAGCGGCGCATGCTGGCCGAGCGGAATCCCGCAAACGCCGGAGCGCGCGGCGAAGTGGCGGAGACGCTGGCGGCGCTGGGCGACGCGGCGCTGAAGCAACGCCAATACGGCGCGGCGCGAGCGGAGTTCGAAAACGCGCTTCACATCTTTGGGGAGCTGCGCAAAGAGGGCCGGTCGAACGCCGCGAACGAGGAGGAGGTCCGGCGAATCGAGGCCCGTTTGGCGGAGGCGGCGAAACGCCGGCCGTGAAGAAGAGCAGGAAGTGGATCCGCCGCGCCGGTAAGGCGGTGGCGCTTTGCTACGGGTATTGGCTCTGCACGCTGGTGGCGCTGAAGTGGATGGATCCCTGGACCACCGGCGTTCAGGCGCAGCGCCGTTTCGAAAGCTGGTTTCGCCCCGGCAGCTATGAGAAGCGCTACACACCCGTGCCGATGGCGAAAATCTCTCCGCAGTTGCGCCGGGCCGTGGTGGCGGCGGAGGACGGCCGGTTCCACGAGCACTGGGGCTTGGACCTGGGCGCCATGGCGGAAGTGGCGCGTGAAGGCGCCGAGCGAGGGACGCTCCGCCGCGGCGCGTCGACAATTACGCAGCAGTTGGTGAAAAACCTCTACTTCACCACGCACGCCAACCCGGTGCGCAAAGTGGTGGAGTGGACGCTGGCGCCCGCCGCCGATTTCATACTGGGCAAGGAGCGCGTGCTGGAGTTGTATTTGAACGTGATCGAATGGGGCCCGGGCGTCTTCGGCGCCGAGGAGGCCGCGCGGTATCACTATCGCGGCTCCGCGGCCGGCTTAGGCCGGGACCAAGCCACGCGCCTGGCGGCCTGCATCCCCGCTCCGCGGCGGCGCAGGCCGGCGGCGATGAACCGGTCCGCGGCCATCATCGACGCGCGGATGCGCACGATGGGCTACCCGTAGAGCGTCCCTTATTTGTTCCAACTGTTCCACGGGGCCACGTTGGCCCGCCGCGCCCACGTATTCCAGCGAGCTTCCAGATCCTTCACACGGCCCGGCTCCCGACCGGCAAGATTGTTCAGCTCTGTGCGGTCGGCGTCGATATCGTAGAGTTCCCACGCCTCGCCGTCTTTCTTCACCAGCTTCCACTTGCCTGCGCGAATCGCCTGGTTGCCTTCGTGCTCCCAGTAGATGGCCTCGTGGCCTGGCCGCTTCCCGTTCTCGAGAATCGGCAGCAGCGACCGGCCTTCCAGCGGCGTGATCTTTTCACCCTTGAACTCGGACGGATACTTCGCTCCGGCCACATCGACGCAGGTGGCCATGATGTCGATGAGATGTCCGGGCTGCGACGTGATGCCGTTCCTGGCCTTCACGCCCCGCGGCCAATGGACAACCAGCGGGCTGGAGATGCCGCCCTCATGCACCCAGTGCTTGTAGAGCCGGAACGGAGTATTGGAGGCATGGGCCCACTCGGGGCCGTAGCTTTGGTAGGTGTCCGCGCCGCCGGGCATCACGGCGGGGTCGTTGCCCACGCGCACCGGCCGACCGTCGCGCGTGGTGACGGGCCGCGCGGAGGTGTTCGCCGCCTGCGGCCCTCGCGGTTTCGCCATGCCTTCGGCGCAGCCGCCGTTATCGGCCAGAAAAAAGATCAGCGTGTTGTCGAGCTGATTCTTCTTCTTTAGCGCGCCGGTGATCTGGCCCACGGCCTGGTCGAGCCGGTCCACCATCGCGGCGTAGACGGCCATGCGGCGGATATGCCAATCCTTGTCCGGAATATCGTCCCACGTGGGAATCTCCGGATCGCGCGGCGACAACTCCCAGCGCGATTTCACGATACCCAGTTTCTTCTGGCGGGCGTGGCGCTCGGCGCGCAGCGCGTCCCAGCCGGCGCGATAGCGGTCCTTGTACTTGGCGATGGTATCCTCCGGCGCGTGCATCGGCCAATGCGGAGCGGTGAAGGCGACGTAGAGGAAGAACGGATCGGCGCCGCTGAGTTCGTCGATGTAGCGGGCGGCGTTTTCGCCGAGCGCGTCGGTGTAGTAAAACTCCTTGGTCTCGGGCCGGATGGGGGTGTTGTCGCGGGTGAGTGTAGCCGGATCGAAAAAGCTGCCGGCGCCTGCGATGGTGCCGAAGAACTTTTCGAAGCCGCGCTGCAACGGCCAGTTGTGCTTGCCGGCGGTCTGGGGCGTGACGTGCCATTTCCCGCACATCGCGGTGCGATAGCCGGCAGTGCGCAGCACCTCCGGAATGGTGACGCAGGTGCGGTTCAGGTCGCCTTTGTAACCCGGCAATCCGTAGTCGTTCATCATGTGGCCGATCCCGGCCTGATGCGGGTACAGACCGGTCATCAGCGAGGCGCGCGTGGGGCAGCAGCGGGCCGTATTGTAGAACTGCTCAAAGCGAAGACCGTTGGCGGCCAGCGCGTCGAGATTCGGCGTGGCGATCTCGCCGCCGTAGCAGCCGATGTCGGAAAAACCGAGGTCGTCGGCCATCATTACGACGATGTTGGGCCGCTTGGGAGCCGCCCGCAGTGCGGCCGCGCTGCAGGCCGCGCGGAGAAAATCACGCCTTTTCATGAAGCATAGTTTACTTGAACGGCGCGAAGAGTTCCGTGGTGAAATACCGTTCCATGCGGTCCGGAAATACGGTCACCACCACCGCACCCGGCCCCATTCGCCGCGCCACCTGTTCGGCCGCGCGGAAATTCAAGCCGGAGCTGGGGCCCACGGGGAACCCTTGCTCTATCAACGCGCGCGTGGTGCGGATCGCTTCGTCGTCGGGCACCTCCACGGTCTCCAGGTCCGGCAATACGGCGTTCCGGAAGATCTCGGAGACTGAGTCGACCACGCCGGGAATGCGCGCCGAAAAACTGCAACATTCCACATCGGAGCCGCCCCCGCCGAGGTTCACCGGCTTGGCCAGCACCGGCCGGACGGGCGAACCGGTTTCGCGCAGACCCTGGTGAATACCCACCAGCGTGCCGCCGGTGCCGACGCCGCTGACGATGGCATCGATGGCGCCGCCCGGTGCCTGCTCGGCGATCTCACGCGCCGTCGTGGCCGCATGCGCCGCCGCGTTCTCGGGATTCGAAAACTGGCGGGGCAGAAAGGCACCGGGAATGCGGGCGGTTTCGGCAAGGGCGCCGTGAATGCCCAGCTCCCGCGGCGTGAATCGAACGCCGCCGCCATAGGCGCGAATCATGAAGACGCGTTCGTTGCTCACGCCTTCCGGCATCACGGCGAGAAAGCGCAGTCCCAACTGGGCCGCAGCCAGGGCCATGGCGATGGAGGTGGAGCCGGAGGAGGCCTCGACCACGGTGTCGCCGGCCTTGAGCCGCCCTTCGCGCCACGCCTTGCCCAGAATGTAGCGGGCGATGCGGTCCTTGGTAGAGCCCGAAGGGTTCAGAAACTCCAGCTTGGCGTGAACGTGCACGATGCCATCGAGCGAGACGCGGGCCAGGGGCGTGGGCGCCAGACTGTTGAGGTAGTAGTTGAGGTCGGGCAACCGGCAGGTCACTTCCCTAGGGTAGACGCCCTATGGACTCGGTGTCACGCCGCTGGCATGCTGGAAGCATATGGAAAGGCGCGGATTGGTCTGGGCGGGGACGCTGCTGGTGGCCCTGGGGGGTGTGCTTGTGACCGGCGTGCTGCGAATGGCCTTGGCCGGCGGGACGGACGTGCTGAGTCCGCTGGCGGTGGGCACGGTGGTTCTGCCGGTGGCGTTGCTGCTGGGCTACGTGGGCTTGCGCCTGCGGGGCGTGCGGCCGCTGCAGCCGCTGCTGGTGAAGCCGTTGCAGCGCGCGATTCCGAAGAAGAAGGCGCCGCCAATTTTGGATTTCACGCGGAGTTCGAGGCTGGCGTAGAGAGACTTGGTACACTCAGAGAGTAGAAGAGTCGGGGCGTAGCGCAGCCCGGTAGCGCACCTGCCTTGGGCGCAGGGGGTCGCGTGTTCGAATCACGCCGCCCCGACCATTAGAATCAGCATCTTGCAAACAT
>VFZP01000257.1 GCA_016871115.1 Acidobacteriota bacterium
GCCGGCAACGCGAACTGGCTTCGCTGCAACGGAAAGCTGCCCAGCTTGGTTTCCGCATCCAGCCAGCCGCTTAATCGAATCAGTCGGTTACGGGGGAGTTTCTGGAGAGTCCGCCTCGGGCTAAAGCCCACCCTACACGGACGGGAATGCACGGGGTTTGCAGATTTTCATGACGGGCCGACGGGCTCGCGTTCCGCTAAAGCCCGCCCCACAACGGACGCGGAATGTATGGGGTTTCGAGATTTCTGGTTACTCCAGGGGGAGGGCGCGGCTGCCTCCGCGGGACCCGTCCCACCAGGGCTCACGTTGGCCTTCATACTTGCCCAGCTTGTCCCAGCTTTCGCGCGTGCGGCCGTTCAGGTCCCAGACGACGAGGCCCGAGGCGACGGTCATGTCGCCGATAAATTTCTGCGTGCCGTCCATGCGGGCGCTGTAGGAGTCGACGAAGGCGTACTTGCCGCGCTCGATGCCGAGGACAGCGAGGTCGGCAATCGGCCTACCGAGAGGTGCCCGATCTGTCGTTCACGTTTAATGATCTTCGCCGGGTTCCAGGTGGAGCGGAGGATGATGTCCTCCACGGTCATGCCCATGTTGAGGAACTTCGACATCACGTTGAGCTGGTCCTTCATGCCGGCGTTGATGCTGCCCGAGTGGACGTCCGTGGAGATCGGGTCCGGCGGGAAGCCCTGCTTCACGGCGGGCACGGCCTGGCGGAATTCGAAGGCCGCGCCGCCGTGGCCCACGTCGAAGATGATGCCGCGCTTGCGGGCGTCGCGAAGGTAGGGCATCAGCACGCCCTTGTCGTCCAGCATCGGCACGGGCGGGTAGAAGCAATGCGTGTAGATGTCGCCGGGGCGGAGCTTTTTCAGCACGAGATCCTGGAACGGGCGCTCGGGGCGGAACTCGCCGAAGTCAATCATGACGGGAATGCTTGCCAGGGTGCCGGCTTGCACGCCGCGCTCTACGGGCGTCCAGTCCGCGCCGCGGCAGTGCGCCACTTTAAAGCCGACGATGGTCTTGCGCTCAGCCTTGGCGAGCGCGGCGGCGGCTTCAGCGTCCCTGTCGGCGACGTTTTGCTCGTCAGCGCCGCCGGTCATCCCCATGCCCCCGATGTTGAGCAGCGCGAGCACACGCGAGCGGGATTTGTCGATCACGTCCTTCTTGAACACCGCGAAGTTGCGGCGGCCGGACGAGCCTGCGTCCACCAGCGTCGTCACGCCGTTCTTCAGCGCAAACGAATCCGGGTGAATGCTCGAGTTGCCGCCGGCGAGGCCTTTGCCTTCCGTGCCCTGGAACACGTGGGCATGGAGATCGATGAGGCTGGGCGTCACGTAGAGGCCCGCCACGTTCACCACTTTGCGCGCCTGCGAGGCGGGAATGTTCGCGGCGACGGCAGCGATGCGTTGCTTGGAAATGGCGACGTCGCGCACGGCGTTGATGCCGTTCCTGGGATCAATGACGTGGCCGCCTTTCAGGAGCAGATCGTATGGCTGCTGCTGTGCGAAG
Source organism: Acidobacteriota bacterium (assembly GCA_016871115.1). Classification (GTDB taxonomy): domain Bacteria; phylum Acidobacteriota; class Terriglobia; order Bryobacterales; family Bryobacteraceae; genus VFZP01. Next base: position 1,507 of record VFZP01000257.1, read on the forward strand.
GCCGCCGCGGCGGAAAGGAGAAGAACGGTCGCAGAGAGTCGCATGGTGAGTTATTCAAAGAGTCCAAATGTGAAAATGTCGCTCGCCGTGGCGATGGTGACGTATTGTTTGCCGTCGACCATGTAGGTGACGGGCGAGGCAAACAGGCTTTGCCCGGTGGAGAAATGCCACAGGTCTTTGCCGGTCCGTGCGTCGACGGCGACGAGGTTGCCGTCATCGTCTCCACTGAATACGACGCCGCCCGCTGTGGAAACGGTGCCGGCCCACATGATGCCGGGGCCGGGCATCGGGTACTCCCATTTGATGTCGCCGGTGAGCACGTCGAGCGCGCGCAGATAGAATTTGCCGGGCTCGGTGGGAATGCCTTCATTGCCCGTGCCTCGGAAGCCCGAGGCGGGTACGGGTTCTTTCGCGGAGGCCACGATGATGTCGCACTGCTCGAGCGTTACGACGTAGAAGAGCCTGGTGGCGGGGTTGTAGGAGGGCGACATCCAGTTGGACGCGCCGCGCACGGACGGGCAAACCTTGGTGCCGGCGGGTGTGGGGATCTTCGATTCGACAATCTTTGGGCGGCCTTTGTCGTCAAGGCCCGTGGTCCAGTCGAGTTTCTTCACAAAGGGCTTGGCGTGCAGGTATTCGCCGGTGACGCGATCGAGGATGTAGTAAAAACCGTTGCGATTGGCCTGCATCAGCAGCTTGCGCGGTTTGCCGCGAAAGACGGCGTCGATCAGCACGGGGTTTTCGTTCGCGTCCCAATCCCACACGTCGTGCGGCGTGAATTGGAAGTACCATTTCAGCTTGCCGGTATCGGCGTCGAGCGCGACGATGGAATCCGAGTACAGGTTGTCGCCGGGCCGGCGGCCGCCATAGAAGTCGGGCCACGGGTTGCCGGTGGGCCAGTAGATGAGGTTGAGCGCGGGATCGTAAGAGCCGGTGGTCCAGGTGGGCGCGCCGCCCATTTCGGCGGGAAAGCCGCCCCAGGTTTCCCAGCCCGGCTCGCCTTTGCCGGGCACGGTCCAGAAGCGCCAGTTCTCCTTGCCGGTGGTGGAATGGATGGACGCGACAAAGCCGCGTTGGCCGGAACCGCCGCCCGCGACGCCGACGAGAATGCCGTTGCGGATCGCGAGCGGCGCGATGGAGGTGGTGTAGCCGCCGGCGAATAACGCGAATTCGGTGTCGAAGACCAGGTTCCCCGTCATGCGGTTGAGCGCGATGAGATGGCAGTCCGCCGTGGCGAAGTAAACATTGTCGCCGAGGATCGCGACGCCGCGATTGACGCGTGTGCCTTGCGCGCCGGCCGCGCGGTAGTACCAGACTTTGCGGCCAGAGCGCGCGTCGAGTGCGTACAGCGCATTGGTGTTGGAGATGTACATGAGGCCGCCGTGCACGATGGGCGAGCCTTCGAGTTTCTTGGCGCCTTCGACGTGAAAGACCCACTTGGCGACCATGGAGCGCGCGTTGGCCGGCGTGATCTGCGTGAGGGGCGAGTGGCGAGTGGCAGCGTAATCACCGTGGTAGGTGAGCCACTCGGCGCCAGGCGACTTCACGATGGCCTCGGGCGTTACCTGCGCGGCCAGCGTGCCCGCGGCCGCGGCCGCGATCGTGATGATCATCCACTGCTGCTTCATTGCGAGGCTCCTGCTGCTGCATACGGGCGCAGCGACTGGCGTGAGAGGAATGCGACGAGATCGTCGGCCTGGGTAGCGTCGGCAAGGGGCGGCATGATGGAGCGGTCTTCCACCGACAACGCCGTCCAGTCTTCGCGGCGCAGCAGGTGCAGCCGGCCGGACTTGTCGAGGATCTGCACTGAGTAGTTGTTGTGGTTCTTTGCCACGCCCGTTACGCGCGTGCCGTTGGTCAGCGTGGCGGAAGCGGCGCGGAAACCCTCCGCAATGCGCTCGCCAGGTTTCACGATCGCTTCGCGCAACTGGTGCAGCGTGCGCTCGACACCCATGTCAGAAAGATCAGGGCCGGGATGTCCGCCCTTGCCACGAATCCTGTGGCAGCCGGCGCAGCGCGCTGCGCCGAAGAACAACGCTTCACCGCGCGCCGCGTCACCGGGCGCGCGATTGGCGATCGCGGGCGTGGTGAGCGAACGTACGAAGGCCGTCACGCTCGCCACCTTGTCGTCCGCCATCGGGAAATTCGGCATCGTGGTGCCCGGTAGCCCATTCTTGATCGCGCTAAAGAGGGCCTGATTGCTGAGCCGGCTGGCGCGGCCTGAAAGCAGACTCGGGCCTTGGCTGCCTTCCCCGGTTGCGCCGTGACAACCGCTGCACGAACCCAGGTAGATCTGCCGGCCAGCGTCAATCGCCGTTTGGTCTGTGGGCAACCGGCGCGCCTGGGGGTGCGCGAGGGGAGCAAAGAAGAACAGCAGCAGCAAAGCCGCGAAAAACCGCATCTCGATATCTTATGGCATGGCAGAAGCGATACGCTGTTATGGCGATGAGTATTTACGACCGGTTCGGTATCCCCACCATTATCAACGCCAAGGGCCCTTCGACGCGCCTGTCCGGCGGGTTCCTGGACGCGGACGTGGCGACGGCGATGACCGAGGCCGCAACCATGTGCGTGGAGATGACCGAGCTCCACGCGGGCGCAAGCAAAGTGATCGCGCAGGTGACGGGCGCCGAAGCCGGCATCGTTACGTCGGGCGCGGCGGCGGGGCTGTTGATGGGGACCGCGGCCTGCATGACGGGACTGGACCCTGGCAAGATGTCGCGCCTGCCTGACACGTCCGGCATGAAGAACGAAGTAATCATGGTGCGCAGCCAGCGCAATTCTTACGATCACGCGGTGCGCGGCGCGGGTGCGCGGATTGTGGAAGTGGGACTGCCTGACCGCTACGCGGGCGCGGGCGTGCGCGATGCCGAGGCGTGGGAAATCCGGGAAGCGATCACCGAACGCACCGCTGCGGTGTGTTGGGTGGCGACGGGCAGCGCGCAGCCGGCGCTGGCCGAGGTGGCGCGCGTGGCGCATGGCGCCGGGGTGCCGGTGCTGGTGGATGCGGCTGGGCAGTTACCGCCGGTGACGAATCTCAAGCGGTTCCTGGCTGAGGGCGCGGATCTAGTGGCGTTCAGCGGGGGGAAGGCGATTGGCGGTCCGCAGGGTTCGGGGATTCTGGCCGGTAAGCGCGATCTGATTATGTCCGCCATTTTGCAGCATCTCGACCTGGATGTTTATTGGGAGCAGTGGACGCCGCCCGCTTCACTGATCAATAAAGACCGGTTGCCGGGCGCGCCGCCGCATGGCATCGGACGCCCTTGCAAGGTGGGTAAAGAGACGGTGATTGGCTTGTTGGTGGCGCTGCAGAAGTTCGCGGCGGAGACGGATGAGGCGCGGTCGCGGCGGCTGGGTGCGATTGCGCAGCGGCTGCATGCGGCGCTCGCCGGGGTGGATCATGCGCGGGTGGAGTTGACGGCGGGCATGACGCCGAAGGTGGAATTGCATTTGATGAAAGACGCGCCGCGCACGGCGCTGCAGTTGTGCGTCGACATGGAGCGCGCGAGTCCCGCCGCGGTGTACGCCGATCCGTCGCGCACGCGGAACGGCGTGGTGGTGTTCAATCCGTGGTGCATGCGCGAGGGCGACGCCGAGCGCGTAGCCGCCGTGGTGAAACCCCTGTTACGCTATTAAGCCATGGGCGTCACCAGCTACCGGAACCGCAAAGCGTATGAACTGAGCAACGACAAACTGACGGCCACCGTGACGGCGGAGGGCGGGCATATCGCCAGCATCGTGCACAAGGGCACGGGCGTGAATCCGCTGTGGACGCCGATCTGGCCGTCGGTTGAGCCGTCTGCCTACAACGCCGCGAAACACCCGGAGTACGGGACGGGCAACGAGGCGAAGCTCCTAGCCGGGATTCTCGGCCACAACCTTTGTCTGGATGTGTTCGGTCCGCCGTCTGAAGACGAACTCGCCGCGGGCCTTTCGACGCACGGCGAGGCGAACATTGTTTCCTATGCTATCACCGAGGAGAATGGCGGCGTGGCGATGCGCTGCATCCTACCGCAGGCGGGCCTGCAGTTTGAGCGCGTGCTGCGGCTGCCGCCGGGGAGCGATGTGCTGCTGATTCGCGAGACGGTCACCAACCTGAGCGCGTGCGACCGGCCGATTGCCTGGACGCAGCACGCCACGCTCGGGCCGCCGTTTCTTGAGCGCGGCGTGACGCAGTTCCGCGCGCCGGGCACACGTTCGCGCGTGGTGGAGAACGACTTCACCGAAGGCCGTGGCGCGCAGAAGACGGGCGCCGATTTCGATTGGCCGCTGTGCCCGCGCAAGGATCGCGGCCACTTCGATCTGCGCGTTTACACGGCCGATGCGGTGTCAGGGGGCTTCACCACTACGCTGTTGGACCCGCAGCGCGAGCGCGCGTTTTTTCTCGCCTACCAGCCCAAGTGGAAGCTCCTGTTCGGCTACATCTGGAAGCGGACGGACTTTCCGTGGCTCGGGCGCTGGGAGGAGAACCACCTGCGTACGCACAAGCCGTGGAATGGGCAGAGCCTCACGCTGGGCATGGAGTTCGGCGCGTCACCGTTTCCGGAAACGCGGCGGGCGATGATTGATCGCGGGTCGCTGTTTGGCGTCCCCGGGTATCGTTGGTTGCCCGCGCGGCGATCGGCGACGGTGGCGTACTGCGCGTTTGCGGTGACGCGCGAGGCGATTGCGGATGCGGTGGAATGGGACGGTTGGACGGGGTTGCGTTTCGACTGAGGCGTCGGTAGATTGGGCGGCGGGCGATGCGGCCCCTTGACTAACAGACGGCACAAGGCTGCGCTGAACCTGCCAAAGGAGAACGACGACCATGAACTACATCGCTTATCTGCACAAGGACAAGAAGTCAGACTTTGGCGTGAGCTTCCCTGACTTCCCCGGATGCGTCACCGCTGGGAAGACGCTGGAGGAGGCCCGTAGGCTGGCGGTTGAAGCGCTTGAGATGCACATCGCGGGCATGATCGAGGACGGCGAGGAACTGCCCGAACCGGCGGCGCTGGATGACCTGACGCAGATCGAACAGATCGACCGCCGCGCGAAGGAGGCGGGCATGACGCGCTCTGCCTTCATGGTGCAGTCCGCTCTTCACGCGACAGGCAAAATTCGCCGGCCCGCGTGAGAAACATCTCGATCATTCCCTGTATGCTCGAAGACATGGCCAAGCGCTTCCTGCTCGTGATCCCGCTCGCCTTGTCCGCGCAGCAATCTCCGCCTTTCGAGCCGGACTTCCAGTATCGCCACGGCGCGATCGCGGTGCCCAAAGCGCATGCCGCGGAACCGGTCTCGGCGTACTCGTTCCAGCGAGGGCTCGAGTATCTCGAAAACGGCGCGCTCGTTTGGGTCCGCCAGGCGAAATGTGTGTCGTGTCACACCGCCGGAACGTACCTGCTCGTCCGCTCGCAGATGGCCGCGGCAGTGGGCCCACCCTCGCGTGAAGTCCGGGATTTTTTCGTGTCGACGCTCGATCGATACGATCAGCAAAAGCCCGAGTGGTTCACTGGATTCCGGCCGCAGCAGGTGGTCTATACGGCTGCGGGACTAGCCGAGTACGACGCGCATGTGACGAAGACGCTGTTGCCAGAGACGGATCGCGCGATCCGCAAGGTGCTCTCCTTGCAGACCGAAGCGGGCGATTGGACCAACGACACCTGCTGGCCGCCGCTCGAATCGAGCCGATTCCACGGAGCGGCCATCGCGGCGCGAGCTATTGCCGTGGCGCCGGGATGGAAGGATTCGGCGAGCGCGGAGTTGCAGGCCCGCGTCGAGAAGCTGCATGGGTATCTGCGGTCCGGCGCCGCGCAGCATGACTACGATCGGGTCTTGTTGCTTTGGACTGCCGCCGTCGAGCCTTCGCTCATGACGGCAACGGCGAAGTCGGCAACTCTGAAGCTGATTCGGGGCAAACAGCGCCCCGAAGGCGGATGGTCGATGCGCGCCTTTGCCACGTCGAAACAATGGGGCGATGGGAAGCGCGCGGAACGGATCGACGCCGAGCCAGACGTGAGCGATCCGGTGAGCGATGGGCACATGACGGGCCTGGCGCTCGTGGTGTTGCAGGCGCACGGTATTCCGGCGACTGATCTAGCCGTGCGGCGTGGGCTCGATTGGCTGGTGCGGAATCAACGGGAATCCGGGCGCTGGTGGACGAAGTCGCTCAACACAGACAAGTGGAATTTCATCACCTATAGCGGGTCCGCTTATCCGATGCTTGCGCTTGCGCGATACGGACGCATGGGTGACTGGGTACGCGGTTCAAGGCCGTAGCCAGGGCCGCGAATTCCCTTGTCAACCGCGTCCTTTGGGTACATGCTGTTGTGCATATGGGTACATGCTGTTGTGCATAGTTCGCTCCACCACAAGGGGTCACCGCACATGGTTTCATCGCGCCCATCGGTTCTATCAGGGCCTGACGGGCCAAATCTCGGGGACCATCGCTGACCCCAGCGGCGCGGCGGTGCCGAACGCGAGCATCGAACTGCGCAACACGGCCACGGCCCCGGTCCGGCAGGCCAGCACCGATAACTCCGGCGCTTTCCTGGTGACGAACCCTCTGCCGGGGGCTGGTGCTCACCGCCACTGAGCGGCTTGTGCTCCGCACCATCGCGCTCCAGATCGGCGAGCTGGCGCAGACGACATCGGTCCAGGCCGAGGCGGTCCGCTTGCGGGTGCAGAGCGGAGAACGCTCCGGGCTGATCACGTCAAAACAGTTGCAGGAGGTGCCGCTCAAGAGCCGCGGCGACGCCGGAATGCTGCGACTGTTGCCTGGTGAAGCGGCAGAGCCTCTCTGCCGCGCCGTCTATCAGAACGTGATCTTGAGCCCCACCTGCACCTGCCGCCGGAATGCCGGGTCGGTAAAGTCGTCACCTGCGCCGGTGATCATGCCGAAGGTCGGACTCGTGAATCCGCCGTCGGGATTGCTGAACTTTGGCGTATTGGTGAAGTTGAAGGACTCGCCGCGGAACTCTCCCTTGAATCGCTCGGTCAAGTTGAACCGGCGGAACACCGAGAGGTCGAGGTTGCCGAAGCCGGGTCCGCGAAGGATGTTGCGGCCGGTAGTGCCCAGCCGTCCAACGCCCGGATCGGCGAATGCCGCCGTCTCCAGCCACAGACTGCCGCGCCCGATGCCTCCGAGCGTTCGCGGCTTCCGCAACAGGTCCGGGCGATTGCCTGAGCCCGGCGTATTCAGCACGCCGCCGCCAGTGATGTTGAGTGGCGTACCGCCCATAAAAGTGAGAATGCCGCTCACCTGCCAACCGCCCAGCAATGCGCTGCGAATACCCGATGTCGCCCACTTCTTGCCGCGGCCGAACGGAAGTTCGTAGATGTAGCTCTGTACGAACATCTGCTGGCGGTCGCTGCCGCCGGTCGCCCGATTCAATCTGAAGTTGAGTTGCTGGAAGAAATCCTGATCGATCGCCTTGCTGTACGTATAGGCGGTGGTGAGAAGAAGCCCGCCAGCCAGGCGCCGGTCGAACTTCACCTGCAGCGAATGATAGTTGCTCTGCGTCGGATGCCACGCGCTTACTCCCGCGCGCCGCCCAAAGCGTTGAAACAGGGGCTGGCCCGCGGCGCCCGAGTTGAGAATCGGACTCGCGTTGATGTCGCGGAACGTGTAGTTCTTCACCGCCTGATTCCCAACGTAGGCGACATCCAGCACAAAGCTCGCGGGCAGCGAGCGCTGCACCGCCAGATTCCACGATTGGATGTAGCCTTCACGCAGATCATTGGTGAAGATGGTGAATGCCTGGGTCAACGGCGCGTTTTCGATAATCCCGCTCGGCGGGTAAAACTGCGCCGGCGGCGCCGGGCACCCGGTAGCCATGCGGCCG
>VFZP01000258.1 GCA_016871115.1 Acidobacteriota bacterium
AAGGCAAGGAACAGGCGCGCGGCTCGGTGGGCAGTCAATCCAACAAACTCTCCAGCGGGGTCGAATCGCGTTGGCACGCAGAATCGCCACCAAACAAGCAACCGTCGCCACCGAAATCAGGCTTCAGTACGGGCACAAGGCGCCAAGGTCATTTCGATCATAGCTTGCCTGCGCCTGTTCCTCCTGTCAGGATGCCCGATTCCGGGCGCCCGGTGCTCGCAGAGTTTCTGGGACAAGAAACACGCCCCGCGCGTTGGCGCTTCAGTCCGCCCTCGTGCCCGAATGATGAAAAGGCAGAACTGGCCAAACGGGTCTCTGGAGAGCCTGCGGCAGATTCAGTGCTTCCGCCCACGTGCCGCCGCCACCGTCGCCAACTGCGCCGACAGCTTCTCCCTCAAACCGGCCTGCGCCGCCGACGCACCCAGATTCTTCACCTCACGCGGGTCCGCCTGATAGTCGTACAACTCAACGCCCTCTGCGCCCTTCGGTCCCCACTCGTTGAAGCGGTAGCGCTCGGTGCGAATGCTGTGGCCCATCAGGCTGCCTTGACGCTGCACCTGGCTCAGCGCGGGTTTGTCCCAGCGCGCAACAGGCGAATTCAGCAGCGGGCGCAAGCTGCGCCCATGGAGATTCGCCGGCACGTGGCTAGCGAGTCCGCACAGATCGGTCAACGTGGGGTACAGGTCAAGCAACTCCACCGTCCGTCCGCAGGCCTTGCCGCGCGCGCCCACGCCCGGACCGGCCCAGATCATCGGCACGCGCGCCGCGGCCTCAAACAACGTCTGCTTCATCCACTGGCCGTGCTCGCCGGTGCCGTAGCCATGGTCGGACCAGAAGACCACCACCGTGTTTTCCAGCAGGTGTAGCCGTTCGAGCGCAGCCATGAGCCGCCCCACGTTCGCGTCCACAAACGAGATCGACGCATAGTATGCCTGCAGCGCTTCCTGCTGCTGGCGCGCCGTCATGTTCCAGTTCGGCGGCGTGGTGTAGTAGGCCCACGGCGGCGCGATCTTGTCTTCGCCGGGCGCGAACGGTATCGGACTCATCTTGTCCGCCGGATACATCTCGAAGTATTTCGACGGCGCGATATAGGGGCAATGCGGACGATAGAAGCCGGCGGCCAGGAAGAACGGCTCGTCCTTCCGCTGCTCAATCAGGCGGATCGTCTCCTCGGCCACCATGCCGTCGGTGTGTTTCTCGTCAGAGGCCGGCGATGAGTAGAAGCCGATCGTGGAACCGAGACCCTTGCGCTCCGGCGTATGGATCGCGAGCTTGGGCTCTTCGTCCTTGTCGATGCCGCGCGGATTCACCCTGTGATTCCACGAAGGGGCGTCGTCCAGCCCGTCGGTGCCGATCTGACCCGGGTTGCCGTAGTGATAAATCTTGCCGACGCGCGCGGCGTAGTAGCCATTCTTCTGAAAGCACTGGCTCATCGTCACCACATCGGGCAGCACGGTGCGGAAATGTTTCTGCAAGTCGTAGACATGCGTGGTGTCCGGCGCAAGGCCCGTCATCAGCGACGTGCGCGACGGGCTGCACAGCGCAAACTGCGTGTAGGCGCGATCGAAGCGTACGCCGCGCGCAGCCAGCCGGTCAAGGTGCGGCGTCTTCACCACCGGGTGGCCGTAGCAGCCAAGCGCGTTGCTCATGTCGTCAGTAGCGATAAATAAAACGTTGGGTTGACTGCGTCCTTGTGCGGAAGCGGACGCGGACGCAGCGGCCGTGGTCACCGACGATTGCAGAAACGAGCGGCGATCGATCATCGGGACATTGTATGATCTGCTTCGATGCTGAAATTATCCCGCCGCATTTTTCTTGGCTCCGCCGCCGCCTTTGCGCAGAACGTGCCCGCCCCCGCCTGGACCGCCATCCAAGGCGTGTGCGCATGGCCGAATCTGCAGTTGCTGAAGGACGGCACGCTGATCGCGACCATCTTCAATCAACCGTGCCACGGCGAATGGGAAGGCGATCTGGACTCATGGGCGAGCACGGACGGCGGCGTAACATGGAAGTTGCGCGGGCAGCCCGGGCCGCATGAGCCGCGCACCAACCGGATGAATTGCGCGGTGGGCCAGTCGGCAGGCGGCGACCTCATTGTGCTGGTCAGCGGCTGGAGCAATCGCGAGCCGCGCGGCATTTCCACGTCCCCCTTGCGCGGCCAGATTCTGAAGCCCTGGGTGTGCCGGTCCGCGGATGCAGGCAAAACCTGGACCCACACCACCGCGTTTCCTGACCCGCCGCCGGTCGGCACGGGCATCGACAATCAGTTCGTTCCGTTCGGCGACATTCACATCGCCGGCGACGGAGCACTGGTGGCGAGCGTCTACACGCGCAAGAACGACGGCCGCAACAACGGCGTGCTGCGCTCGCGCGACGACGGCCGCACCTGGGGCGATTGGCGCGAGTTGAACCCCATCGGCAACGAAACGTCGATTCTGCACGCCGGCGGCGGCAAGTGGCTCGCAGCCAGCCGCATGTTCGAGCGCGGCGGCGACCAGCATCATATTGAGTTGTTTACTTCCAGCGACGACGCGCGCACCTGGCGGCGGCGCGGCCCGTTGACGCTGCCCGGCCAGATCACCGGGCATCTCACCAAGCTCGGCGATCGCCGCATTCTGCTCACCTACGGCAATCGCAATCGCAGCAACTACGGCGTGGACGCGCGCATTTCCGAGGACGGCGGCGAGCGCTGGGGCGCGCCGTTCCGCTTGGCCGGCGCGCCGCAATCGGACTGCGGCTATCCAGCGAGCGCGATGATGGCGTCAGGCGAAATCGCCACGGTTTTCTACGCCCGCGTTTCGCCAGGCCACTTCTATGAGATGCGCGCGGTAAAGTGGAAGGTGTAGATGTCCAATGCCTCCGAGTTTCCTGACCGCATCCGCGCGGACCGTATAGACTACGAGCACGGCTCGCTTTCGCTGGCTGACCTGTACGCCGATCCGCTCCGCCAATTCGACCGCTGGTTTGCCGATACCGTAGCCGCCGGGATCCGCGAACCGAACGCGATGACCGTGGCCACCGTCGGTGAAGACGGCTTGCCCGACGCGCGCATACTGCTGCTGCGCGGCACAGACAACGGCGGCTTTCAGTTCTTCACCAACTACGACAGCAAAAAAGGACGCGATCTTGCAGCCCATCCCCAGGTGGCGCTCGTTCTGTTCTGGAAAGACCTGGAGCGGCAGGTGCGCGTTCGCGGCACCGTGCGCCTGCTCGATCGCGATCACAGCCGCCGCTATTTTGTGACGCGGCCCAGGTCCAGCCAGATCGGCGCGTGGCTGTCGCGGCAAAGCGAAGCGGCGCACGCCGACGCGGATTTCGCGGCAGAGATGGCCGCGCTCGAAACGCAGTTTGCCGGAGGCGACGTACCGCTCCCGCCGCACTGGGGCGGCTTTCACGTGGAGCCTGTAGAGATTGAGTTCTGGCAGGGCCGGCCCAGCCGCTTGCATGACCGGTTTCGCTACCGGCGCGGCGACGCGGGAACCTGGACGATTGAGCGGCTTTATCCGTAGGTTGCGACTTTCGGCCCAAGTCGGGCATCCTGTTAGACGTGCTCCTGCCCCGCCGATTGATCTCCGTTGCGTTTGCTTTCCTGCCTGGGCTGGCGTTTGCCCAAAAACTTGACCCCGTGCAGTGGACATTGGCGGTTGAACCGCCCGCCGCCGCGCCCGGCGCGCGTGTGTTGCTCAAGCTCTCGGCGAAGATCGACAAAGGCTGGCATCTCTACTCGACGACGACAGCGATGAACCCCGGGCCCGTGCAGACGAAACTCGCCTTGGCCGAAGGCGCGCCGGTGGAATTGAAGCAACTCCATCAACCGAAGCCCAACGTGAAGCGCGACGAGGCTTTCAACAACTATCAGGAAACGTACGACGACGCGGCAGTGTTCTTGATGGAAGTGGATGTGCCGGCGAACGCCGCCGCGGGCGAATTGCAAATCACCGCGCAGGCCCGCTACCAGGTGTGCAGCGGCACGCAATGCCTCCGCACGAAGACCAAGACCGCCGTAGCCGCGCTGAAAGTGAACCCCGCCATGCGGACGATCGCGCCGGTGATTCCAGCGGGCTACATCGCGGTGCAGTCGAAGCCGTTGGCAGCCGCTGCACCGGCCGCCGCCGCGATGCCCGTCCAGTTAGGCGCCACAGCCACGGGGCAGAACGAAGACCTCTCACGCTTCCTCCTCGTAGCCTTCGGTTTCGGCCTCGCCGCGATCTTCACGCCCTGCGTCTTTCCGATGATCCCGTTTGTGATGTCGGACTTTCTTCACCGTAGCAACGCCGTCTTCCACGCCCTGCTCTTTTGCATCGGCATCATCGTCACCTTCACCACGATGGGTGTTGCGGCGACTGCCGTCCTGGGGCCGTTCGGCGTGCAGCAGATCGGTTCCAACCCGTGGGTGAACGCGTTCATCTTTGCCATCTTCATCGCCTTCGGACTCAGCATGCTCGGCGCGTTTGAAATCACCCTGCCTTCCGGCCTCGTCAACAAAGCGAACGATGCTTCGCAGGGCGGCGGTGCATTGCGCACGCTGCTGATGGGCCTCACGTTTTCGCTCACCTCGTTCGCCTGCGTCGGCCCGTTCATGGGTACGCTCCTCGCCGCCGCAGTGCAGGGCGGAGGCGCGCGGCCGGCCATCGGCATGGCGGCGTTTTCGTCTGGCCTCGCCGCGCCGTTCTTCGTTCTGGCACTGTTTCCCTCGTTCCTGAAGAAGCTCCCCAAGAGCGGCGGATGGTTGCCCCGCGTGAAAACGGTGATGGGCTTTATGGTGCTGGCCGCGGCAATCAAGTATCTCGCCAACATCGATCAGGTGATGCAGTGGGAGGTGGTCACACGCGAACGCTTCCTCGCCGCGTGGATTGTGTTGCTGGCGTTACCCGGGCTCTACCTGCTGGGCTTCCTCAATCTCGAGGGCGTCAAGCCCGGTGAGCATCTCGGCATCGGACGCCTCCTGACGGCCGGCGTTTTCTTGATCGCCGCGGTTTCGTTGTGGCCGGGCATGAGTTGCCACCGGCTGGGTGAACTCGAGGCGTACATTCCAGCGTGTGCCGAGTCGAACGTGTCCGCCGGCGGAGCAAGCGCTGCCGCGGCGGGTCCGAAATGGATCAAGAACGACTATCGCGGAGCAGTGGCGAAGGCGAAGGCGGAAGGGAAACTCCTGCTGGTGAACTTCACCGGCTACGCTTGTACGAATTGCCACTGGATGAAAGCGAACATGTTCCCGCGTACGGAAGTGGCCGAGGCGCTCAAGAACTTTGTCGCGGTCGAACTCTACACCGACGGCACCGACGCAGCCTCGGAAGAGAATCAGAAACTGCAGGAAGGCAAGTTCAACACGGTGGCGATTCCCCATTACGTGATCGTGGATGGCGATGAGAAGATCGTCGCCAGCTTCGCGGGCCTCACCAAAGATTCGCGCCAGTTCGTGCAATTCCTCGCCGCGGGCAAGCCGGCCACCGCTACCACCACCACTACGGCGGCTGGGTTGTGATCGGGCGCAAGGCGGGGGTAGCCGCGGCAGTCATCGCGTTGGCCGCATTGTGGGCGCAGCAGCCGGCGGTGGACCTCGAAAAGCAACTGCGCTCGTACCCTGACCCGGCGCGCGCGCGGCAGTACATGCAGCGCATGGCGGCCGAACCGCATCACGCCGGCTCAGCCGCATCGAAAGCAGTCGCCGAGTATGCGCTGGGGTTGTTCAAGCAGTGGGGCTACGATGCGCGCCTCGAAGAGTTCGAAGCGCTCCTGCCGTATCCCACAACGGCGCTGGTGGAACTCACCGCGCCCGTGAAAAAACGCCTCGCGCTCAAGGAACCCGCGCTCGAGGAGGACCCCGATTCCACAGACCGCAATCAACTCCCGCTCTACAACGCCTACTCCGCGTCTGGCGATGTCACCGCGCCGCTCGTATACGTCAACTACGGCGTGCCGCGCGACTATGAAACGCTCGCCAAACTCGGCATCAGCGTAAAGGGCAAGATCGTGCTCGCGCGCTATGGCGGCAGTTGGCGCGGCACCAAGCCCAAGGTCGCGGCCGAAAACGGCGCGGTGGGTTGCCTGATCTATTCCGATCCGCACGACGATGGCTTCTTTCAAGGCGACGTCTTTCCGCGCGGGCCGTACCGTCCTCGCGAGAGCGCCCAGCGCGGCAGCGTGATGGATATGCCGCTCTACGTGGGCGATCCGCTGTCGCCGGGCTGGGCATCGGAGAAGGGCTCACGGCGCCTGGAACGTAGTGAAGCGCAGTCGTTGATGAAAATTCCCGTGCTGCCCATTTCCTGGGGCGATGCGCAACCGCTGCTGGAAAACCTCGGCGGACCGCTGGCGCCGGCGGACTGGCGCGGCTCGGTGCCGGTGACGTATCACGTCGGCGCGGGTCCCGCCACCGTTCGCATCCAGACGGATTTCGATTGGACCACCAAGCCGGTCTACAACGTGATCGCCCGCATGCCAGGCGCGGTCGCCCCAGATGAATGGGTGATCTACGGCAACCACCACGATGCCTGGGTGAACGGCGCGGCGGACCCGATTTCGGGCGCAGTGGCATTGATGGAGTCGGCACGCGCGTTCAGTCAATTGAGAGCCGCCACGGGTTGGCGGCCCCGGCGCACCCTGATGTTTGCGCTATGGGATGCCGAGGAGTTCGGGCTCATCGGCTCCACGGAATGGGTGGAGAAGCACCGCGACGAGTTACAGCGCAAAACCGTGGCCTACATAAACACGGATGCAAACACGGGCGGGAAGCTCTTCGCGGGCGGGTCGCCGGTGCTGGAGAAGATGTTCGCCGGCGTCCTGAACGACACCGAAGTACCGGTGGAGGCCAAGCCCTTCACGCTGGGTCCGCTCGGCGCGGGGTCTGACTACGTGGGGTTTGTGCACCACGCGGGAATCCCAAGTCTCAATCTCGGCTTCAGCCGGCCCGGCAACTCCGGCACGTATCACTCGATCTACGATTCCTACGCGTGGTTTGCCGCGCACATGGACAAAGACTTCCAGTTCGCGCGCACGCTCGCGCAAGTAACGGCAACCACGATGCTGCGGTTGTCTGAGAGCGCCGTGGTGCCGTTCGATTTTGCCGCCGTGGCGCGATCCACGCGCGAATGGACCGTGCGGCTTGCCAAGGATCATCCGGAGCTGAATCTGTCGCCCATCAATCAGCAGCTCGCCGCGCTCGATGCGGCCGCGGCGCGTTATACGGCAGCCGCGAAGCCGAATGCGGCCAACGCCGCGCGTTTGAATCAACTGCTCATGGGGGCCGAACGCGCGTTGACTCGCGCGGCGGGATTGCCCGGCCGGGCGTGGTACAAAAACGAACTCTACGCGCCGGGCATCTACACGGGCTACAGCGCACGCACGCTGCCGGCGATTCGCGAGCCGGCAGACCGCGGGCGGATGGCGGAGGCGGCGCAGCAGGTGGAGGCCGTGGCCAGGACGCTGCGCGGCTTCACGGAATTGGTGACTCAGGCGGCGGATCTGGCGTCCGCACAGTAGCCGCCACGCCGCGCCCGTGCAGTATACTCAACCTCCATGAGCTGGTGGCTAGCCTTGTTGTTGTTGTTCTTCTATCAGGCCCCCGCGATCATGGATCTGCCCAGCGAAAGCAGCAATCCACGCACGTCGCCCGAAGACCTCGCGCAGGGCCGCAAACTGTATCAGGGCCGTTGTGCGGGTCGCCATGGCCTCGAAGGCGATGGCGGCAAGGGCGCTAACCTCGCCGTCGCCACGCTGCCCCGCGCCACCACCGATCTCGCCCTGTATCGGGTCGCCCGCTACGGTCTGCCGGAAACGGAAATGCCCGCCACGCTGATGGCGCCGAAAGAAGTCTGGCAGGTGGTCGCGTTTGTGCGTTCGCTCGGCGCTGCTGCTGGCGCAGGCGCGGCCTCCGGCAACGCAGGCCGCGGCAAGCAACTCGCAGCGTCGGATAAAGCGGGCTGCCTCGGCTGCAACGCCGTGGGCCTCGAAGGCGCCGTCTCGGGCCCGCGCTCACAGACATCGGCGCGCGGCGCGGCCCGCGGCATCTGCGCGCCAAGCTGAACGACGCAGCCTCTGACATCCCCGACAACTGGCGCATGGTGGACCTCACCACGCGCGCTGGAAAAAAGATCTCCGGCGTGCGCCTCAACGAAGACCCCTACTCTGTCCAACTGCGCGACTTTACGTCCGCCATCCACTCGTTCTGGAAGCAAGACCTCCGCAGTCTCATGGTAGAACGTCGCACGCCCATGCCCTCCTACCAGGGCAAACTCACGCCCGCTGAAATCGATGACACCGTAGCTTACCTGTCGACGCTCCGTGGAGGCGCTCAACAATGATCCCCGTCCTCATGCTCGCCCTCGCTGCCGCCGCGATTACCGCCGCCGGCCAGTCCGTCACCTATGACCGCCTTCTGCATCCGGAGAAAGAGCCGGGCAACTGGCTTACGTATTCGGGTAATTACGCCGGCCACCGTTTCTCGCCGCTCACGCAGATCTCCGACCAGAACGTGTCCAAGCTGCGGCCGCTGTGGGTGTATCAAACCAACTCGCTGCAGAAGTTCGAAGTGACGCGGCTCGTCGTCGACGGCATCATGTACATCTCGGAGCCGCCGAGCAACGTCGCGGCGATCGACACGCGCACCGGCCGCCCACTGTGGAAGTATCGCCGCGTGCTGCCTGACGATCTGCGCGTCTGCTGCGGCCAGGTGAACCGCGGCGTCGCGATCCTGGGCGACCTTGTCTTCGTCGGTACGCTCGACTCGCACCTCCTGGCCCTGGACGCAAAAACCGGCGCAATTCGCTGGGACACTGTGGTGGCCGACTACCAAGGCGGTTACTCCATCACGGTCGCCCCGCTCGTGGTCAAAGACAAAGTCGTCATCGGCGTCACTGGCGGCGAGTACGGCGTGCGCGGACTCCTCGATGCCTACGACGCCAAGACCGGCAAACGCGCCTGGCGCTTCTGGACCATCCCCGGCCCCGGCGAGCCCGGCAACGACACCTGGAAAGGCGATAGCTGGAAAAGCGGTGCGGCAGGCACCTGGGTCACCGGCGCGGTCGATCCCGAAACCAACTAAGGCGCCATCCAACAATTAGTTCACAATCTGTTTCGGATACAAGGTGTAGTTCCATCTGCCGAGAGTGTCGTGGAGTACGAGGTTGAGCCGTCGCATTTGGGCATCCGTGACTTTGGTCCCTTTGGGATAGTAGTCGGCGATCAACTGGGCATTGACGACAAGACCTGGCTTGGTAGCAGTGGTGCGGATGAAATGGAGAGCCTTGTCGATGTCGGTGAGCGGTTCGCCGGCCCAGTTT
>VFZP01000259.1 GCA_016871115.1 Acidobacteriota bacterium
CATCCGGAAACACCAGCAGTACATCGGGCACTATCACACGGGCGGCGTGCCGGGGCGGCATGAGATCGATGAAACGCAGGAGATCCAGTACCCCGCGATCATGGAAGCGATCGTTGCCACTGGCTTCAAGGGGCACGTGGCGCAGGAGTTCATTCCCGCTCAGCCCGACAAGCTATGGTCGTTGCGCAAGTGCGTCCGCATCTGCGACGTGTAGAGCGCGCACCAGCGCCACGGCGGCAAGCGGCAGCACGGGCAGCAGGTATTTCTCCCAGTAGAGATAGGAAAACGGCATCACAGCGAGAAAGCTGAAGACGGCGAGCGCGGCCAACTCGCGGCGCTTGACGGCCCCGGGTATGAGTTTGCCCCACACCATCAGGCCAGCGGCGAATGCCGCGCCGTAGAAGAGGTCGCGCATCCACAGCGCGGGCAGCGCCACATGCAGCGCGCGATCGAACAGGCCCATGGTGGTGACGCCGTGTTGTAGCGCGGGGGCTGACGGACGTAGCGGAAACAGCGCGTAGATGACGGCCCCCACCGGCCAACCCAACCATAGTCGCCAACGCCACAACAACGCTGGCGCAAGATAGACGAAGAGCATTGCCACGTAGCCAACCAGCGAGGTTGTCTGATAGCGCAGATGCTCGGTGAGGTACACCGGGCGCATCCCCGAGTCCGGCGCGAGGCCTCGCCACAGCCAGGCCAGCAAGGCGAGCGGCAGTACGGATGCCGCGGCCGCCCACGCCATCCCGCGCCGCCCCGCCTGCCAGTGATGAATGAACAGCGCGGGTGTCAGGAATACCAGATACTGCCGGCACAACAGCGCGGCGGCCAGCGGCAACGCCATGCCCACCATGGACCCGCGTGCCGCGCCGAGCAGCGCGGCATACATCAGCGCCAGCGAGAACATATCGGTGTACACCATCACGCTCATCGCCGCGACGTAAGGGTTCAGGCAAAGATACACACCAATCGCGAAGGCGGCCCGCTCGGCGGCCAGCGCCGAGCGCAGCCACTCGTGCAACAGCAGTAGCGCCGCAAACGCCGCCACGGCGGCGCCAGTACGCATCGTCGCGAGGTCAGTACCAAACAACAGCCCCCACCAGCCGAAGTAGAGGAACGGCAGCGGGCCGGACATCTCCGGATACGTGCGCAGGAACTCCAGTGTGAGCGGTCCGCGCGCGAATGCGGTGCTGGTTTCGATGAAGCGCAACTCATCGCCCGGATACGTGTGTGTGCCGCCAAGCGTGGCGTAGCACAGGACGAGGTAGATAAGGCACCAAGCGGCCCAGGCGAGTCGAAGCACTTGATGCTAGCCTAACAAGTTGTCCCGCCGCGTCGCTATCACTGGTTTAGGATTGCTCAATTCGCTGGGGGCGGGCGTGCAGCGCATTTGGCCGCGGCTCGTCGCCGGCGAGAACGGCGTTGCGCCCATCTCACTGTTCGATGCTTCGCAGTTTCGCGTGAAGGTGGCCGCCGAGGTGCCGTCGCTGCATGGCGAAGGGCGCATAGAAGCCGACAGCTACGCGAGCCGCCGCCATCTCCCTGAGGGCGTAGACCCGAACGAAGTGCGCCGCGGGGCGCGGCTGTTTATTGAATCGTCCGTCGAGGCGTTCGCGCAGAGCGGCCTCGCTGAGTCGGGCTTCAACCCCGAGCGCGCGGGCGTCGCCGCGGGTTTCAGCGTGGCGTTTATGGGCGTCGAACTCGCTCTCGACTACTATCGCTACCGCCGAGCTGACGGCCTCGACGTAGATCTCGATCGCTTTCTGCTCGATCGCCAGCCGCCGCATCACTTCCAGCGCCGCATTGGTGACAATGCCGCCTCGCTTCCCGCGCGTGTGCTCGGCTTCAACGGACCGCAACTTGTCTGTGACACTGCGTGCGCGGCGAGCGGGCACGCCATCGGCGATGCGTTCCGGATGATCCGTCTGGGTCGCGCTGATGTAATGATCGTCGGCGGTGCCACCGCCGTGGTCTCGCCAATCGGTATCCTGTACTTCTCGATACTCGGCGCGCTCAGCCGGAATGAAGATCCCGCCACTGCGTCTCGCCCCTTCGATCGCGGCCGCGACGGCTTTGTGTTGGGCGAAGGCGGCGGCGCGCTGGTACTCGAAGACTGGGACCATGCGCGTGCCCGCGGCGCGCAGATTCTCGCTGAACTCGCGGGCTTTGGCATGAACACCTGCGCGTTGAATCTCACGGACCCCTCGCCCGACGGCGCCATTGAAGCCCGCGCCATGCAGTTGGCGCTCGCCTCCGCGGGGATGCCCGCCGAGGAAGTGGACTATGTGGCCGCCCACGGCACCTCCACGCAGAAGAACGATCGCGTGGAGGCCATGGCCATTCACCAGGTGTTCGGCGCGCGCGCGGCGGCAGGCCAGGTGCTCGTTTCTTCGAACAAAGCGCAGCTCGGCCACGCCATCTCCGGCGCAGCGGTGACCAACGCCGTGAGCGCCGTGATGGCGATGCGCTCTGGACTTGTACCGCCCACCGCTCACCTGCACGCGTTGGATGCGGGCATCGATCTGGACTGCGTGCCCAATGAAGCGCGCCGCGCGCCCGTTCGCGCCGCGCTGGTAAACTCGTTTGCCTTCGGCGGTCACAACGCCGTGCTGGCGCTGCGCAGCGTTTGATCCGTTCGTTCATCGAACGTCTTGCGCGGTTTGGCTACGATGGTTGGCGAACCGATGGAACGCTCCACGAGTTGGCGTCTGGTGGAAGAGATATTCACCGAAGCCATGGTCCTGCCAACCTCCCAACAGAGCGCCTTCGTGGAGGTGCGTTGCGGGCAGGATACCGCCGTGCGGGATCAGGTTTTGAACCTCCTCGGCGCGCATCGAGAGATGGGCGGATTCCTGCAGAGCAGCGTGTTCGATCTCCGCGGACAGGAGTTCGGGCCGTATCGCGCCGTGGAGGAAGCCGGCCGGGGCGGCATGAGCGTCGTCTACAAAGGCGAACGGATCGACGGCAGCTTTGACAATCCGGTGGCGATCAAGGTGGTGTTTGCCGACGCGGCGCTGTTGCCGGAAACGAAGATTCTCGCTTCGCTCGAACATGCGAACGTGGCGCGCCTGCTCGACGCCGGGGTTACCGCCGTGGGGCTTCGGTATCTGGTCATGGAGTTCGTGGCGGGCACTCCTTGCTCGGCTTGGGCGCCGGGACACACCGAGCCAGAGAAGCTCCGCGTGTTCCTCCAGATCTGTTCGGGTGTGCAGGCCGCGCACCGTTCCCTGATTGTGCATCGCGGCCTCAAGCCCGACAACGTGCTGGTAAACGCCGAGGGCATCGTCAAGCTGCTCGACTTCGGGATCGCCAAACAACTGTCGCCGGCGGGAACCCAAACCGCTCTCCTGCGCGCCTACACGCCCGACTACGCCAGCCCGGAACAGATCCTCGGCCGACCGGCGAGCACCTCGAATGACATCTATTCGCTGGGCGTGATCCTCTGCGAGATGCTCACCGGATCGATGCCGCGGCCATCGGCCAGAGTTCCACTCGATGAATGGCTCCGGTCTATCGAGCGCGGTGAAATGGCCGTATCGATCGAGGGCGATCTCGGACATATCGTGCGCAAGGCCATCCACGCCGATCCGTCGCAACGGTATCAATCGGCCGCGGATCTTGCGTGTGACATCGAGGCCTACCTGGACCGGCGGCCGATCTCCGCGCGGCCCGACTCGCGGTCGTATCGGACGCGCCGGTTCGTGGTTCGCAACCGCTGGCCTGTGGCCGGCGCGGCGGTGGCTGCCGTGGCGATCGGCGCGGCGGCTGCTACGGCGCTGTGGCAGGCGAGGCTCGCCCAGCAGCGCTTCGAACTGGTCCGCAAACTCTCCAACTCGGTGCTATTTGAGATCAACGACGCGGTGGAGAAACTGCCCGGATCTCTGCCGGCCCGCGAACTGCTGGTGAGGCACGGCGTCGAGTATCTCGACAGCCTTTCCAAGACAGCGGGTGCAAATACCGGCCTGCAGACCGAGATCGCGCGAGCCTACCTCAGGCTTTCGATGATCACCGGCAATGGGGCCTTGGATCTCGGCCGCGGACAGGACGCACTCGGCTTCTCCCGGCGAGCCGAGGCAATTATGCGGCAGGTGGTCTCGCGGCAGCCGGGCGATGCCGAAGCCGGCCACTGGTTCTTGACCTCGCTCGACACCGTACGGAGCTACCTGGAGCGCAACGGCAAGCTGGACGGGGCGCCGCCTTTGCTGGCGGAGATGGGGGCTGTGGCGGAGGAAAGGCTGCGCCGCTCTCCCGGCGAGTTCCTGGCGCTCATGGATGCGGTGAGGGTGCACGCCGTCACGGCGGAACACTACGCTCTCCAGCCGAATGGCCGCGGCCCGGTTGATGTTGTACTGCGCGCGGCGGTGGACGGCTACCGCCGCGCCGTTGCGGCCAAGCCGCAGGATCAGGAGGCGCAACTGGAACTCAGCCGCAGCCTCTTCGGTCTGGCCCAGTGGCACGACGACCGCTACGAATTGAAGCCGGCGCGGGAATACCTGACGGAATCTCTTCGTTTGGCTACCAAGCTGGCCGCCGACGGCGAACTGCTCGCTCCGCAGGCCGTCATGGCGATTTCCAACCAACTCGCCAATGTCGCCAAGCAGGAGGGCAACTTTGAAGAGTCAATGCGCCTATTCGAACAGCAGCGTCCGTTTGCGCGAACGGTTGCGGAGGCGAACCCTGTGGCGGCGAGTCCCAAGAAAGACTTGGGCGCATTGTTCTAGTACATCTGCGGAAACTTCCTCAGCCAAAAACGATGGGAGAAAGCGCTTCCGCACTGCGATCAGGCGATCGTTCACCTGCAGCAGGCGTATCGGGCGGAGCCGGCCCGCGTCAGTTTCATCCGGTTCTTCCTGTTTCGACTGAACCGCGCGGCCACCTTGCACGAACGAGCCAAGGATAGGACCGGAGCCTGCGCGTTGGCCAAGGAAGCCGAGTCTCTATTGGAGCCGATGGCCAAGTTCGCCGAGACCCCCGCCGACAAGACAGTGAAGGAGTCGATCCGGAAGCAGCGGGCCGGGTGCGGCGCGTAGTGACCAGCCCATCGGTAGTAGAGTCGAAAGATGTCTTCGCTTTCCCGCGCCGAGATCCTCGCGCGCCTTGCACCCATCATTGCCAAGAGTCTCCATATCGACGCCGCGCGCGTCACCGAGGATGCGTATCTCAGCGACCTCGGCGCTGAGTCGCTCGATCTGATCGAAATCACGATGGGGATTGAGGAGGCTTTCGACATCTGGGTTCCGGAGAAAAGTATTCTCCAGACCGCGCGCGAAGTGTATGGCGAAGGCGTGCTTGAAAAAGAGGGCGTACTGACGCAAGAGGGCAAAGATCTGTTGCGCGCGCGGATGCCCGAACTGTCAGCCGAGTCGCTATCCGGCGAAGTGACGATGTCCGCCGTGAACCGCGAGTTCATGCGCGTGAGCGGCTGGGTGCGGATGATCGAATCGTTTGTGGACGCCACGCCGCAGGTGTGCGCCGCGTGCGGCGGCCCGCTTGGCCGCGCGCTAGCCTATAAGCGCAAGTGCGTCGCCTGCGGCACGGAGAACGCGCTGAAGCCGGGCGAGGAAGTAAACAAACGCTGGGTGCTGGACTATCAGGCAGCAACGGCGCGCAGCGCCGCCCAGTAGCCGGGGAAAGACACCTCACGTCGGCCGGGCCAGGTGAGCGTGTATTCCAACCACGCGCGCACCTCTTCAACCGCTGTGCCGCGCCGCACGGCTGCCGCCACGTTCGCCTCGGTGAGTTGATAGTTCACGTAGAAACCCGCATCCAGCGCAAGCGGAATGGCAAAATGTTCGTGCGCGGCCAGCTTGAAGCGCGGAGCCAGCGCGATCAGTCGCTCCGCGTCGAGCAACCGGCGTTCGCCCGGCGGGTTCGGATACCGCGCGCGAAACGCCTGTTGCCAGTCCCCGAGTGACGGCGATTCGAAGTCGTACACCAGCAGCGTGCCGCCTGGACGCAACACACGCTGCGCCTCGCTGAAAAACGCCGGCAGATCGGACACGTAGTTCAGCGAACCCGCGGCGGTGAGCAAATCGAACGTGCGTGCGGGGAAGGGGAGTGACTCGGCGCGCGCAGCGGCGTAATCGGCCCCGGTGGCCCAACGCAGCATCGCGACGGCAGGCTCGATGCCCACCCGCTGCGGCACGAGTTACCGCAGCGCCATGGTGGAGAGCCCCGCGCCGCATCCCACGTCGAGCGCCCGCGTAGA
Organism: Acidobacteriota bacterium; assembly: GCA_016871115.1. GTDB lineage: Bacteria > Acidobacteriota > Terriglobia > Bryobacterales > Bryobacteraceae > VFZP01. Next base: position 6,209 of record VFZP01000259.1, read on the forward strand.
CGCAGCGATGGCAGGCCACGCGCGTCGAACGATGGAATGGTGGAGCGGCGGCCCCGCCGCAGTTTAGCCGCGCGCCATTGCCTCGGTGGCGAAAGGGTTGCCTGTGGGCATGGCGCGCCGCTCCAGAGATGAGAGGATGACTGGCTGGACCCTAGCGCTTGCGCTGGCCCTTCACAACCGACTTCACCTTCTTCTTGTTCGAGCCGCGGGCCACGCCCGAAGCCCGCTTGGCCTTCGGCGCCGCCTTCTTGCGCGCGGTGCGCTTCAGCTTCTTACGTTCTGCTTTGTCTTCGATCTTGGTGGTGTTCATTCGTTCTTCGTAAATCCTGCGTACTTGGCGATTAGTTTTTTCATGCCATGACCCTGGAACATGATGGTCAGTTTGGCGTCGTCACCGTCGCCTTCCTTCCGTAACACTGTTCCCCGGCCATATTTGGGGTGATGCACCGTAGCGCCGTCCCCTAGTTTTTTCGGTCCCCCGCTGCCGGTGCCGCTGCCCCACTTGCGCGGGGGCTCCGGTTGCTGGCGTACTACTGGCACCGGCGGCTTCACAACCGGCGCCGCCGGTTGCGGCGGAGAGGGCGGATTCACCCCTGGAGGCCGTATCCCGCGATCACGGAAGAAGTCCGCGATGTTCTCCGCTGAATTATAAGTCCTACCAGGATAACTCTGTTGCTGCCCAAACAGGGAACCCTGCCCCGGCTCAGGCGCGGCAGGCTTGGCCGCGGCTGGGCGTGGCGGAGGCGCGGGGGCAGGCGCGGGCGGACGGCCTTCGCGGGCGCGCTGCTTGATCTGCTCGGCGTTGAAGCTGGCCGACTCGCGCACGTAACTGCGCTCGGAGTACAGGTCCACTTCGCCGCGCCGCCCCAAGCCCCGGCGGTCCAGCCAACGGTCGGCGGCACCGCCCGCATCGTCGCCGTCAAAGTCGTCGCCGTAGCGCACCTCGGCGCGCGTCCTGCCGGCGCGCACTACCAACTCACTCGGAATCTCCTTCAGGAACCGCGATGGCAGCGCGGGCTCCAGGGGTCCGCCGCCGTACCGGCGCCGCGCAAGCGCGCTCGAAATAAACAGGCGTTGCTCGGCGCGCGTCATGCCTACGTAGCAAAGCCGGCGCTCTTCCTCCATCATCTCTTCGCTGTCGAAGGAGCGCTGATGGGGGAACAAGCCATCTTCCATGCCTGCCAGAAAAACGTAGGGAAACTCCAGGCCCTTGGCGTTGTGCACGGTCAGCAACGAGATCTGCGCCTTCTCGTCATTCTGATCGGCCTGCGCTACCAGCGCCGCGTGGTCGAGAAACTCGGCGAGGCCTTCGCCGCGCTCAACCGCTTCGGCGAGCGCGTTCAGCAGTTCATTCACGTTGTCCACGCGAGACTCTGCGCCCGGCGTCTTGTCTTCCTTCAACATGCGCAGGTAGCCCGTGCGCTCCAGCAGTTCGTTGGTCAGTTCGTTCAACGGCGCCGTCAAACTCAACTCGCGCAGATCTTCAATCAACCGCCGGAAGGCTGCTACGGCCACGGCCGCGCGCTGCGGCAGCAGATTCTGATCCACCAGTTCACCCAGGGCCTGCCACAACGTGCTGCGCTGCCCGCGCGCATGTTGCTCAATCTGGTCGATCGTTGTTTTGCCGATACCGCGTGCCGGCGTATTGACGATGCGCAGCAGGCTCACCGAATCGGTGGGCACCAGCAACAGCTTCAAGTACGACAGCGTGTCTTTGATTTCGGCGCGTTGATAAAAGCTCAGCCCGCCCACCACGTTGTACGCCAGGCGATGCCGCCTTAGCGCCTCTTCAATCTGCCGCGATTGCGAGTTGGTGCGGTACAGTACGGCCACGCGCGTCTTCGGATCGCTCCGCACGGTCTGCTCAATTTGAGTGCCGATGTAGACCGCTTCGTTCTCGCCGTCGGCCGCCTGGTAGATGGTGATCTTCGCTCCCGCGCCAGACTCCGTCCACAGCCACTTGCCCTTGCGCGCCTTGTTGTTGGCAATCACGTGGCTGGCGGCTTCGAGAATATTCTTCGTCGAACGGTAGTTCTGTTCGAGCCGGATGACGGTGGCGTTTGGAAAGTCACGCTCAAAGTCGAGAATGTTTTGAATGTCGGCGCCGCGCCAGGAATAGATCGACTGGTCCTCATCGCCCACCGCGCACACGTTGTTCTTGCCGTGGGAAAGCAGCTGCGCCAGTTCATACTGCGAGCGGTTCGTATCCTGATATTCGTCGATCATCAGGAAGTCCACCCGCCGGTTCCACAACTCGCGCGTCGGCGCATGGCTCTTCAGCAGGCGCACGGTTTCGAGCAGCAGATCGTCGAAGTCGAGCGCGTTGGCGCGCATCAGCCCTTCGTTGTACTGCTCAAACAGCGCCACGATTTTCTTCGACTTCGGATCGCGCGCGTCCTTCATCATGTCGCCCGGTCCGTCGCCGCGGTTCTTCGCCGACGAAATCGCCGCGAGCACGCTGCGCGGCGGCATTGCCTTATCGTCGATATGATGCTCGCGGTAGAGAGCCTTCAACAGCGAAAGCTGGTCATCGTCATCGTAGATCAGAAACTCGCGCGTGAAGCCCGGGCGCCACTCTTTGAGCGGCGTACCGTCGCGCCGCAGCAGCCGCACGCAGAAGGAGTGGAACGTGAAAACCTGCGGCCCGCGCCCCGGCGCGATCTCCCCGGCCAGCAGCTTGGCCACGCGCTCACGCATTTCTTTCGCGGCCTTGTTGGTGAAGGTCACCGCCAGTATGTGCTCGGGCTCCACCCCGTGGTTGGCCACCAGGTGGCTCACCCGGTGCGTCACCACGCGCGTCTTGCCGCTGCCGGCGCCGGCCAGAATCAGCAGCGGACCCTCCACGTGGCGGACGGCTTGCTGCTGCTGCGGGTTGAGGCCCTGAAGAAAATCCATGCGCTTGTCTATGGGGAGGTTTTTTTAGGATAAAACGACTTC
>VFZP01000260.1 GCA_016871115.1 Acidobacteriota bacterium
CCGCCAGGCGCGGCCATCGGCGGCCCCGGCTACCGGCATCAACTCCAGATCGTGAAACCCGCTGGCGGCCCCCGTGATGACCGGCACGCCGCCACCGAATCCGTCTCTGCCGCGTCCGCAAGTTCCGCCGGTTGAAGCGGCGATCGGCCGGGGCCATCAACGGTACACCGGCATCCGGGCGCCCGCGCTCGCCGTCTTCGCATTTGCGGCCGAGGGCAGCGGCGCACGTCCCGATGCCCAGCCGAGGAACCAGATGAAACGGGATCAGGCGGCGGCGTTCGAGGCGGGCGTGCCTTCTGCCCGCGTGGTGCGGTTGGAGAACGCCAGTCACGACGTCTTCCGCTCGAACGAGGCGGAGGTGTTGCGCGAGATTCACGACTTTATCGGTAAGCTGCCCGTGTGCTGCAGATGATTGAGACTACCTCCCCGCGCCCGCCAGCGGGTTGTCCCACTGGAAGCCGAACAACCGCGGATTCTCTCCAATCACCGATGCCGAGACGATGTAGAACACATAGTCATACGTCTCCTGCGGCAGTTGATCGCGGTACTTCTCCAGCAGTGCCCAGAAGTTGCGCTGGCCAGGATTCGGCGGCAGACTGCGGATCAGCTTCAGCACTTTGTCCTCGCCCCAGTTGTACGACGCCATGACCAGCAGGCCCGAGGCTTGCGCGTCGGTGGTGTAAAGATCCTTGATATACGTGGCGGCGGCTTGCGTGGCTTTCTGCCACTGGTGCCGGTCATCGGCCGGGTCGGCACGGGGCTCCTCAAACAGCGGGCCCGGCTGCAAACCGTACTTCAGCGCGGTCTCCGGAATGAACTGCCACATACCCTTCGCGTACCCCTTGTACGTCTTGGGGCCGCTGATGTACTCGTCGAAATTGCTCTCCTGCATGGCCAGATAGAAGAACTGCGGCGGCAAACCCTGCGCAAGAAACTGCTGCGCGATGAACGTGTCGTAGCCGCGCTCGCGCGCCTTCTCCACGGCCTTGCGCATGCGCTCTGACGCCTGCCACCTGGCGATGTAGTCTTTCACTTCGGCCAGATAGCCCTTGGGCGCGGTCAGCTCACACTCGCCGAAGATCCGCGTGACGCGCAGGATGAGCCGGTCCTGCTCGCTGAGCTTCGCGTCGCCAATCCGGTGCGAAGCAAGGAACTGGTCATACTGCTTTTCCGCTTCGCGCCGCCGCTGTTGCAGTTGGCGGATGCGCTCGCTCGCCTCGGGCGTGTTGGCGGCGAGCACCAGTTTTTCGACAGATGCAAGGTCCACGTCCAGCGCCTTCATCGTATAAAAAAGCTGCTGCGCCACGGCCTCCTGCTTGCCGGTTTCCTGACGCAGATAGTAGGCCAGCCCGCCCACGGCAGCCAGCGCCACTATCAGCGCGTGCACCACCCAGCGATAGCGCTTGGTCTTCTTCGTCTCGACCTTTTTCTCAATCTGCTTTTCGATCTGCTTCACGGCCTGGCGCACCATCATGGTGTGCTCGCCGACGGGACCGTCGCGCGGGCCGAGATAGTGCTCCAGTGCCTTGGCAATCGCGGCGTTCTGATCGCTGGGCTGGGGCGCGGCTGGCTGCGGCGGGGTGGGCGCAGCGACAGCCTCGACATCGAGCGACAGAAACGGCCCCTCAATCCCCAGCCGCACCATCACGGCCTGACCGGCGCGCACCGGCAGCGCCTCCAAGCGCTGTCCGTTCTGGTAAAGCCCGTTCAGGCTGCCGAGATCCTTGAGCCACCACGAGCCTTCGGCAAAGTAGACCTGCGCGTGATACCTGCTGACATAGTCGCTTTGTACCGGGAACTCGCAGTCGGCGGCGCGGCCAATACGAAACTGCGTTTGGAACACGCGCGATTGCACGTCGGCCTGGGAACTTCCCACGCGCGCGCGAAGGGGCGGGGGTTGACCTTGGGTCACTCCCCTCACTTTAGCGAACCTCGGGCCCTACCGGGTATACGCTGACGAATCCCTGTGATACGCTTGCCTCGCAAATACGATGGTCCGGCTTACCGTCGTAGCGTGGGCTGGGTCCAGGAATGGAGTGTGCCAATTGAGAGTCTACGATGGAACCGATGTCCGCAACGTCGCGTTGCTAGGGCATCTGAATAGCGGCAAAACGTCGCTTACGGCGGCAATGGCCTTCGCCGCCGGTGCCACCAGTCGATTGACCAAGGTGGACGAAGGCAATGCGATCACAGATTTTGACGAGGAAGAGGTCAACCGGAAGATCACGATCTCCACCGCGGTGGCGGCCCTCGAATGGAAGAAGTACAAGATCAACCTACTCGATACGCCGGGCTTCAACATCTTCACCAACGACGTGAAGCAGGCGTTGAAGGCGGCTGACTCCGCGGTGGCCATCGTTGACGGCGTGGCATGCGTGGAGGTGCATACCGAGAAGACGTGGGCGCTGGCGGAAGAGTACGGGCTGCCGCGCGCCATCGTGGTCAACAAGCTGGATCGTGAACGCGCCGATTTCGCACGCGCTCTGGAGTCGATTCAGAATGTGTTCGGGCGCGGCGCCGTCGCGATTCATTTGCCCATCGGCAGTGAGAAAGCGTTTCGCGGCTTCGTTGACCTGATCACGATGAAGGCCTACGAGTACACGCCCGGCGGCGATGGCAAGGCGCGCGAGATCCCGATTCCCGGCGATCTCCAAGCAGCCGCGCAAACCGCGCACGAGGCGCTGGTGGAAGTGGCGGCCGAGGGCGACGACAAGCTGATGGAAGAGTTCTTCGCCGAAGGCACGCTGCCGATTGAGCATATTCATGACGGCATCGACGAAGGCGTGCTGGCGGGCAAGATCTTTCCGGTGTTGTGCGCGTCGGCCGGACAGAACATCGGCGGCGATGCGCTGCTGGATTTCATCGGTAGCTACATGCCCGCGCCCACGCACGGCCAGCCATGGAAGGGCCGCCTCAATAGCCAGGACGCCGCGCGTAAGATCTCCGCCGATGGGCCCGCTTCGGTGTTCGTCTTTAAGACGCTGGCCGATGCGTTTGCCGGGCGCGTGTCGTACTTCAAGGTCGTCTCAGGCGTGGTGAAGAACGATCAGCACTTGCTGAACGTGCGCACCGGGGCCGACGAGCGCCTGGCGCACATCGGCGTGCCGCAGGGCAAGACCATCGTGCCGGTGAACGACCTCAAGGCCGGTGACATCGGCGTGGTGGCGAAGCTGAAGGACGCGCACACGGGCGACACGATGGCGGACAAATCGTCGATGATCGCCTATGAAGCCGTGCACGTCGCCGAGCCGTCGATTGCGTTTGCCATTCATGCCAAGTCGCGCGCCGACGAAGACAAGATGAGCATCGCGATTGCCAAGCTGCGCGAAGAGGACCAGTCGCTGCGGTTTGACCGCGACCCGCAGACGAAAGAGTTTCTGCTGGCCGGAACCGGGCAGCAGCACGTGGAGATTGTCTGTTCGAAGCTCAAGAAGCGCTACCACGTGGACGTGGAACTCCACGCGCCGAAGATTCCGTATCGCGAGACCATCCGCAGCCAAGCCGACGTGCACGGCCGCCACAAGAAGCAGACCGGCGGCCACGGCCAGTTCGGCGACTGCAGGATCAAGATGTCGCCGCTCGAGCGCGGCGGCAAGTTTGAATTCGTCAACGACATTTTCGGCGGCGCGATTCCGAAGCAGTTCGTTCCCGCCGTGGAGAAGGGCATTCTCGAAGCAGCCGAGCGCGGCTACCTGGCCGGCTTTCCGGTGGTGGATTTCCGCGTGACGCTCTACGACGGCTCTTATCACGACGTAGACTCGAACGAAATGTCGTTCAAGATGGCCGGGCGCAAGGCGTTCAAGCTGGCGATGGAGCAGGCCAAGCCTGCGTTGCTGGAGCCGGTGATGACCGTCGAGGTGCAAGCGCCGGTGGAGTACGCGGGCGACATCATGGGCGACTTCAACTCACGGCGCGGCCGCGTGGCCGGCATGGAGACCAAGGGCAGCACGCAGTTTGTGAAGGCCATGGTGCCGATGTCGGAGATGCTGACGTACCAGAACGACCTGACGGCCATGACCCAGGGCCGCGCGTCGTTCCACATGGAGTTTGACCACTACGACTATGTGCCGGGTCCGCAGGCCGACAAGATCATCTCGGCGGCCAAGGCGGCGCGGGCGGGCGAGGCGGAAGAGGAGGAGTGAGTTCAGTGGCTGAGGCGGCGGGGGTGGATTGCTCCCGCCGCATCACGCTGGTGCGTTTGGGTGATCGACTGGGCTGCTTGGTCTTTGGCGGCCGATGCCCAAGATCGAGCTCTCCAAAGACCCACAGCGTAACCCCCGTTTCTTCAGTCGCCGTACACGGGCGGAAGTAGCGGGCTGAAACCCGCTGCGGGCTAAAAGCCCGCCCTACACGGACGCCGAGTGCACGTGCAAGTTGCCGTTTGGCTACTCGATCGCGCGGCGAGCCTCCACCACCTGGGCCACCAGCTGGTCGACCCGCAACGGCGTCAGCAGCCCCTCGGTGACCCAGCCCACATAGCCGTCCACCAACGCAAACTTGCCCCCGTGCTCCCAGGCTTCCAGAGCGCGGCGGCGTTTCTCCGTCAGCCAGACCTGCGGGACGGCGCTGGCGGCCGGCCAAACGGCCAGGGTGAACCACTTCCTGGACTTGGCCGCCGAGGGCAAATATTCGAATTCGACGAACGTCACCTTTGTATCGACCGCCGTGCCCGCGAGAACTGACGCGTAGCGGCGCGTGGGACCGTCGTCCCGGCCCGTGATTTGCGACACCAGCCGTGTGATCGACGGATGGTCAGCCGGAACGAAGGGGTCAATCTACGTGAAACCGCGCGCCCGGCACCAGGCATCCATCGCTTTGACGCGCCACCGTTCATACATGCCCGCCACGACAAGAAAGACGTTGATGATGAGGACGATCTGGAGCCATTTGGGCATGAGGCGATTTTCCTTTCACCAGGTAGGGCGAGATTCGGGGGGGGGCGGATCGGTCATCCTCGCGCTGGCTGGCCGCTTCAAGCGACAATCAAGCAAGAGGAGATCCGCGCATCGATCGATTATCCGCGCTGGCCGGCGAACTCGTCTTTCGCGACCGGGGCCGCGCTCATGCCAACCTTGCCGTGCTCGGTGGCGGTGGCGGCGGCGTTCTGCCAGACAAACTGCAGGAGCGGCTGGTCACGCTGCTGCGCGTGTCGCCCGAACCCGACGCGGCCGTGCACTTCCTGCGGCGGCTTTACGAAGAGCAGCCGTTTCCTTTTCAGCGCCTGGTCCGCTCGCCCGCCACGGTGCAATTCCTGCTGACTGTGTTTGGACAGAGCCGGTTTCTGTCTGAGGAAATTCTGCGCGCCCCTGAGTGGATCGAGCCGCTCGCGCATGCCGGCAATGTGCAGCGGCAGATGACGGCCGATGAGTACACCTCGCGGCTCACGGCGCGCCTGGCGCGTTTTCCCGCCGGCGAAGTACCGGTGGGCGAATTCGCTGCGTTCCGGCGCGAGCAGATTCTGCGCATCCTGCTGCGCGACCTGCATGCCTACGCATCGCTCCCGGAAGTGGCCGAAGAGCTTTCGCACTTGGCCGACGCGATTGTCGAGTGCGCCTGGCGCCGCGTGTACGCCGCGCTGGCCGCACGGCACGGCGTGCCGGCGCATGCCGACACGGGCCTTGCGTGCGGCATGTCGGTACTGGCAGTGGGCAAACTCGGGGGGAGCGAACTGAACTACAGCTCCGATATCGACCTGCTGTTTGTTCACGGCGGGCCGGGCGAAACCACCGGTCCCGCGGCGATCGCCAATCAGGAGTTCTTCAAGCGCGCCTGCCAGCAACTGGTGGATCTGCTTTCGGCCTTCACGCCGCACGGCGCGGCCTATCGCGTGGACCTGCGGCTGCGCCCGGATGGCACGCAAGGCGAGTTGTGTTTGTCGCTCGCCGCCGCGCAGAACTATTACTCCCAGCGCGCGCGCGACTGGGAATTGCAGATGCTGATCAAAGCGCGCGTGGCGGCGGGCGATCCCGAGCCGGGGCAGCAGTTGCTCGAGTTTGTGGAGCCAATCATTTATTCTTCGTCTACAGACTTTTCGAAAGTGGAAGCGGTATCCGTCGCGCGCACCCGCATTCACGAGCGGCTGGAGCAGCGCAAGCGTGGGAAGGAGAAGACCGAGATTGACGTGAAGCTCGCCCCAGGCGGAATTCGCGATATCGAGTTTCTGGTGCAGTGTCTGCAGCGTCTGCGCGGCGGGCGTGAAGGCTGGGTGCGGCACGGCGGCACCATCCTCGCCCTGGGACGGCTGCGCGACAAGAATCTGATCTCGGAGATCGAATACGGGCGCCTCGCGCCGGCCTACGTTTTTCTGCGCAATCTCGAACACCGGCTGCAGTTTCAGGAAGACCGGCAAACGCACACCATAGCAACAGACGACGCAGCGGAGTTGAACGCCTTGGCGCGGCGCATGCCGCCGGCGACGCTGGGCGCGCAGGTGAGCGGCGAGAATCTTCTCGGCGAACTTGCGCGGCACCTAGCCAACGTGAGTGAGATCTACGATCGGGTGGTCCGCGCACAACTTCCCACGGCAACGCCTCCCGGGCCGGCGGCGGCGCCGGCGCCCGTGCAGCCGCACCCGGCGCCCGGAGCGGCCGAGGCGATCGACTCACTGTTTCCCAACCTCGCGCGCCAACTCGCCCAACGCGCGCCCGAGTTTGCCGCCACGCTCAGCCGGAGCCGGCTCCGTTACGGCGTCCGCGCGTTTGAACATTTTCTTGAGCGCCTCCTGCAGCATCCCAACTGGCTCGCGCGTTTTGACGCTGACCCGGTGCTGGCCGGCTACGCCGTGGACCTGTTTGAGCACAGCCCGTTCTTTGCCGAGCAACTCAACCGCAAGCCGGAACTCATCGAAGAGTTGATCAAGGTGCGCGAGGAACCACAGGGCCGCCGCGAGTATGCACGCCTGGCCTCCACGTTTGCCGGACCCGCGGACCTGCGGCGTTTTTTCAATCGCGAGATGCTGCGCATTCAGGCCGACAGCATCTGCCTGCGCCGCCCGGTGTGGGACACATTGAAGTGGACATCGGATCTCGCCGACTGCGCCATCTCGGCCGCTTACACGATGGCGCTCGATCAAGCCGTGCGCGTGCAACCGCCCGCCGCGGCCAACTACTTGCCGCGCCAACAGATGATGGTGATCGCGCTCGGACGCCTCGGCATGCGCGAGTTCGATCTTGCCTCCGATGCCGACCTCGTTTTCATCCTCGACGACCGCGACGCACCCGAGCGCGTGTTCTGGACGCGCGTGGCCGAGCGGCTGATTGAGATTTTGACAGCCTACACGGGCGACGGCACGTTGTTCGCCGCCGACACGCGTCTCCGGCCCAACGGCCGCGAGGGACCGCTGGTGCAGACCGAGTCGGCGTTCCGCGAGTATGTCGCCAAGTCGGCCGAGGCCTGGGAAGGCATTGCGTATTTGAAAGCGCGGTTGATTGTGGGGGAGGAGGCGCACGGCAACCAATTCCTGAATGAACTCCAGGACATCGACTGGCAGCGTTACGGGCAGACCGAACGCTCGCGCCTGCCGCTGCGCGAGATGCGGCTGCGCCTCGAACAGGAGCAGGGGCGCGACCATCCGCTGAAGGCTACGCGCGGTGGCTATTACGATATCGATTTCGCGCTGCTGTACCTGCGTCTGAAAAGCGCGGGCATTTTTTATAAGGTGCTGAACACGCCAGAGCGCATCGACGTCATCCAGAAGATGGGCCACCTCGACCGCGCCGACACGCGTTTTCTGCTGGACGCCGCCACGCTCTACCGCGCCGCGGACCACGCCCTGCGCCTCACCTCCGGCCAGGCCGAGGGCAAGTTGCCCGCCGCCCAGCTACAATTACAGATGATCGAGGAACTCACCGGGCGTTGGACTCCCGAGCACCTGCACGACAAGCCGCTGGTTGATGAGCTCGAACAAATCCGCGCACGGATCAGGGATTACTTCCTTCGCCTGTTTGCATGAGAAGACGCCTAGCGCTTGCCCTGATCGTACTGGCCGCTCCGGCCGTCCTCGCCGCTTCGGTGAGCGAAGCGTATCAGCGCCTGTACAACTTCGATTTTCCCGGTGCGCACCGCGCGCTGGATACCTATCAGGCCGCCGCGCCCCAGGATCCGCTGGGGCACTCCACGCGCGCGGCCGCGTATTTGTTTTACGAGCTCGACCGGCTGAAGATCCTGCAAGGGGAATTTTTCTCCGACGACAAGAAGATCTCCGGCGACGACGTTCTACAGCCTGACCCCGCGGTGCGTTCGCGCTTCTTTGCGGCCATCGACGAAGCGCAGCGTCTCGCCGAAGCGCGCCTCAAGGACCACCCCAAGGACACGAATGCCATGTTTGCCTTCTCGATGACCGAGGGGCTCCGCACCGACTACACGGCGTTTGTCGAAAAGCGCCAGTTGCGGAGTTTGTCATCGGCGCGCAAGGCGCATTCCTACGCCGTGAAACTGCTGCAACTCGATCCCACGTTCGTGGACGCCAAGGTGACGACGGGCATCACCGAGTATCTCTCCGGGAGCTTGCCGTTCTTCATCCTCTGGTTCATCAAGTTTGAGAACACGCAAGGCAGCAAGGAAGTGGCCGTAGCGAACCTGGAGAATGCCGCGGGCAAGGCGCGGTATCTCGGGCCGTTTGCACGGATTCTGCTGGCCATCATTCATCTACGCGAAAAGCGCGCGCCGCGCAGCCTGCAGTTGCTGGAGGGACTGGTGACGGAGTTCCCGCAGAACCCGCTCCTGCGCCGCGAGATGGAACGTCTTCGCCTGCGCATCACGCCGCGACTGCGTCCGCGTTAGTAGCGTCGCCGGATCGTCATGCAGATCGCCAGCCCGCCGCCGGCGGTCACCTTGACGAAAAGCGACCACCACCACGGCGGCCCGCCCCGGCCATGCAGGTACGGCTGCACCGAACCGAAGCCGACGACCTCTTGCGTCACCGCCAACGCCGCGTTGATAGAATCTGCCCCAAGACGTGGTCTCCGTTCCGGCTCATCGGCTTCCGCTTCCTGTTCTCCTACCTGGCCTTGTACTGGTTGCCTTTCCTCATTCCCCTGTGGACCGTCGCCGTACCGGTTTTCGGGCGCTGGTTGGGCGTGGAGGCCGTGCGCCGCCCAAAC
>VFZP01000261.1 GCA_016871115.1 Acidobacteriota bacterium
GGCCAACTGGATCCGGGTCGGCCAGACTGCCGGGCGAGGCCGCATGGATCGTCTCAATCTTCGCAAGGAGCCGGTCAAGGACATCTTTGTCTATCCGCTGGTCGGCGACGTTCAGCAGTTGCTACGCCGCTCAACCCGGTAAACAAATACGTTCTCTGACACGGTGAACTGGGTGAAGGAGATCAACGCCAGGGGACAGACCATCCGTAACGTGGCGAAGGATTCAACCGTGGGCGGCTCTCTCGTATCGCCGAATAACTATGGCGCCACCAACTAACCCCCGGCGGCTTACTCACCGGAAACGGGCCTGTTCTACGTGCAGCAGAGCGATACTTACGCCATGTACTATCCCACCGAAACGGATCCGCGCGGCGCCATGGGCCTGGGCGGCAAGGACGAGCAGATGGTCGCTTCGATGGGCACCTTCATGACGGCGATCGACTATAGGACCGGCAAGCTCGCCTGGCGGCATCGATATCCCACCGCGGGCGGCGGTTTCGGCGGCGGCCCGGGCATTCTCGCGACAGCGGGCGGACTGGTGTTTGCCGGCGACGTCTCGGGCAACTTCATCGCCTACGATGCCAAGGCTGGCAAGCCTGTGTGGCACGCGCGGCTGGGCAGCGTTTCGAACGCCCCGGCTACGTACATGCTCGACGGCAAGCAGTATGTGCTCGTCGCGGTGGGCGACACCATGTACGCTTTCTACCTGCAGTAGCCGCGCCGCCCGTTCGGGCAGCGCGGTTTTACGCGGGTAGTCACGCCAGCCCCATCTTCTCCAGCTTCCGGTACAGCGTCTTGCGCTCGATCCCCAGGATCCGCGCCGCCCGGCTTTTGTTGCCGTTGGTCGCCGCCATCACGCGCCGGATCTGCTCGGCCTCGGCATCGGCCAGCGTTTCGCTGCCGTTGTCGCGCGGCTCCGCCTCTTCAATCGCAAACCGCACCGCGTCCGCATCGATTCGCCCGTACGGCGCCAGGATCGTCAGCCGCTCCACCAGGTGCTGCAACTGACGCACGTTACCCGGCCACGTGTAATTCTCAAGCTCCTTCAGCCCAGACTCGGTCAGCTTCGCCGACAGCTTGTACCGCTCGTTGTACTTACGCAGATAGAATCGCGCCAGATGATCAATATCGCCCGCGCGTTCGCGTAACGGCGGAATGGCGATCGGCACCACATTCAAGCGGAACCAGAGATCCTCGCGGAACTTCTCCTCATCCACCATCTTTGCCACGTCGCGGTGGGTGGCGGCAACGATGCGCACGTCCACCGCGTGCACTCTGCTCGACCCCAGGGGCCGCACCTGGCGCTCCTGCAAGAAGCGGAGCAGCTTCAGTTGGAATCCATGATCGATATCGCCGATCTCATCCAGCAGCACCGTGCCGTGATTGGCCGCCTCAAACACACCCACGCGGTCACGATCCGCGCCCGTGTACGCGCCCCGCATCGCTCCGAACAACTCGCTTTCAAGCAGCGACGCCGCGATCGCCCCGCAATCCACCGGCACAAACGGCGCGGCTGAGCGCAAACTCATGCGGTGAATCTGGCGCGCCACCAGTTCCTTGCCCGTGCCGGTTTCGCCCTGCAGCAACACCGTTGCGTCGGTCTTGGCCACGCGCGCGATCTCTTTGTAGAGGTTCACCATCACGGGCGAAAAGCCGATCAACTCGGTCTCCGGCAGATCATCCGGGTCGTCGTCCACAAGATCATCCGCGGTGACGAGCGAGGACTGCGCGCGCTTCACGGTCGCCAGCAGCCGGTCCAGATCCACGGGCTTGGCCAGATACTCAAAGACGTTGCCCTCGGTCGCGGCCATCACCGTTTCCATGGACCCGCGGCCCGTCATCAGAATCACCGCGCAGCTATCGTTCGCCTTGCGCGCGGCGCGCAACACGTCCAGGCCCGTGCGCTCATCGAGATAGATATCGGAGACGACGATCGGAAACGGCTGTTGCTCCAGCCGCGCCATGGCTTCGCGCGTCGACGCGGCGGACTCCACGCGGAAGCCCTCCAGCTCAAAAAAGTCGACGAGCGTGCTACGCCAGGCAGAGTCGTCCTCTACCACCAGCAGAGAATTCATGTTCATACACTTTCACCCTGGCGGCACGGGACGCGGCGGGCGTAACGGCCAGCGGTAACTCACTTCACTCTTACGAACGAATCACCGGCTCGGCGGCGCTACCCGAAGGCGGCACTGCCGCAACGGTAGCCGGTATCACCATGGTAAAACACGAACCAGCCCCCGGTTGACTCGTTACTTCCATTTTTCCCCCGTGGGCCGTCACAATCTGGTCCACGATCGAGAGGCCGATGCCCGTGCCCGCTTCGCCGCTTTGTTCGGCCTGGCGGGTGCGGTAGAACTTGCGGAAGATGCTGCGCAGTTCCTGCTCGTCCATGCCGATGCCCTGGTCGCGAACGGCGAGGCGCACGGTACGGCCGTCGAACTGTGACGTTACCGTCACGCGCGTCCCGGCCGGCGAGTACTTGATGGCGTTGGTGAGGAGGTTGTAGACGGCGTACTCCATCAACTCGCGGTCACCGGAAAGTTGCGCGTCACCGTGCGTGGGCTCGGCCGCGTCGATCGTCATCTGCTTGCGCTCAGCCAGCGGAAGAACGCGCTCCACGCACGGCCCCAGCAACTCAGACAACTGGAACGGCGCGCGCTTCAACTCCATCTGCCCTTCGTTCAGCCGCTCCACGTCCAAGAACGTCTGAATCATCCGCGCCAGGCGCTTCGATTCGCTGTTGATGGTGCGCGTCATCTCCGCGCGTTTTTCCTTACTGAGCCGCGCGCTGTAGCGGTCCATTAGCTCACTTTGGCCTTGGATTGTTGAGAGCGGCGTGCGCATTTCATGCGCCACGAAGTGAATCGCCTGCTGGTACCGCTCTTTGTCGTACTCGGCGCGCGCCAGGCGCTCGCGTACGAATGAAAGCTGCGTGGCCGCCGCGGCGCCAATGGCGAGCCACGCGGCGGTGAGCGGCTGCAGATACGGATACACGATGCCCGCGCGCAACGCAATCCACGGCGCCAAGGTGGCGAGCAACAGCAACCCGCCCGCGGCGAGGTACGCCCAGCGGCCGGAGACGTACCAGAAGATCGCGCCCGCCGCGGCCGTCAGAAGCGCGGCAAACAGGATCGCGGAAAGATGCCCAGCCGGCCGGAGGATGCGCCCTTCGCTCAACGTCTCGAACGCGGCCGCGTGAATCTCCACACCGGGCGTATTGCCGGCGGCTAGCGGCGTGGTGTAGCGGTCTTGCAGCGACTGCGCCGTGGCGCCCACAAACACCATCTTGCCCGCGAGTCGGGCGTGCGTTTCTTCGGGCCGGTCCGCCAGATCGGCAAACGAAACTTCCTCCACCGGCGCGGCGTGGAACTGCACCCACAGCGGACGCGCTTGCTCGCGCGTGCCGCGGACGCGGCGGCCCGCTACTTCAATCGCATCTTCGGTCTCAATGATGTCGGCGCGCTCGATGAGGCGAAACGCTTCGAGCGACATCGCCCAGTACCGTTTGCCGCGCACGACTTTTTCAAGCGACACGCGGCGCACCATTTGCCCGTCAGGATCGGCATGCATGTGTCCCAGCGCCGCGGCATGGCGGCGGAACAGCTCGATCGGCTCTTCCCACTGGCCCTCGCGCGTGAGCGAGGTGCCGAGGACGACATTCGGCAGCGCAGCCAGGGCCGACGCCAGGCGCTCGTTCACCGCCGCATCCTCACCCGCATCAGCGAGAATCACGTCCACCACCACCGCCTTGGGCTTGGCGGCAATCAGCCGCGGCAACCCGTCCGCGAGTATTTTGCGGATCGAGGTGACGCCACCGAAGCGGCTCAGACTCCGCTCGTCGATCCCCAACAGCACGGCTTGCGTGGGCCGCTGCGGCAAGGCCGTGAACTGCAGGAGCGAGTCGTAGAGGTCGTTATTAAAGCGATTGCCGAACGGCGTCCACCCGGCGAACGCGGCCAGCACAAAGCAGCCCGCGAGCAACGCCAGATAGATCGCACGGAGGCGGCGCATGGTTATCTCGCGCGCATTGCGCGTTCGATGTCGGCCGCCTCGCGCGGCAGCGAAGAGGACAGCACGCGCGCCCCGGTTTCGGTGATCAGCACCATATCTTCAATCCGCACGCCGATGTTTTCTTCAGCAATGTAGACGCCTGGCTCGATTGTGATCACCATGCCGGGCGCGAGCGTCACGCCAGGGTCCGTCGGATCGTGCACTTCAAGGCCCACGTGATGCCCGAGCCCGTGCAGATAATACTTACCCAGCGATTCGCCATGCCGGTCCTTGCCGTGCGAGTCCACATAGTCCAGCGCCACGCGGTTCAGCGTGCCCGGCTCACGGCCCATGAAACGCATGCCGGGCTTGGCCGCGGCAATCGCCGCTTTCTGCGCACCCAGCACAATCTCATAGATCTCGCGCTGGCGCGGAGTGAAGCGGCCGCTCAACGGAATCGTGCGGGTGATGTCAGCGGCATAGTCAGCGCACTCGGCGCCTACGTCCATCAGCAACAATTCGCCGGAGTCCATGCGGCGTTTGTTCGCGCCATAGTGCAGCACAATCGCGTTCGGCCCACTCGCCACAATTGGCAGATACGCATGGCGCTCGCAGCCTTGCTCAAAGTAAGCCGAAGCCATCGAGGTAGCCACCTGATACTCATACAGCCCGGGCTTGGCTCGCTTCCACGCCGCGCGATGCGCATCGATCGTCGCATCCACCGAGCGCTGAATGCGGGCAACCTCGGCCGCCGACTTCACCATCCGCACGCGTGCCGCCGGCATCTCCAGCGGATGCAGCGTGCGCGCGGCGCCCAGCGTTTCGCGAACGATGGCTGAACCTTGCGTCTTCGCCAGCCAGTGCACCGCGTGATCCTCGCCGGCTAATTCTTTCAGCTTCGCGGCGAATTCCGCGGCATCCAGCACATGATCGAATCCCGTCTGCGCGGCGATGCCCTCATCGCCCGGCGCGGACTTGCGGCCCGTGTAGCGTTCACGCACGTCGGTGCGTTTCGGCAGAAAAAGGTAGTCTCCCGCGTCCGTGAAGATCGCGCGCGCTTCGGGTTCACACCAGCTGGTGAAATAGAGAAAGTTGGGTTCCTGGAAGAAGGTGGAGCGTAAGTCGCCGTGGTCGCCCTCGGTACCCCCGATCAGCGCCACCACTGCTTGCGGCAGAAGTTGTTTGCGCAGCGCCGCCCGGCGCGTGGCATGATCCGAGGCAGCGATATCCGCCGACACCGCAAATGCCGCGACCGCAGCCAGTATAGTCATCCCCATCCTCTATACTTTAATCCTTGCTGCTTTGGATTCTGCTGGGGCTGGCACTTTTGCTGGCCGTTCTCTCTTTGCGCGGTGACGGCGCGCGGGCGCTCTATGTGGAAGCGCAGCTCGCGCGGCGTTTGCCCGACAGCGCCTTACCGCCCGCGACGGTGATGGTGCCGGTAAAGGGCGCCGACGAGGGCCTTGCGCGGAATCTCGCTGCGCTCGCCGCCCAGGATTACCCGGATTTCGAACTGCTGGTCGCCGTCGAGTCGACGGAAGATATCCCGCATGGCGCGCTGCCCCCCGGTGCGCGGCTGATCGTCGCTGGGCCTGCCCCGATGGGAGCCGCCGCCAAGATCCACAACCTCCGTGCCTCCATCGCCGCCGCCCGCGCAGAGTCACAGATCCTCGCCTTTGCCGATAGCGACGGCGAACCTGGGCCCGGCTGGTTGCGCGCCCTCGCGGCGCCGCTGGCCGAGAATGGCGTGGGCGCGTCCACCGGCTATCGATGGCATGTGCCCGCGCGGGGCGGCGTGTGGCCGATGATCCGCAGCGCCTGGAATGCCGTCATCGCCGGCGGCTTCGGCCCGGGCAACAACGCGTTTGTATGGGGCGGTGCGATGGCCATTCGCCGCGAGACGTTCGCCTCCGCGCGCGTCGAAGACTATTGGCACAAAGCGGTCTCCGACGACTTCCGCCTCGCCGAGGCCGTCCACCGCGCGGGTCTCACCATCGCCTACGCCCCCGGCGCGCTCGTCCCCGCGCGCGACCATGTGACGGCCGGCGAGTTCTTCGAGTGGATCGCGCGGCAGATGAAGATCACGCGCGCCTACCGTCCGCGTCTGTGGTGGCTCGGCCTCGTTCCTCACTGTCTCTACTGCGGCGCGATGGTAGCCGCGATCGCCATGCACCAGTGGCTCGCACTCATCGCCCAACTCGCGCTCGGCATGTTGAAGGGCGCACGGCGCGCGGCGATGGCTCGCCGTTGCCTCGCCCCACGTGACGACGCTTGGTTTGCGCGCCACGGCTGGGTCTACACGTGGACCACGCCGCTGGTGACGTGGATCTGGCTCTACGCATTCCTGGCCTCGGCGGTCTCACGCCGCATCGTCTGGCGCGGCCGCGTGTACGTGTTGCGCCACCCGGGCCCGCCGTCGCGATGAGCTGGCCTCTCCGGTAGGTGGCCCGAGAATTGCCTCAGCCTCACTCATGAGTTCTCCAGCGGCGCCTTGCGTGTCCGTCCCGACGCAACCTGTGCAAGGCGGCACACACCCGGCCTCGCCGCCTCCGTCTCGCTGGACCCTGCTGGTGACGCAAGCCAAGGTCGCGGCTTTTCGGCTGAACCGCATAGTCGGGAATCTGCGGCATCCCGTGCGGCGGCACGGATTCAGCAACGGCGGCGTGTCCATGCCAGTGATCATCGCCGAGTCCCGCACGCCGCTGTGGACGAGCGAGGCGAACGCCGAAGTGGCGTTTCAACTCGGCAAGCTTCAGAACCTGCGCACGGCGGCGCGGCGTCTCAACGGGCTGTTCATCCCGTCAGGAGATGTGTTCAGTTTTTGGCGGCAAGTGGGCCGTCCTACTGCACGCGCCGGATTCGCTACGGGGCGAATGCTGCGCGAAGGCTGCGTGGTGCCGTCAACCGGCAGCGGCTTGTGCCAGCTCTCAAATGCGCTGTATCAAGCAGCGCTGGCCGCGGGCTGCGAGATCGTCGAACGGCACGCGGACTCGCGCATCGTGCCGGGCTCCTCGGCTGCGGCGGGCGCGGACGCGACTGTCGCATGGAACTATGTGGATCTGCGGTTCCTGCCCCGCGTCGGCATGGAACTTCGGGTGGAGCTGACACGCGACGAGCTGCTGGTGCGGCTCTTCGGGCGCACGCCGCTGCGGGTGCTGGAAAAACTCCGCCCGCCGCGCGGAGCTGCGCCGCATGCCGCGAGCGACTGTCTTGCCTGCGGCCAAACCTCATGCCCCGAGAATCGGCGCGCCGCCGCCATCGTTTCCGCGCCCGGCACCCGCGCGCGCTCCGTGTTTCTGCTGGATGAGAACTGGCCCGAGTTCCAACGCCATCTGCTGAAGACGCGCGCGGCCAAGGATGCGTTGTTTATCCCGCTCGACGGCGCGCACTGGGGGCAGCCACGCTATGCATGGCCCGTGCGCGGGCTCGACGACGTGCATGAAGCCGTCTGGCCGACGCTCGTGCGAGCGTGGCGTTCGCGGCGGCTCGCGGCCCAAGGAGCCGCGCGTCAACTCGCGCTGCTCGATGGCGCCGAGGCGCTGGCACAGTCCTACGGCCAGCAGATCCCGGTGGAGGCGTCCCATCTGGTGGTGGCGCAATCGCTGCTGCCGTTCCTGTGGCGCGACGGCCATCTCGGCGGACGCACCTTCTCCGTGCTGATGACGCGCGGGCCCATTGGCTCACTCGAACGCCGCTTGGACGAAGCCGCCGCCATCCACCCACAGCGCACGTCACTGAAAGACTTTCGCGCCCCGCGCTGGATTGCCGAAGCCGAGGCGGAGGCACTCGCAGGCGCGGCTGAAATCGTAACTCCCCACACGGCCGTCGCCGCGGAGTTCGGCGCGCGTGCCCGCCTTCTCGATTGGATCGGCTCGCGCCCGGCGCTGGCCACCGTTCAGCCTCCAGCCGCCTTGGTGATCGGTTTTGCCGGACCGGTCGTAGCACGCCGCGGCGCTTACGAAGTGCGCGAGGCAGCTCACCTACTGGGAGCCCGCGTCATTTACTCGGGCCCGATCTCGAAGGCGCTGGTTTCCGGCGCGACGTACCTATAGAACGGGCCGGCCCGGGGTGGGAGTGGCTCAGCCGGATCTCCGTGCACGCCGCCCCGCCGTCGTGGAAAACCGCCCCAGCGCCGCGCTCGCGGCCCTGCACGCCGGCATCCCGGTGATCGCCACACCTGCCTGCGGGCTGGGCGCCGCTGAGGATCTTACTCTCATCCATGAACCCTCGCAGCTCTTCGAAGTGCTACAGTAACACGAGGTTGGCTATTAGAACCTCTACATCTGAATCCTGCACGATTCTGGCAGGATATTTTTCCAGCATAACGTCCCAGCCAATGCTTACCGGCCTGCGGACGCACTTTGCGAAGTGCTCCAACTTGATCGTTTGGCCCTGTTTGGTTCCGGCTACGCCGGGTTAGGGGAAGGGGCTGCGTTGCCTCTTCATAGTTCTGCAATCACCAATTAAAAGGACACTTTCTGTCATGAAGAAGGCTCTAGCTTTTCTTGTGGCTGCCGCATTTGGGCTTACGGTGCTCCAGGCGCAGACCACTTCTGAAATTCTCGGCACCGTCACCGACGAGACGGGCGCGGTTATCGCCGGCGCCAGGATCAACGTTCGCAACGTGGCCACCGGTATTCAAAACAACACCACCAGCGGCGAAGCCGGCCAGTTCCGCATCCCGCTGCTGCAACCAGGCAAATATGAGGTGGTGGTGGAAAAAGCGGGCTTCACCAAACTGATGCTGCCCGACGTGGAAATTCAGCTCAACGAACGTGCCAACATCCCCGCGCGCCTGAAGGTTTCGGCCACGCAAGAGACGGTGACCGTCACCGGTGAAGTGCCGCTGGTCAACACCACGAACGCGGAAGTGGGCGTCAACTTCGATAGCAAGCGCATCGCGGAATTGCCGTTGGCACCGAACTCAAACATCGTGAACCTAAATCCTGCAGTTGGAATCGGCCAGACGAGTTCGAGAGGCGGCCTGGTCGAACGGGAAGCGCCCGAAATCCTGGAAGATCCGTCGCAGGATCGAGTGCCAAAGCGCCAGCCCAGATAACTGCTCCGCACCACTCAGAAACCGTGTTAGCCACTGGCTGAT
>VFZP01000262.1 GCA_016871115.1 Acidobacteriota bacterium
TTCGGCAATCGCGCCGTCTTCGTTTGACGTGGGGTTGCAGCGGTGAAAGCCGGTAGCGATCAGTTGCTCGGTGGTGGCGTTCGGCAGCAGGTCCCCGGCGATCTGTTCGGTCACAAAGCGGTCGAACGGCAGATTCCGGTTGAACGCCCCGATCACCCAATCGCGATACGGCCACATCTCCCGGTAGTTGTCCACGTGAATGCCGTGTGTGTCCGCATAACGCGCGGCGTCCAACCAGTACCGCGCGCGATGCTCGCCCCATTGGCGCGATTCGAACAACCGGTCAAGATACCGTTCGTACGCCTGCGGGGCTTTGTCGTTCACCAGGCTCTCCACCATCTCGGGCGTCGGCGGCAATCCGGTGATGTCGAGCGCCGCACGGCGCGCGAGCGTCCGCCGGTCGGCTCCGGGCGCAGGCGCGAGGCCCGCGGCTTCGAGGCGCGCCAGCACAAACCGGTCAATCGCATTGCGCGCCCACCGCGGGTTCGTCACCGCCGGCACAGCGGGCCGTGTGGGCGCTGTAAACGACCAGTGCTCTTTCCACGGCGCGCCCTGCTCGATCCACGTCTTGATCGCGTTCTTCTGCGCCGCCGTCAACACGCGCTTGGAATGTACGGGCGGCATGATCTTCGCCTTCGAGTCTGAAGTAATGCGCTGGTAGACCAGGCTCGCCGCGGTGTTGCCGGGCACAATCAGCTTGCCCGAGGGCCTCGCGGCGAACGCCCCGTCGCGCGTATCCAGCCGCAGGTCCGCCATGCGTGTGCCCTGATCCGGACCATGGCACAAAAAGCAGTTGTCAGAGAGAGTCGGGCGAATCTCACGCTGAAAATCCACGGTTCGCTTGGCCGGCGCTGGCGGCGCGGGTTGCTGAGCGAGAATCGTCCAGCCGCACACCAGGACGCCCAGGCACACAAACGCGGCGTGCCGTATCGTTGCAACTTTCATATATAACGATGGTATTCCGACGCGCGGCCTGTTGCAGGCTCAGTCAGCCTTCAACAGGATGAACAGTACGGGCAGATCCAGGGCTCCGTTCAACAGTAGGCCCAGGATGGAGGGTAGCGCCAGCAGCTCTCCTTTCATCAGGGCCGCGACCGCCGCTGCTCCTCCAAACATGCAGGCGGCCGCAATACCGATCGCAAACAACACACCCGCGCCCAGGCTCCCCGCAAAGTCACCGCTCGCGGTGGTTGGCGCTCAGCACCACGGCGCCAATGGCAAAGCTGGCTACGAGGTGAGACGAGGTTCCAAAAAGGCGCGGGTGAGGACATGGTTATTCTCCGAAGAACACAGGCTGCCAGTTCCAGCCCGAGCGCGTGACTACGGCGCACAGTAGCGTGATCATGCCATCGCCATCTAATCGCGATGCATAGTCGCGCGGCAGGTCCACAGAGTCTCCCTGCAAGTGCAGCGGCACCTTCGCGAGTTGATTTAGTTTAATCGTCGACGTTTGCGCCACCGAGTTTGTGACCGATCTCTTTTTCCCGCGCGGGGAGCGTGGTTTCCTGCAGTTCCTGTACCATCCGGCGTTCAGCCAATCCCATGTGTTTCTATCTCCTTCACCCAATAGGGCGAGGTCGCCGGCCCATTTCGATCATGTCCGGTTGATAAACTCCTTCTTCGATCATGACCGCCCACCTTTCGCGCCGCGCCTTGCTTGCCGCCTGCCCG
This sequence comes from Acidobacteriota bacterium, assembly GCA_016871115.1. Classification (GTDB taxonomy): domain Bacteria; phylum Acidobacteriota; class Terriglobia; order Bryobacterales; family Bryobacteraceae; genus VFZP01. Next base: position 1,672 of record VFZP01000262.1, read on the forward strand.
CTCATGGCACAGGCTGGACGCCGTTTGTCCATCCGCAAACTGACGACTCGCAAACACTCCATCTCCAACCGCGACTATCTGTTTGCCGAAATCGAAACCGATGGCGGCATCACCGGCGTGGGCGAAGGCTCCATCTCCGGCCGTGTGGAGATTGTGGAAAAGGCCATCCAGTGGTACGCGCCCTATCTCACCGGCAAAGACCCTGGCGGCATCGAAGAGCACTGGAACCGCAACTACTGTGAGCTGTCGCGCTACCGCGATGGCTCCGTGCTCCAAGCCGCTGTGGCCGCCATCGATATCGAGCTTTGGGAGATTGAGGCGCAGCGTTTGCAGGAGCCGGTCTGGTGGCTGCTCGGCATGGCCGCGCCGAAACCGATGCGCGTCTACTACAGCCACTGGAGCCACCGATTGGAGCCGCGCACGCCTGCACGGCTTGCCGAGCTCGCCGCGCAGACCCGCGCCGAGGGCTGGACGTGCGTCAAGTGGGTGCTACCCAGGGGCGGCACGGAGAGCGAGCGCCTGCGCCGTCTGGTGGCAGAAGTGGAAGCGGTGCGCAAGGGGGGCGGTGAGGACCTCGAAATCGCGCTCGAAATGTGGGAGACCTTCAGCGTCCGCAGCGCGATCGATTTCGCCAAAGCCGTCGCGCTGTTTCGCCCTTTGTTCATCGAGGAGCCCACGTGGCGTGAAACTCCGCAGGCGCTCGGCGAAGTGCGCTGCACAGCCCCGTGGCGCTGGCGGGCGGGGAAGGACTCGTGTCGCGCTACGAGTTCAAATATCTGCTGGACGTTCGCGGCGCGCGCATCGTGCAGCCCGACGTGATCTATTGCGGAGGCATCACCGAAATCCGCCGCATTGCCTCGCTCGCTGAAGTCTACGGCGCCGAGATCGCGCCGCATATGTACTACTGCCCGGTGGCGCACGTCGCCTCGCTGCGCGCCATGGCGGGCATCCGCAATTTCCTGACGCAGGAGTGAGACGCGGGCATGCAAACGGTCTTCGGTGAAATCACGCGCGGCACGTTTCCGGTGGTGGACAAAGGCCACATGACGCTTTCTGCACGGCCGGGCCTCGGCATCACCATGGATTGGGAGCCGCTAGACCGCCAGTATCCGTACCGCAGCCAAAGCCTGCGCCCGCCGGGCGGCCGGTAGACAACGCAAGCACCACACGTTACGCATGCCGCGCGAAATTAGGTGTCGGATCAAGGATTGGTGAGCCGGGCGGGGCTCGAACCCGCGACCACCGCATTAAAAGTGCGATGCTCTACCAACTGAGCTACCGGCCCAACACCGTGGTAATTTTCAGATTAACACGGACCCCTCAGTGACCGCCGCTTCCGGCGGGCGCTTTGAGGTATTTTTGGATGTCTGGAAACAGCAGCTCCTTCAGGGCCGGCGAGTCGATCTCATCGCGTTTCACCAGCTGCACGCCGGAGTCGATGTGGGGCTCCACTTTTTCGCCCTTCAGATGCCGCAGGAGCGCGCGTGTGGACTCGTAGCCCATCTTGACCGGGTCCTGCACCACCAGCGAGTCGATCCAGCCGTCGCGGCAATCCTGCATCAACTGCTCGCTTGCGTCGAAAGCCACCATCTTCACCTGCCGCGCGTTGCGCCCTTTCAGCGCCTGCACCGCGCCCGAGGAACTCGACTCGTTGTCGGCGAATACCGCCGCCAGATCCGGATGCGCGGTCAACACGTTCTCCGTCTCGGCCATCGCCTTTGCGCGGTCCGCCTTGGCATACCGCAGGGCCACGATGTCGATACCCGGATGCCTGCGCCGCATTTCATCCTGAAAGCCGTCCTCACGTTCCATCGTCGCGCCGCTCCCGGGCATGAATCCGATGATCGCTACCTTGCCTTTGCCGCCCAGCAATTCCGCCACGCGGCGCGCGGCGATGCGCCCGCCCTCGGTGTTATCCGTCGCCACGTAGCTGACGCGCTGCGCGGAATCGAGCGCGGAGTCGAACACCGCCACCGGCACGCCCTCGCGCGCGCCCCGTTCGACAATCGCCACCAGCGCCTTGCGGTCCACCGGAGCCAGCACCACGCCCTTCAGCTTCCGGTTCACCATTGACTCGACGATCTCAATCTGGCGGCTCGCGTCCACCTCCAGTGCCAGCGCGTTCCACTCCAGACGATAGCCGTGCTCATTCGCCGCCTTGATCGCGCCCGCATGAACGGTCTGCCAGAATATATGGTTGGCGCCCTTGGGCACCACGCCGATCACCAGATTGTCGGCATCGGTGCGGCAGCCGAGCCCGACCCCAAACACGGTTGCGACAAAGAAGCGCAAGTAGTCACGCATGATAGTCTGACCATTATGCCTTTTGAACGTGTGGCGGCGTTTGCCGACATCCCGCCCGGATCGATGATCGATATCGAGGGCGCGGGCGGCGACGAAACGCGCATGGTGGTGATCTGCAACATCGAAGGCGAACTGCATGCGATGGATGGAAGGTGCCCGCATCGCGACGGTCCGCTGGGGCAGGGCGCGCTGCATGGGCGCATGGTGGTTTGCCCGTGGCATGCCTGGGAGTTTGACTGCGTCACCGGCCGCAATGACCACGACCCCAGCCTGCGCCAACGCAAGTATGACGTGCGCGTCGAAGGCGACGCAGTCCTGGTCGACCTGTAGCTGTGCCCGAACTGCCTGAAGCGGAAACCATCGCGCGTTCTCTATCGCCGCACTTGGTGGGCCGCCGCATCGAAGCTGCCGCCTACCCAGGCCAGCGCGTCCTGCGCGGAAAACCGGCGCCAGACATCAGCGGCCGCCAATTCGTCAGCATCGAACGCTTCGGCAAACAGTTACTCCTGCGCCTCGACGGAGACACCCTAATCCTCGTCAAGCTCGGCATGACGGGTGCGCTGTTACTCGATGCCGCACCCGACGCCTACACCCGCGCCGGCTTCACGCTGGACTCCGGTTCGCGGCTCCTGTTTCGCGACACCCGCCAGTTCGGCTCACTCAACTTCCTCGCCGGCGAGCCCACCGGACTCGGGCCCGACCCATTTGAACTCTCGGCCGCCGCCTTTGCTCAGCGTCTGCGCGCCAAACAGACGCGCCTGAAGGTCACCCTGCTCAACCAGCAGTTCCTCCGCGGACTCGGCAACATCTACGTGGACGAGGCGTTGCACCGCGCCGGCCTCCACCCGCTGGCCCGCGCCAGCCGCCTCACCGCCGGGCGCGCCGAAGCGCTGCATACCGCCATTGTGGAACTGCTCACGCACGCCATCGCCGAACGCGGCTCGTCTATCTCTGACTACGTGGACGGCTCTGGCGCGCGCGGCAACTTCCAGAACTTCCACCGCGTCTACGGGCGCGAGGGGCAACCCTGCCTGCATTGCGGAGAGCCCATCGTTAGGCTGGTCGTCGCTCAGCGTGGCACTCACTACTGCCCGGCTTGCCAAACGCGATAAACTGTGGTGGTGCCTCTCGCACTCGCCGGCTTTATGGCCGCGCATTTCACTTCCCGGCTCGGTGAAGTCTTCGCCTTCGAACGTCCCGACGCGCCAGGTGAAAACGCCTCACTGGTGCTCCTCGAAGTGAAGGATCTCGGCGCCAGCCCCGCGCCCGGGTCCCGCGCCCGCTTCTCCCTGCTGTTTGAATTGCGCGAAGGACGGCCCCTGTCGGTGTTTCCGCACCTCCTGCAAGCCGAGTCCTTCGAGCCATGCCATCTGCTGATCAGCCGAGTGGCGGACCCGGCACTGATGCGCCAGAATCCGGTTGGCCGGTTTTACGAGGTCGTCTTCGCGTGACGGGCGCCGCTGCTTCGCCGCAACTCCGTCCGGAAACGCCAGAGGACGAGCCTTTTCTCTGGCGTCTGTACGCCACCTCGCGCGATTGGGAATTGGCCCATGTGACCTGGGATGCCGCGCAGAAGTCGGCCTTCCTCAACTCGCAGTTTGAACTCCAGCGCGTGCACTATCGCCGCTACTATGCGGGTGCTTTGTTTGACCTCATCCTGCAGGCGGGCGAACAGGCGGGGCGTCTTTGCGTGCTTCGCCAACCGCACGATATCCGAATTATCGACCTTGCCGTGGCGCCGGAGTTTCGCGGGCAGGGCATCGGCACAGCTTTGTTGGGCGCGCTCGCCGATGAAGCCGGCCAGACGCGACGCCCCCTCAGTCTGCATGTGGAAACGCACAACCCGGCGCGCCGGCTCTATGAGCGTCTGGGGTTTGAGCTGGCCGAAGAAAAAGGGCCGTTCGTGTTACTCGAACGGCTTTGGAAGGGAAGCGGAAAAACTAGGGATTCTGAGCTGCGTGACGGAAAGATGCCCGTCAGCGCGATGATCCAGTTCAACACCAGGTAGGGCTGCATGTTCGGATGCGGCTGATTGCCGCCCGCCGCCCCCACCATCGCGGGATTCATGGTGGTGTTGGCCGCCGTGTTGTGGGTGCCGCCGGCAGACGGGAACGCGTTCGCCGGCGTGGCATCGTTCGCATCACCCGCATTCGCGCGCACCGCGTGCGTGTGCTGCGGCATCTGCGCCGGCAGCAACGTCACGGTCTCGGTGCCGGCCATCTGGCCAATTGTGTAGTTGGACAGGCCAGGGCTTTGGCCCATTCCCACCGGCACCCGGCCGCGCAGGTCAGGCAGTCCGAACGTCACGCGCCCGTCGCCGCCAACTTGCGTGCCGAGCAGCGAAAACAGGGCAGTGTTCTGGGCGATGGCCACGATCTGCCCCGCGCAAAATGCATAGTTCTTCGGGGCGTAGTTGAAGCCCACACACATCACTTGTCCCATGAACGGTTCCATGTCAAAAATCCTCCGATGGCAAAATCTACGAACGGGGAGGGTAGATCCCCTCAAGGGCAGTCATCCAGTTGATGGCCAACACCGGCTGCCGGTTTTCATGCGGCTGCCCGCCGCCGGACTGCGCGAGCAACTGTGCATTCATAGTGGTGTTGGTGGCGGTGTTGTAGTGGCCGCCGGCGGCAAAAAAGGAATTCGCCGGTGATGCGTCGTTCGAGTCTGCCGTGGACGCTGCCACGGTGTGCGAGTGAGCGGGGATCTGGGTGGCCGCGAGCGTGACCGTCTCGGAGCCTCCCGCCTGGCCGATATCGAAATTGGACAATCCCGGCCCGGCACCCATCCCCAACGGCATCCGGCCCTGCAGGTTGGGTAGGCCAAACGTGTTCACGCCGTCACCGCCGAACTGCGTGCCCAGCAGCTAGAATAGCGCCGAATTTTCGGCGATCGAAAGTAGCTGGCCTTGGCAAAGCGCCCAACCCGATGGGGCGAAGCCAAAGCCTACACATAGGTGGCGGGAGAACTTCCATGCGGCCGGCTTCGGCCGCGCGCCCGCCTGACTAAGAAGGAACCGTTACGTTCACTGGGCTCGCCTCTACCGCTCCGGCGCGCGTCACCAGTGAACGAATACCTGGCGTCACATCCGCCGTCAGCCGGAGCACCGCTTCCGCCACGCCCGGTTCCCCCGCTACCGTCCGCGCGGATTCGATCGCCACCGCCGCGCCGTTCAGCGTGGCCGTCAACTCCGGCATCGTAAAGCCGATCTGCAACTGGTCGAGCGGCTCCATCTGCTGGAACCCGTCTTTGCGCACTTCATTCATTTCATCGAGCCGGATCTGGACGAAGCGATTGCGGTCCGGCCGGCTCTGCTCATGATGTAAGCCCGCGGTGTGGCCAATCTCGTGGACATGCGTGGAGAACACCGCATCTTCGTGCAACTGGACGGCACGTTCGATTACAACATAATCTTTCCTTCCGGCTTATCCGATTTCTGCGATGAACGGGCCTGCTTGAGATTGCGGTCAAGCCGTCTCGTAACCCCCGCGCACATGAATCAACTGGCTCGCGGTCTCCGCCACTTCCTCTGCCGTCACTGCCTTCATACAACGGTGATCGATGGGGCAGTTTCGTAACAGGCAGGGATGCGGATGCGGGGAGCAATCGACGGCGTGGCGCACCACGCGCGCCAGCGGCCCCGTGGGCCCCGTGCCCACGTGATCTGTAGCGCCGAATACTGCCACTGTCGGGACTCCCAGCGCCGAGGCGATATGCATCGAGCCCGAGTCATTCGTCAGAAACGCCGCACACGCCGCGGCCAGATCGATGTACTCGGCCAGCTTGGTGCGGCCCGCAAAACTCGTGCCATCCGCCATGGCCGCTACCTGCTCACATAACTCGCGCTCGTCGGGCGTGCCGAACACCGCCACCGCCGCGCCGCCCAATCGCTTGGCCAACAACTGCGCCGCCTCGGCAAACCGCTCCGGCAGCCAGCGCTTGGCCGTGCCGTACGCCGCCCCGGGGCTCACGCCCACCACTGGCCGCCCCGCGCCCCATTCCGTCTCCAATCGCGCGCGCCCCGCCGCCCCGGCCGCGCCGATCCCTTCCAGGCGAATCACCATCCGGTCTTCCGGCGGCCAGCAGCCTTCGGGCAACAGCCCTGCGCGCTTCAGCAGTTCCAGGTAATAGTAGCTCTCGTGCTGCGGAATCTCGCCGCGCTTCGGTGGGGGAACCGCCTGCGTCAGCAGCAGCGTGCGCCCGTCGCGCGCGTAGCCAGTGCGCACCGGAATGCGTGCGGCGGCAAACAGCGCGGCCGATTCGAACGAGTTAGTTAGCAGCAACGCGCGATCAAACCGGCGGCTTGTCAGATCCTGCGCCTGACGCCATTTGCGCGTCCCATCCCGCGCGCCCCGCGCACCTTCGAGCAACAGCACCTCATTGGCCCAGGTTTCGCGGGCATACAGGCCGGCAATGCCGGGCATTGCTAATACGCTGATATGTGAGGCAGGGAACTGGCGGCGCAGTGCGCGCAGTGCGGGCAGCGCCATGACGGCATCGCCCACCCAGTTGGTGGCCCGTACGAGAATGCGTTCAACCGGCGGCGTCAGTCCGCCCTCGTCGCCACTTTCACCGCTGCCGGTGCATTGGTTGCGGTGGGGGTTTCGCGCACGCTTGCGGTTTGGGTGATCGGGCTGGTATCTACCTTGCGCGTCTTCCATGACCCCACAAACTCAGGCCGGCGCGGACGGAAGCTCACAAAGTTCTTGCGGCACACCGCGCACCGGTGCGCCTTGGCGCCAAAGTGCAGCAACGCCTGCTGCCAGCGGGGAGGATAGCAATACTTCTCTTCCCAGTCGGTCAGGTCTTCCCGCAAACATCCCGGACAGCGGGCGAATCCCATACCCGGCAACCACAACAAGCCCTGCATGGCACGATAGCCGCAGTCGCGGCAACGAACCGGACAGTATCCAAATATGCTGAGCACGGTCTCCCACAAGCCTCGGCGGTGCGCTGCACGGATGTGCTTGGAACCGCAGGCTGGGCAGGAGTGTAACATCGCTCAAGGAGATTGTAAACAATGGTGCCAGTTATTGCAATGGGCAGTCTTGTCTCACACAAGATGCGCCTGAAGGAATCGAGGTAGC
>VFZP01000263.1 GCA_016871115.1 Acidobacteriota bacterium
GCGGTGACTGGCCCGAAACTCATCCAGTTGTTTTTGTAGCCGGAGGATCGGCTCCGGAGTCGCAACGCGTGTGGTCCGCTTCATGGTGTCCGCCTCCTGGCGTCCTCATGAAATTACCAGCGATTGGCTTCGGCGTCACGCAGCCTTGCCGGAAACTCACGAAGCGTCGCGGACCAACAGCACGGGTGCGTTCGCCTTCGGGGGCGGCGTGGACGTACGCGTGTGGCGTTGGATTCGCTTGCGATTCGAAGCCCGCGATTTCCTCACCGGCCGGCCGGCCTACAACGTGAGTGTTCCGGGCCGCCAGCACAACGTCGTGATCAGCGCCGGGTTCGTTATTTCAGCACTGCGTTGAGCGAGCCCTGCCGGTAGCCCTCGAGATCCATCGTCACGTAGTGGAAACCGAGCGGCTTGAAGATCGCCGTCAACTTCCCGGCCATCTCCAGACTCAACGCACGTTCCAACTCCTCGCGCGCAATCTCAATGCGCACAAGCTCTCCGTGGAAGCGTACGCGGAACTGCCGGAATCCTAGCGCCTTGATCGCTTCCTCGCCGGTCTCAATGGTCTTGATCGTCTCCACCGTCACCGGCGTGCCATAAGGAATCCGCGAGCTCAAACACGCCGCCGCCGGCCGATCCCAAAACGGGAGCCCCGCGCGGCGCGACAACTCGCGAATCTCGGCCTTGCTCATCCCCGCGTCCACCAGCGGCGCTTTCACCTGATGAATCTTCGCAGCGGATTGTCCGGGACGGTAGTCACCCAGGTCATCCTTGTTCACGCCGTAGATGATGTTCTCCACGCCCCGTTCGGCGGCAATCTCATCCAGGCGATTGAACAGTTCTTCCTTGCAGTGAAAGCACCGGTCCTTGTCGTTTTTCACGTAGTCCGGGTTGTCGAACTCAAACGTCGGGATCAGTTCATGCCGGAAACCGCACACGCGCGCATACTCGGCGGCATCGCGTTTGTGCGATTCAGGAATTGACGGCGAATCAGCGGTAATGGCCACCGCGCGGTCGCCCAGCACCTGATGCGCGGCCCACGCGAGATACGCCGAATCGGTGCCGCCCGAGTAGGCCACCAGCACGCGGTCCAACTCCGTCAATCGGCGGAAGAGGATGTCCTGCTTGGCTTCCAGTTGCGCGGCGTCGAGCGCGGGCGCAGCCGCAGCGGGACCCAGGTGAACAAGCGTTGCCATTTCCCTGATTATATCGGGCCGGACCTACTTCGGCGGTTGTTCGGTGGTCTTTTCCGCCGGCAACGGCTCGGGTTCAAAGGTGATCGTCGCCTCGGCGCCGAACTTGCGGTACATGCGGAATTCGATTTCGTTCTTTGTCAGCAGCTTCCCCGCGCGAGAACGCACGGTGACTTTTAGCGGCAAGATGAAGCTGTTGCCCGCGCCAATCTCGATCATGTCGTAGTCGAGTTCCTGCAGCACGTCTTGCACGGGAAAAGGCGGCGGCAGGTCGTCGGCCTTGCGCCGGATGCGCGCAATGGTGCCGTCGGCGGCATCCACATACACGAGGCCGGAATAGGGCACCACGATGCTCTCATCCTCATAAGCAATCGAAAACAGCGGCTTCAGTACTCGGTACTCGTACACGTGCATGCGCTTGCCGCGCAGCGTGGCCCAGCGCGTCCAGGTGAAGTGTGTCTCGGTGTCGGGCTGAAAAATCTCCAGCAGTAGCGTACCGAACTCGCCACGGGAAATCGTGCCGCCCACTTGCTCCGGTTGCAGGTCCACGGGTTTGCTGTTCACCAGCACTACCTTGTAGTCTTCCTTCTTGTCGACGATCGAAAGCTTCGCCGTCAGCACGTCCATGCGCTGCCAGAACTCAAGGCCGCTCGGATCGATGTAACGCCGTGTCACCTGCGTGCACAGAAAGTTCGGAAGTTGATTTGCGTAGTTCAGCGCATACTCACGCGCTTCCTTGAGGACCTTTTCCTCATCGGCGGCCGAGGGCGGAGGAATCGCCGGGGGCGCGGGCTTCGGGACGTCCGGCGGAGCTGGCGGCAGTCTGGCCGACGCGACAGCCAGCGCTTCGAGCGCCTCCACGGTTTTCGGACCGGCGCCCTGCCCCTGCAAATCTTCCACCGTCGCGCGATCGAGTTGCTCGCGCAGCACCACCTTGCGCAGGTACGCCGCTACCTTGCGGTCGTCGTGACGCAGATCGATGGACGACTTGATGAACTGCTGCAACTGCCGCACACTGAGCCGCGACTGCGCGAAAGCGAGCGCGCTCATCGACAACAGTGCCAACGCTAGTATGCGCCGCCGCCACATCATGCCCTTATTTTCCTCCAAACCACCGCCGGTGTTTCTTCTCCGCGGCCGGCGCGGTCTGCCCAGGCAGTGTGCGGTCAATGGCCGACTGCACCAGCGCGGCCATCTCCTTGTACCCCGCCGCATTCGGATGCAAGCCATCCTGCGCGAGGTCTTTCTTCAACACCCCGGCATCGTCCAGCATCGGTGTGAAGTAGTCCAAATACGTATAACCCCGCTTCGCGCAAAAAGACTTGATCCAGTCGTTCATCGCCCTGATCTGCTCCAGCGGGCGGCGCTTGGTCATTTCCCAGGCCGGGTTCTGATCTTTGTTATAGTCGTGCACCGGCAGGATGGACGCCAAGATCGACTTGATAGAGTGCTTGTCTGCCAGGTCGGCAATCGACGTGATGTTGGTTTGAATCGTGGTGAGTTCGGCGCCACGCGCAATGTCGTTCGTGCCGCCCAGAAACACCATCGCCCTGGGCTTGTTCGCCACCACATCGGGCAGCATGCGCGCCAGCATCTGGCTGGTGATCTGCCCGCTGATGCCGCGGTTCACATAGTCGCGTCCCGGGAAGTACTCGTTCAGCCGCCAGCCGTCGGTGATCGAGTCGCCATAGAACACCACGCGCCCCGGCGTGGCGGGTGACTGCGTTTGGTTCGCCTCGCGATAGCGGCTGAAGTTGTCGAGATCGGCGCCGCGAATCTGTGTTTCTTTCAAAGTGAGCAGCGCGCGGAAATGCGTGCTCAACCGGTCCACGCTTTCCCGTAGTTCGTTGTATTGCTTGCGGCCTTCTTCGGGAAACGGCTCGGGCTTGGGCAGGGAGTCTGACAGCGCCAGGTACCCACGCGCGTTGTGGAGGAAGTCGTGGAGCAACCCGCCGTCTTGCGGACTCGCCGCCACGCGCAGCGAGATCACGCCCTGCCGCGCGTTCTCCAGGAGCGGCTCGGCGGCGCGCGCCAAGCCTGGCGCGGTCGTCGCCGTCGACTCCATCAACTGCACTACTCGACTCATCGTCCCAAGCGTGGCCGGATTACTCAACACGGGCGACGCGGCCGGTTGTTGCGCGGCCACCACCATCGTCATGGCCATCAGGCTTTGAATCAGTCTCAACCCTGTTCCTCCTTCCCAAGCTGCAGCGTGACGGTGCCCAGGTAGAACGGCATCTGCACGCGGATCTGTACGGGCAAGCGGCGCGCGTCGTCTGTCAACCAGATGAACAGGCGCGCGCTGCGCCGGAAGATCACTCCATTGAAAAGCATAGCCTCATAGCGGGTCGTCTGGTATTCGCCCGCCGCGGTGCGGATCTTCTCGCGGTCGAGGGCGCGCACTTCCACGTTGGCAGTGCGTTTGCCGTCGCTGACGGGCACACGCCACAGCGTGCCGGGTTCGGCGCGTGGTTGCCGCCGCAGTTGTTCCAGTGCGCCCAACACATCGTGCACGCACGCGGGCACGGGCACCTCGTTTGAGCCCACCTGCGTGCCGGACTTAGCTTGATCCAACTCCACGCGTGTGGCCTTCTCCTTGCCGTATGTCACGCGGATCTCACGATACTTGCGCCCTTGGCGATAGTCCTCCACGCTCGAAGCTGCACACAGTTGCTGGTGGTAATTCACCGTGTAGGTGCTGCGCACAGGGTAGAGGCGTTCGGCCAGCCCCGCCGTTTCAAGCGCGAGGCGCCCGCTGTCCGCGCCAATGTGCAGGTGCACGCGCCCAGCGTAAATCAGGCGCCATTCGCCGGTGTAGTGCAAGGTCTGGCCTTGGGCCGCGTGGCAGCCGAGCGAAGTGAGCGTAAGCACCGACAAGCGCGACAGCATCCTAGCGGCCCGCTGACAGGTCCATCAATTCCACCTTGCGAAACTCCACGGGCTGGCTCTCTGACTGCAACCCGATGTAGCCATCGGTCAGTACCTTGCCATCCTGCTTGATCGCCGGATCGAAGCCCAACGCCACGCCGCCGCCGATCATCGGCTTTTCGTACTCCAGCACCACTTGTCCGCCGATGAGATGCCGCACGCGTTCACCGCCCTTCACTTCCAGTTCAACCGTCACCCATTCGTCGTCCTGGTAGACCTTAGACGTCGAGTTCAGGCAATGCGGTCTCACCATCTGGCCGTTGCGGTGAATCTCGGTGCTCGGCGTGCAGACGTTCATCGTGGTACGCTCGCCGGCGAGAAACTGCGCCTCCACGGAAATGGGCCAGTTCTGGTCTCTCAGAATCGTCCCGGGCGCTTGCGAATGGAACATCACGCCGCTGTTCAGCTTGGCGTAGCCGGGGCCGCCCTTCATCTGCTCCCCGTAGAAGCGGTAGTCGATGCGCAGCGGGAAGTGCGAGAGTTTCTTGCGATAGAACAGGTGCCCAAACCGGTCGCCGAAGTCCGGATATTTGTCGTAGTTGACGCGAAGAATCCCGTTCTCCACGCGGAATGTGTCGCCGAAGTTGTCACCCACTTGGTGATGCGCCAGCTTCACCACCCAGCCATCGAGATTGCGGCCGTTGAAGTTCGGCTCCCATTGCTGCTCCAGCGCGGCGGTCAGCGGCAAAAACAAAACTGCGAGAGTTCGTAGCATCGCACTCGTTAGCGTACAGTATCCCTATGCGCTGTTGGATACTTGCCGCCATCTTCTCTTCAATGGCCGCGTCTGCCGAAACAATCGCGGTATGGCCCGGCATCGCGCCCGGTTCGGAAGGGAAGACGGGCGAGGAGTCGACGCGCCTGGCCAACGGCGAACGGGTGGTGTCTGGCGTCCACAAGCCGAAGCTCACGCCGCACCTGCCGGAAAAGAGCAGAGCCACGGGCGCGGCAGTGCTGGTGATCCCCGGTGGGGGCATCGGGAATTGTGGTCAGACCATGAAGGCCACAACGTCGCCAAGTGGCTCGCCGAGCGCGGCATCGCGGGCTTCGTGCTGCTGCATCGTCTGGCGCGCGAGAAGGACTCTACGTACACGATTGAAGGTCACTCGCTCGCCGACACGCAGCAAGCGCTGCGCGTGCTGAAGTCACGCGCCGCGGAGTGGGGCTCGAAGCCGGACCGTATCGGCGTGATGGGCTTTTCCGCGGGCGGGGAACTGGCCGCGCTCGCCGCGTTGCTTTATGCCAACTCCAAAGGTGACGTGCGGCGAGCATTCCAGGCGTTGATTTACCCCGCGATTCCGAAAGAGACTGCATTCAGCAAGGAGTCCACTCCGCCCGCGTTCCTCGTGTGCGGCGAGAACGACCGCCAGAACATCAGCCAGGGCCTGCCCGAGTTGTACCTGGCGATGACGAAAGCCGGTGCGTCCGCCGAACTGCACGTCTACGCGAACACCGGGCACGGCTTGGGCCTCCGCCCGTCGCGCCCCAGCGTGGCGATGACGTGGCCACAACGGTTTGTCGAGTGGCTTGAGGTGCGGGGGATGTTGAATCCGTAGCGTTAGCGAAACCGGCGCTTGGGAGGCAGTCAATCGGCTTGGTCGGTTCCTTCGCACGTCCTGCTCGATGCGCGTGTGTTCCTCGGCGAGCCGGCTGGCGTACTTGGCGTCGCCCAGGTCCGCCATCCTTCTTGGTGGTGTCGGGCCGGTTAGTCTGGTGGCGGCGGTGCGAGTGGTCCTTGCCGTCAATGGTTCACTTGCCGGGGCTTGGTGTGCCATTGACGGCTCCGGGCCGCTTGGAACCCCAACGCCAGCGCCGAGACCGCCGCGCCCCACGCGAGGATCCACGGGCGGAAGCGCATCGTCACCACGTGTTCCCCGGGCGGCAGCCGCAGTCCCCGGAAGGCCCGGTTGGTCAGCACCACCTCCGCCGCGCGCCCGTCGATCTCTGCCTGCCAACCGGGATAGTACGCATCAGACGTCACCAGAAACGAGCCGCCCGCAGGCACCGTCGTGCGCAGCCGCAAGCGGCTCGAGCCATACAACTCCACCGTCACAGTGCCCCGCGCCGCGCCGGGATTCTCCCACACGGCCGAGTCGCCTTCCACGAGAGCCTCGTTTCGCAGATCGAGCGCATCCAACCTGCCCGCGGTTACCGTCTGGTTCACCAGAAAGAACCGCGGCAACGCGTCTGCATTCTCGCGCAACTCATGCCCAGGCAGCGTCGCGCCCGGCGACGTCTCCCAGTGCAGCAGGTAGCGCACATTCAACAGGTCCAGCACCGGCGACTCGGGCTTATCCACTGTGTAGTAGTGCATCCACGCATCGCCGCGCGCAAATAACCTCCGCACTTCTTTGATGCGCGCCAGCGCGAGCGGATCGTTGCCGGTCGCCATGGGGATGCCGTGCACGGGTCAGGACGCGGCCCAATTCGTCGAGTCATTCAGCACATCGATGCGCCACGGCGGCGTCACCGAGCCGCCAGTCAGCTCCCGCAACTTCCGCAGCGTCTCGGTGGAGCCCTCAAACGACGAAGGCGTCACAATCGGCGTGTCCGCGCGCCGCCCGGCGTGAAGCGAAGTCCCCGAGACGGCCAGCGTCAGGTCCGCCCACGCAATCGCCACCGCCGCCCACGCGATCCGGTCCGGCAGGCCGCGAATGCCGCACACCGCCGCCACGGCCACGGTCAGGACAAACGCCATGGTCGCCAATTCGGGAATGATCAACCCGCGCGCGGGGAGGGCGGGGAAGCCCCATCGCCACACCGGCGTCGTCTCGCCCAGCATCCACACCGTGAACACAGCGGCGCCCACGCGCACCCACCCCGGCGTGCGCCGGCGCACCAGCCCCAGCAACGCCGCGCCCAGCGGCAGCAGCCCGCAGTAGAGGTGTAAATAGGAGCGATTCCACGGCAGCTTGTACGCCGTGGCATCGAAGACGTGGTAAGAGTTGGGCCACACCATTGAGATGAACGCCTGCTAGGGCACCCCACCGCCCGTGCCCGTGTACGCCGCCTTGTCACGCGCTCCAGCCCAATTCGTCAGCTCCAATGCCGGCAGCAACTGTACGGCTGCCAGTGCCGCCGCCCACGCCGCGCCCTTCGCATATGCTATGCCGCGGCCGCTCATCGCCGCAATCAATCCACCCGACGCGCCCGCCACCATCGCCGCCGCCGGATAGCCCGCCAGCCAGGCCATCGCGAGACCCACCGATGCGCGCCGGGCCGAGCCATCCACCGCCGCCAGCCAAATCCACGGCAGCCAAGCCGCCGTTGAAACCACGCCAACGTGCTGCGCTTGCGACGCAAAGAAGCCGCCCAACTGAAACACCGTCGCCCCCAGTAGCGCCACCGGCACCGTCGCCCCGAGCCCGCGCCTTGCCAGCAAAAAAGCCGTTACCTCGCCCAGCCACACATGCAGCGCCACCTGCCACTCCAGCACGTCCAACATACGTTCGGCGCCCAGCGCCCAGCCCGCCGCAAAGAACGGCCACGCGCCCGGATAGAACAACTGCGTCTGCACGTTGGCGTAAAAAGGAAAGCCGCAATACGTCGTGTTGTCCCACAGCGGAAAGCGCCCGGCGCGAAGCGACTCCACGATGTGCGTGGAAAGCGGCAGATGATAACCGGGCAGATCGTTGGGAATCAGCCAGTCCGCCGGGAACAGCGGCAACCGGAAAAACAGCGCTACCTGGATCAACAAAATCGCCAGCGGCAGGGTCCAGTCGCGCATCTCCACATACTGGTATAGCTGAACGTTGCTTTGTGGTACAGTTTAGCTGGAGGGTTGTAAACACAATCATGAAGTCAATCGCTTCGGTTTCCCTCGCTTTGATTTCAGCCGCTGGCCTGGCATCGGCCGCGGCAGCTAACAACGTTCGCGGTGAATATATTGAAGCACGCACCGCCGACGTTTTCACGGGCGCCTGCTTTGCCAACTCGGAAGTGGGCAACACGGGCGATGTGGCCGTGCTCGGCTGGCGCATCGGCCAGGGCACCTTCAACGGCGTGAAGCTCGACGGGCTGAACCTCGTCGCCGTGGTTCGCGGCCAGGGTACGCTCGGGTTTGTGGACGGCACCACGTATCCGGTGAAGTCCGTGCTGATTGTGGATGAACGCGCCAACGTGGAACAGCGCCAGGCGCTGCAGGCGTTTGCCCAGCGCATGGGGGGCGATCTGCTCTCCAACGTGGTTCGCGTGGACTCGGCGCCTATCAGTTTTTCACTCGAAAACGAGAGCGTCCACGAGGCCACCGCTACCCTCCAGGCGGGCAAGTTGGCCACGATTCGCACGCGCGCCATCGGTAAGAAAGATCACGTTTGCTCGAACGAAGAAGTCTGGTATCTGCCGCTCACCAAGGTGAAGCATGCGATGCCGGCCGTGGCGATGGAACATCGCTTTGGCGGCGAGGGCCTCGATATGAAGTGGTCCAGCCCCGACAAGCGCAGCGCCTTCGTGGCGGACTTCCAGCTCAACGACTAGCTCCCTTCGGAACTACCTACGAAGCGCAACGGCGCGGCCACTCCACTTCCGGGTGTCCGCGCCGTTGCTGTTATACTGCCCTCTTCCCACCACCATGAAACTCATACGGTTTGACTATCGCGGTTCTGTCCACGCCGGCCTGGTGACGCCGGGCGGCGTGGTGCCCGTCCCAGAGATAAATACCCGTCGCGGTACCAAGGTGCCCGATAGCATCCTTGAGATCATCCAGACCCGCACCGCGACGCAACTGGACCCGGTGGGCATAACGCCCATCCCGTACGCCGACGTGATGCCGCTCCTGCCCTATCCGGTGCCGCCCAAGATCTACTGCATTGGGCTCAACTACAAGTCGCACGCCGCCGACATCAACGCCGTTCAGCCGGACGAGCCGGGCAGCTTCATGAAGCCCGCTTCCTGCATGTTCCGTCCGGGTACCGAAATCTACCTGCCGCCCGCCGA
>VFZP01000264.1 GCA_016871115.1 Acidobacteriota bacterium
GTGAGGTAACCCCGGGCAGGTCCTGTACGCCCCTACATCATGTCCGCGTGTGCCTGCCTCGCACACGCCCTCAAGCTACAAACTGACATTCGCCACGGGCTGCTAGGGCGTCAGCCGGCATGAGCAGGAGTCTTCATCATGGGCCACTCGTCACACCAGCCGCCGCACCCGCCGCCGGTAGTCCGCGTACGCCGCACCCAACTCACGCTCCAGGTCCGCCTCTTCCCACCACGTCGCCAGCAGGATGTACAGCGTCCACACCGCCGCCAGCAGCAGATGCCCCTCGCTCATCTCCGGCGTCGCCCACAGAAACAGGACGGTGCCGATCATCATCGGGTGGCGCGAGTAGCGGTACGGGCCGCGCTTGCTGAACGCCACCGGCGCGGGGGCGCGGGGCTCGCCGCGGAAGTAGGCCCACACCTGGCGGAAGCCCACGAAGGACAGCGCGCTTTGCGATAGCAGCGCCCACGTCACCACCGCGCCGCTCGCCAGGAGCGCCAACCGGAACGGCCAGCGCGTCTCAAAGCTCCACACCAAACGCGGCATCGGCTCCCACAACACAAACAGCGCCAGCAGCACCAGCGCCGTCGTCAACAGATACACGGTCCGCGACCACACCGGCCCAGCCGCCCGCTTAAACCACGCGCGCGCGAGGCCGCTATGCTGCACACCGAACAGCGCGAGCAGCGCCACATCGATCACCACCGCTTCACGCTCCGGGATCTGCAACCCCGAGTCCACCGTACTGAATGTATAGCGGTTCAACACGAAGCCCACCAGATAGACGAGCGCCAGCATCGACGCCGCGAAAGACACAAGCCACGCCGCCAGCGCCGCCGCGCGTTTCATCCTACGAGCCCCCAATCCGTATCCAGGCACCACCGCACCATACCCGCATAGAGATCGCGCGCCGGCCCGGGCAGAATCCCGCTCGGCGCCAGCAGCGCGCGCGTGCGATGATTCTCAAACGTCTGCGCAATGCCGAGGTGCGGCAGGAACGGCTCCAGCGACCGGAGCAGTTCCGACGACAGACGCGAACCCGTCGAGATCGTGCGCTCGGCATGTTCTTCGTAGTCGCGCAGCGGCACCAGCTTCGGCAAGTCGATCGGCATCCACCGCTGGCCGCGCGGATGGTGGACGAAGATGCGGTGCGTCTCGGCGATCACTTCGTCCATCGTGAAGCCCGCCGAGGGCCCGTCGCTGATGTGCCACACCTCGCCCGCGCGGAAGCGGTTGAGGAAGAGCCATACGATGGCATCGGCGGCCCAGTCACTATCGATGAAGTCGGCAAGGCCCTTGGGATCGAACGGCGCCTGTTGCAGATGAGAACGCGGAAACATGCGCACGAGGCGGTGAATACAGTTCTGCCGGTGCACCTTGCCGGCGCTGTCGCCAATGACGTTGCTGAGCCGCGCAATCGCCACGGGCACGCACGCCGCAAACTCGGCAACGACGGTCTCGGCCTCATAGCGCGACTGCTGGCATTCGCTGGAGAACTTGTGCGAGTGGCGCAGCACCGCTTCGGGAATCTGCCCTCCCAAGCGCCCGGCCACGTACACCGTGCTGAGATGCAGAAACTTGGTGAGCCGTTCGCAATCCACTGCCAGCCGCAACAGGTTGCGCGTGCCTTCTACGTTCACCGCGCGTGCTTCTGCGAGCGGGGTTTCGGCATTCGTGTGCGCTGCCACGTGCACGATCTCGGTGAGCGAACGCCGGAGCGCCGCGGTTTGCCAGGTGCTCAGGCCCAACATGGGATCGCGGAGGTCGCCGTGAAGAATCGAAAACCGCGGACCGCGAAATGCCTCGGGCAATCGGTCCGGCTGGCGCGTCAAGAGATAGATGCGCGAGCCCGGCCGCGCCGGAATGAGCCGTGCCACGAGGTCCGCGCCGAGCGCGCTGGTGGAGCCGGTAATAATGATCCCCGACACTTATTGACTCATCGCGCGTTCATGCGCGTAAATCGACTTGGCGCGCGCACCCGGCTCGTTGATGGCCCAATCGTACTCAAAGTACTTCACCTTCGAACTCGCGCCCAGCGCGTCGAGTTCGCGCTGGCGCTCGGGCGTCAGGTGACGCCGCACAAATGGCAACACAGCCGCCGCGCCGCCGAAGTCTTTCGCATACCAGTTGAAGAGCGTCGTCAGCGTGACGCGGCGCGCGGCCTTATCGATGGTCACGGTGCGCGCTTGCATCATGCTGATGCGCGTGGCGCGGTCGAGTAGCGTTTCCAGGTTCGCGCCGGTGTAGGCGTCACGCAGCAACAACGGGCAACTCACACTCGCGCACACGATGGCGAAATGAATGCGCGGTTCACCGAAACACCCGCGGATGATCGTGTTTTCCAGGTCCTGCAGACTCAGCCGCCGGCCGCCCAGCGTGTAGTCCTTGCGGCGAAAGAAGCCGAACGCCATCCCGAGATTGCGCACACTGCGGGTCGGGTACGCATCCACCACGCCCTTGATGGTGAGTGCGTTATAGGCGTTGATCCAGTAAGCCAACTGGTCCGCGCGAGAAGGGAACGCCGCGGGATGCGAGTCTGGACTCTGCGCGGCGAGCGCGGCTACATAGACATCGAGCGGCGCGCGAGCGCACTTCAACGCCCCGTAGTCCACCTCGCCGAGCGCATTGACGTGCCGCTTCAGCAGCGCGTCCCACGGGGCGTGATCGAACCCCGCAGTGGCGGCGGCGGCGGCAAGCAACGGCAGCAGCGCGAGCAAGTGCGGCGTTCCCTAGTTCTGCGGGCGGAAGTAGAGCACCATCCCGGCGCCCACGGCCGCGCACAGCAAGCCTACGTAGAACATGGGGTTCGGGGCGTTCTTCGGCGGATGCATCATGATCGCGTAGAGCGCGTTCACCACCGGCGCTCCGCCGAACACCAGCGGCATGACGTTGATCGGGATGCCGCCGTAGCGGTACGAAAAGATGATGAACACCGCGCCCAGCGCCCCCAGCGTGCCCGCGAGCGTCGCCGCCGTCGTACCCGCCGTGCTGAAGTTGTTCAATTGGCCCTGTGAGCCGAGCACGATCACCGGCACCAGCACGCCCACCAGAAAGTACGCCACGCCCACGCACAGAAGCGCGCGCAGCGGGTTGCCGAGTTGCACCTGGCCTTTGTGCAGCATCGGTCCATAGATGCCCCAAGAGAGCACAGCGCCGAGAACGAAGATGACCCAACTCATGTGTTTGCAGATTCTCCTTGACCTCCTAGTGTAGTGGACCGAGGCTTGCTTGAAACGCAACTCTCACGGCGCGCGTCCTGACGGGCGGAGTCGAACAAATGCCGCAGCTAACCCGCCGTTCCGCCTTTCTGCTGTTCCCCGCCGCACTCGCCGCCAGCCAGGAAGCTTCTGTTGCCGAGCCTGACGACATCGGCGCCGTTTTTCGGGCGAACGGCCCCAAGGACGAGCCGCTCGAAGCCCGCCGCGCCCGCTGGGTCACGCGCAACCAAAAGATTTTCACTGAGCGCGATCTGCTCACCATCGAATGACTCGCCTCGCCCGTGCGCTTCCGCGCGGAGGACAAGCTGGAGTTCGTCGTCCGCTGCCTGATGCGCTCGCGCGGCTTTGACGCGATGCCCCTGCCGCCACCGTTGTGGCTCGATCCGCTCAACTTCGAACTCCTGCGCGTGGATCAGAGCCGCGAGAGCCCGATGCGCGAAGTGCTGGTGGGCCAGCGCGGCTTCGTCAACTCAAACGGATCGTCAGGCGTGTTTCTCTACGTGCGCGCCTGGGGCGATTACTCCTTCCTGCTGCGCCCCGGTGAACCGCGCGAGCCCGGCGAGTATGCGTTCAAGTACGGGCTCAGCCATACCGAGGCGAAGGAGCTCCATTGCTTCGGCATCGATGCGTAATCGTTCATGGGCACAGCCAGCGTCCGGTGAGCGGCCATCGAAGATCTCGACCTCATCGCGCCGCTCTTTGACGGCGCCTCGTACGCGCGCCGCGCGGGTGCACTGCGGCTCGTGCTTTTTGGTTCATCGCGCGCGAACCTCGCATGCTACGCTGACGCAGTACCCAACCATGCCGAGCCTTGCTCTCGCCCTTCCGCCGCCGTTGCATGAAGGGGATCGCCTTGACACCGCCGAATTTCTTCGGCGCTGGGAGGCGATGCCGGATCTCAAGCACGCCGAGTTGATCGACGGAGTTGTCTTCTGTATGCCCTCACCTGTCAGCTTTCGCAATGGAGATCCGCATCGCGACATCACAGTATGGCTTTGGATGCACATGGTGTCGACGGCCGGCTGCGAATCGGGCATGGAAATCACTTGGCTGATGGGCCAGAACAACGTCTCCCAACCGGATGCGTTCTTGCGCATCTTGGAAAGCCACGGCGGGCAGTCCGGCAACACGCAAGACTACGGTGCCGGCGCACCGGAGCTGATTGTTGAAGTGAGCAGTTCAACGCTGTCGCGCGACCTGGGCGCAAAACTCGCGCTCTATTGCCGAAGCGGCCTGCGCGAGTACGTTTCTGTCATCCCTCCGATGCGACGCGTCATCTGGCGCCAGCTTGTGCGAGGCAAGTACCGCGAAGCCGCGCCTGGTGAAGATGGCATCCTCCGCTCCACCCTTTTCCCGGGCCTGTGGCTCGACCCCGCCAGCCCCTGGTCCGCCCGCAAGTCCATCCGCGCCGCACTCGACCGCGGCCTCAAATCGCTCGAGCACGCCGCCTTTGTCAAGAAACTCGCCGCCCAAGCCGCCCGCCGCCGCGCCAAGTAACGCCGTCGCGCGCTACCGTGGAGTGATGCACCGGCTTCTCTTGGCCGTCGCCTTAACCACACTCATGTCAACCGCCGCTGAACTCCCCAAACCACCCGTCGCCAAACAAGTCCCGAAGGAAATGAAAGCCTTCGGCGACACGCGCCAGGACCCGTATTTCTGGATGCGTTACCGCGAGCAGGACCCCGACGTAATGAAGTACGTCGAAGCCGAAAACGCCTACTCGGACGCCGCCTTTGCGCCGCTCAAGCCGCTGGCCACCAAGATCTACCAGGAGTTTCTCGGCCGCATCGAACAAACCGACTCTTCCCCGCCCTACCGTCACGGCAACTTCTTCTACTACACACGCACCGAGGAAGGAATGCAGTACCCCATCCTCTGCCGCAAGGCTGGCTCGCTCGACGCGGCTGAACAAGTACTGTTCAATGTGAACGACATGGCCAAGGGCCACAAGTTTTTCTCGCTCGGCATGATGCGGCCCGATCCCAAGCACCAGTTGCTGCTGTTTTCCACCGACAATGTGGGCTACCGCGAGTACACGCTGCAGGTGAAGAACGCCGCCACGGGCGAGACCCTCTCTGACCGCATCGAACGCACGGCCGGCGCCGTCTGGGCCGCCGGCAGCCAACACATCTTCTACGTGCGCCAGCAGGAGAAAACCAAGCGGCGGCATCAGGCGTGGCGTCACGCGCTGGGCACGCCCGCCACGGCGGATCAGTTGGTGTTTGAAGAAAAAGACGAGCGCTACGAGATCGACCTTGGCAAGACGCTCTCGGGCGCCTACGTACTGGTCAACATTCGTAGCGGCAGGACGAGCGAGGTGCGCTACATCGACGCCGCCCGCCCGCTGGACTCACCGCGCGTCTTGCTGGCGCGCCGCGAAGGCATCACCTACGAAGCCGAGCATCACAGCGACCGCTTCTATCTCCGCATCAACGACACCAGCCGAGACTTCCGCGTCGTCACCGCGCCGGTGGCCTCACTAGCCGACGCCGCGCAATGGCAAGAAGCCGTGGCCCCCGCGCCCGGTCTCTACGTGGAAGACATGCTGCTGCTGCGCCGCTACGCGGTCTACCTCATCCGCCTGCAGGGCCTCCCTCAACTCCGCGTTGTGGATCTGGCCGACGCGAGCAAGACGCACGATATCCCGTTCGACGAAGCCTCCTACATCCTCCGCTTCGGCGCCAACTACGAGTTCGACTCCACCGAACTGCGCTTCCTCTACAGCTCCATGGTGACGCCGATGTCCACCTTCGACTACGACCTCGCCGCGCGCACCCGCAAGCGGATCAAGCAGCAGAAAGTGCCCAGCGGCTACGACGCTTCGCTCTACACCGTGGAGCGCATCACCGCCGCCAGCGCCGACGGCGTGAAGGTACCGCTCACCGTGGCGTACCGCAAAGGGCTCAAGCGCGACGGCACCGCTCCGTGCCTGCTCTACGGCTACGGCGCCTACGCCATCCCGACGGACCCGGCTTTCAGCACGCAGCGCCTCAGCTATCTCGACCGCGGCTTTGTCTACGTGCTCGCTCATCTGCGCGGCGGCACCGATCTCGGCTACACATGGTATGAAAGCGGCAAGCTGCTGAAGAAGAAAAACACCTTCCGCGACTTCATTGCCGCAGCCGAAACACTGATCGCCGCGAAGTACACAAGCCCCGCGCGCCTCGCCATTGAGGGCGGCAGCGCAGGCGGCCTGCTGGTGGGCGCGGCCGTCACCATGCGGCCCGAGTTGTTCCGCACCGTGGTCGCCGCCGTGCCGTTTGTCGACGTGGTGAACAGTCTTTCCGATACCTCGATCCCGCTCACCACCACGGACCAGGAAGAGTTCGGCAGCCCGCTTGAGCAGATCTGCTACGAGTACATGAAAAGCTACTCGCCCTATGACAACACGCGCCCGGCAAAGTACCCTCACCTGTACATTTTCAGCGGCATCAACGATTCGCAAGTGCCCTACTGGGAGCCGCTGAAGTGGACGGCGCAACTCCGCCGCGTGAACCAAAGCGACAACCGCATACTGCTGCGCATGAACACCGCGGCGGGCCACGGCGGCGCGAGCGGGCGATATGACCGGATGCGCGAATCCGCCGAGGCCTATGCATTCGTGCTCTCCACGATGGGGATCGCCGAGTGACTCGGCGGGCGGCGTTGGGTCTCGCGGCGGGCAGCCTAGTCTCCCGCCCGAAACCCGCGTGAATGCGCTCGCTTCCACTGGCGCGGCGAGTCTCGCCGGCACGGATGCAGGCATCTTCATCTCGCACAGCCACGGCCGGAACTGGCAACCAACACGAGTTACCGCGCGCACTCTCAGCTTCGCCACGCTCGGCGAGATAATCTACGCCGGGACGTCCAAGCGTGGATTGCTGCTGTCGAGAGACGGTGGCGCTACCTGGCAACAGGACCCGGAATGTCCGGCCCAAACTGTCTGCGCACTGGTTGCCCCAGGCCCGCAGTTCTACGCCGGAACCGATTCGCAAGGTGCCTTCGTTACGAACGGTGCAAGCTGGTCTGGTGCAAGACCGGCACGGTTGTGCCGCTGGCGCTGGCCTCGGCGGGCCCGGCGCTGATTGCCGGACACAACCCGGGCGGCATCTGGCATAGATAGCAGCGACGCGGGACAGACTTGGCGGCAGGGCGCGGGTGAGTTGTCCGCAAAGGCTCCCATCTGGGTGTTGGCCTCCGGGCCCGGCGCGCCCGTGTTGGCCGGTGCGGACTCGGGGATCTACGTCTCGGAAGACCGTGGCCACACACGGACTCGCACGCGCACCGGCTGACCCGCCCGGAGCCCCGGCATCGCTTTTCTGGTCACGCCGGAGTTCGTTCTCGCAGGAGCGCAGTTTGGCTAACGCTGCTGCTGCCCGTAGTCCGGGCCCAGCTTGTCCCAGTCCGGGCTCGCCAGCCCGTTGCGGTCCCACATCACCTGGCCGTCTTTGATCGTCATCTCCGCTGAAATGCGCTTGTTGCCGCGGAGCCGCGCACCGTACACGTCCACATAGCCGAACTGCCCTTGCTCCAGCCGCAGCACCACCACGTCGGCAATGGCGCCCACGCTCAAGTGGCCCAGTTCCTCGCGCTTGATCTGCCGCGCCGGGTGCCACGTGCTGGCCGCGATCACCTGATCCATCGTCATGCCAATATTGACGAACTTCGACATTACGTTGGTCATGTCCTTCATGCCCCCGTTCATACTGCTCACGTGCAGGTCCGTTGAGATCGAGTCCGGCAGAAAACCCTGTTGAATCGCTGGCACGGCGTGACGGAACACAAAGCTCCCGCCGCCGTGGCCCACATCGAAGATCACGCCGCGTTTACGCGCCTCGAACAGAAAATCCCGCACCTTGCCGTTTTCCAGCATCGGCACCCACGGCAGGTAGGCGTGCGTGTAGATGTCGCCGGGGCGCAGGCGCTTGGTCACCAGTTCTTCAAACGGGCGCTCGGCGTGGAACTGCCCGAAGTCAACCATCAGATAGGTGCCCGCCTTGCGCGCCGCCTCCAGCGCCTTCTCCACGGCCGTCCAGTTCGGAGCGCGGAAGTGCGCTGTCTTGATGCCGACGATGTGCTCGCGGTATTGCTTTACGCGGTCCGCCGTGGCTTCCGGATCCATGTCCGCGGTGTTCTGCTCGGTGGTGCCGTTGCCGCCCATCCCCGTGCCGATGATGTTCAGCATCGCCAGCACGCGGGTGCGAGACCGGTCAATCGTACGGCGCTTGAAATCGGGGAAACTCTTCCAGCCGGAGGAGCCGGCATCCACCATCGTCGTCACGCCGTTTCGGAAGCTGTGGTCATCCGGGAACACACTACTCTGGCCCATGTACTCCGGGCCTTCACCCGCAAACACGTGCACGTGGATATCGATGAGCCCCGGCGTCACGTAGAGCCCGCTCACGTCCACCGTCTTCCTGGCTTGGCTGGCCGGGATATTCGGCGCCACCGCGGCAATTTTGCGAGCCTGGATCGCCACGTCGCGCCGCGCACTGACTGAGTTGCGCGCGTCCACCACCGTTCCACCCTGCAGCACCAAGTCGTAAGGTTGCGCCGGGAGCAAGACCGCAGCCGCCAAGCCGATCAGCACACGTTCACAGATTTGCATACGCGAGCCTTGATTCTATTCCGAAACGGGAGGGAGGTTTTAGCCCGCCGCAGGCAGGAGGAGTTATGCTGGCGAATACCTGCGGCGGGCGGCTCGTTGTTGCAACGAGATCTTGCGTACTGGCTAGCAGCCCGTGGCGAATGTCAGTTTGTAGCTTGAGGGCGTGTGCGAGGCAGGCACACGCGGACATGATGTAGGGGTGTACAGGACCTGCCCGGGGTTACCTCACGAGGCGCACTTACTTGGTGC
>VFZP01000265.1 GCA_016871115.1 Acidobacteriota bacterium
CCGCGATCACAGCTACGGCAGACATGGAAAATGGCCCTGCACGCGGGATTGTTGCATTGCTTCTGACGGAGTGCTTGGTCAACGCGGGAAGAAGAGGGCCTCGCCAATCAGGGATTATGCCACCGGTACGCGGAAAACCCAAACTGATGACCGGACCGATGACTGGCGCCTTCGGCGCCGATGATGTCGTCGCCTCCGGCGCAATGATCAGAAAACTACGTTTTCAGATGATCGCCGACACGCAGGCTATACTGCAATCCGTTTCTGCGCGGCGCGCGGCTCCAGGTGCCTTGAGCGGTCATCGGCAGTGCGCACGGAATGTTGGCGGCCGCGGTCGTGCCGCAGTCGCTACCGATCAACTGTTGTGCCGTCCGGAACGATGGATTGGTGATCTGCACGGCCGAGGCCGGGTACTCGCGCAGCAGCCGCGTGCCGAGTGAATTCGGGAACGCCGTCTGGGCCCAGGCGAGAAACTGGGGCGTCTCCACCGTCTCCACGCTCAACTGGGCGTCG
The DNA here is from genome assembly GCA_016871115.1 of Acidobacteriota bacterium. Lineage (GTDB taxonomy): Bacteria > Acidobacteriota > Terriglobia > Bryobacterales > Bryobacteraceae > VFZP01. The sequence goes on from VFZP01000265.1 coordinate 514, forward strand.
GTTTGACGCAGCAGTTCCACCGCGCCAAGCAGAACGTCTTGTTCTTCTGGATCGGGCCGCCGAAGGCGCCGCTCACATTGTTGCGCCTGAACGGCTGATACCTGGCGATGAACGGCAGGCTGGTGCGCGCGCATATCTTGATTGGTGAACCAGTAGTTGGCCGCGCCATGAAACTGATTCGTGCCAGCCTTGGTGGTCACCGATACGACGATGGAACCGCCGAGGCCCTGCTCGGCTTTGAACGTGTTTGTCTCCACCGTCAACTCTTCCACCGCCTCTGGATTCACTCCGAGATTCGCCGCGCCGTTGGTGATGTTGGACGTAATACTGAGCCCGTCCACGTTGTACGTGTTGCCGCGCGGGCTGGCGCCGTTGGCGCTCATGCCGGCAAAGTATTCCGGGTTGAAGTTGTCCGACGCGCCGTTGAGGCCCGTCACGCCCGGTGCCAGCGTCAAGATCGCGAAAATGCTGTTGTTCAGCAGCGGCAAGTCGCGGATTTTTTCTGATCCATCGTCAACTGCTGGCGGGATTCGGCGGTGTCGAGCACAGGAGCCTCGCCCGTTACGCTGATGCTCTCGCCCGTGCTTTGCACTTCCAGCGTGATGTTGAGATCGCGCGTCTGCTCGGTGGACAACGCCAAGTTCACCACGGAGGAGCGGAACCCCGGAGCCTCCACACGCACTTCGTAGTCGCCCGGACCGAGCGCGCTGAAGCGGTCGAAGCCCGAAGAATTCGATTGCAAGTCGGCGGTAATGTTGGTGCGCAGATTCTTCAGCGTGGCCTTGGCTGAAGCCACCGCGGCAGCGGACGGATCGAGGACCGTCCCCTGCACCGCGGAGGAGAACTGGGCCATGGCAAACGGGCCAAGCCAAGGCCGGCGACGGCGAGACGCAAATACATTTAGAAAATCTAACGGCATCGCTACTGCGCGTCAATGCACCACCACCTGGCAGCGGACGGCGGACGTTTTGCCAGGGGTTCTTGGCGTTAGTAGAACAGATACTTGCGCCACTGGTCGCTGCCGCGCCCCAGCTGCCGCATCAGGTGCCGCGACGTATGCAAACTGAATGGCCGCGGCATGCGCGTCAGGCGCATCCCTGCTTCTTCCGGCGTGCGGCTTCCCTTGCGATTGTTGCATTCACGGCAGCACGCCACCAGATTCTCCCACGCGCTCTCACCGCCGCGCGACCGCGGCACCACGTGATCGAGCGTCAGCGTGGCCGATTGCCCATTGTGCCCGCAATACTGGCACGTGTACCGGTCGCGCATCAGAATGTTCTTGCGCGACAGCGCCCGGTTCTGATGCGGCACGCGCCGGTACTCCAGCAGCCGGATGACGCTGGGCACCGGATACTGCCGCCGCGTGGAGTGCAGCGTTTGCGGCGACATCTCCTCGGGATGCGCAAGGCCCTTCAGCACCAGCACCACGGCTCGCCGGGCGGCGCAGATGTTGATCGGTTCGTAGCTGGCATTCAATACCAGCACGGGATGGTGAAGGCGAAACATGCTCGACATCGTTTTTATCCGGCGGCTCCCTTGGTTTTGTATCCGGCACTCTCACGTTGTTGCTGCAGCAATCCGCCGAACTGTTCGCGGCGGCCTGCCCGGGCTAGCGTGATTACAACAACCTGGGCCGCTCCCCCGTCACGCTTCAAAGCCGAAGCGGCGGCGCGGGCGGTGGCCCCCGTGGTGAGCACGTCGTCGACGAGCAGCACCCGGCGTCCCTGCACATCCGCTTGCGCGGAGGCGGGTACGTTGAATAAAGCGGAGACATTGCGTCGCCGCGCGGCACTGGTCAGGCCGGACTGCGGCGGCGCATGGCGGGTACGGCGCAACGCGCCCTCCACCACCGGGAGTCCCAGATGCCGGGCCGCCTCGTGAGCCAGCAGCGCGGTAGAATTAAACCCGCGCGCCCACCGGCGGCGCCAATGCAGCGGCATGGGGACCATGACGTCGAACGCTTTCCCGTCGCGCGGCAACGCCCGCGCCAGGTAGCGGCCCAGCTGCCGCGCCAGCGTTTCGACTCGTTCGAACTTATAGAGATGAATCAGCCGGCGTAGCGCGCCTCCGTAAAACCCGTAACTGTAGGCGCCTTCATAGGCGCACAGCCCCTCCCGGCACAAAAGGCACAAGCCGCTTTGCGCATCGAGCGGATGAGGAGTAAGAAACGGAGCTCGGCAGGCTGCGCAGGCAAACTCGGCGGACATCGGTTCCACCGAAGCAAGGTACGACTGACAAACCGGAACGCGCAAGAGTCCCGTAAGAGGCGCTTGGCAGACCCTGCAGTCGCCCGGATAGATCCATCCGGCCAACCACCCTGCAAGGCGTCCGACCCCGGCCGCGATGTCAGCGGCTGAGAAGATGCGAGATGTGGGTGACCATGGACTGCTGAAGATCCACCTCCCCGGACGCCACTAGTATACACGAACGCCCGGTCATGTTTTGTGTGGATCGGATGAATTGGGTGGCGGAAAGGGTGGGATTCGAACCCACGGACGAGTCACCCCGTCGGCGGTTTTCAAGACCGCTGCCTTCAACCGCTCGGCCACCTTTCCGTCTAGCTTTGATTCTAGCAGCCGCCCGTCGGCGTGCGCGCGGGCGCCTTTTGTGGAAGATGGTCCCGGCACCGTGTCCTTAACGGTAAAACGGCTGATAGGTAAGCCACCGCGGCCCGTACTTCGGTTCCGGCTTCCCGGTCTCCATCGCGCCCAGATCCGGCGCTTTCCCGGCGAAGTCTTCGTTCACCGTCGGAATCACCGCGCCCGCGTCCACCGCCTTGCTGCCCGCCTTCAGCTTGAAGTTCAAGTCCACTGCGTGATACACCGCGTGGCGCTTGGTGTGATCGGGCGGCGTCAATTTCTCGAAGATGTCGAAGTCCACTTCAATACCGTGCTGCTCCTGGCCCGTCGCCGCGCGGAACTCGGCCAGCGTCGCGAACGTTTTAAAGTCTTCCTTCACTGGCTCATACATCTTCTGCCCCGGCTTCGGACCCAACCACGTGTACTGCTCCTGGACGCCCTTGTTCGGGCGGAACCCGTTGTAGTCCGTGCTGTGCACGTCCGTCGCGTTCGCCCACGACATGATGCCGCGCCCCGGCGTATCGCGGCCGAGAAACAGGTTGTTCCTCCAGTGCATGTTCGTCGAGGGCTCGCGGACGATGTTCTCAGCAATCAAAGTGTTGTTGAAGACAAACAAGCCCGCGGGTTTGGCCGAGAACTTAAAGGCCACTCCACCCGGTGTGTGATAGAGAATGTTGCGGTAGAAGTACGCCGGGCCGCCGAACACGGGCTGTGAACTGTAGCCGCCCATCGCCGCATTCACACCTCGATTGTTGAACACTCGAATGTTGTGCACGCCGCCGTCGGTCTCCACAAAGTCGTCGTTGAACATGTGCATGTCGTTGCCGTAGATATCGATCGCCGACGCGCGCCGCTCCGGGTCCTGCTCGGGCGTGCCGTACGTCGAAATCGCAATTGCATCGTGGAAATAGGCAATCGAGTTGTGCGCGATGACATGGCCCGGCCCGTACACTTTCACTGCGTAGTAGCTCTTCAACTCATGTGACCCGTACGGACCCACATAGCCCCACATAAAACCCGTCCAGCCAATCAGGCGGAACCGGTCCTCGCGCCCCAGGAAGAGGTTATCGGCGATGTAGAAATCGCTGGAGCCGGCATACTCGGTCCACACGCCGAAACCCACGTTTTCAAAGCGGCAGTTCTTCACCGCCAGGCCCACGGCGCCGCCCACTTCTTTGGCGCCTGCGAAGATCGCCACATCCACGTTGCGGAATGTGATGCCGTCGATGATGTGATACCGCGAGGCCTGTACGTCCAGTATCCGGTGGCTGCCCGCGCCTTCAAACACCACTTCGCCGTCGCCCGCGGCTTTGATGGTGATCGGTTTTTCGGGCGTGCCTCTCAGCGTCAGATGCGTGATGCCGTCAAACGGCGCCATCATCGGATCCACGTAGTCCGTGCGGATGGACTTGTACAACCCCTGGTGCATCAGAATCGTGTCGCCCGGTTGCGCGCGGCGTTCCCACACCACGCTCCAGTCGCCGAGCCCCGCGCCGTAGTAGGCGTGCATCAGGCTGGTGAAGTTCGGTTCTTCTTTCGGGCCTTGATAATCGGGTGCATATACGTGCAGCGTGCGCCCGCCTTGATACGGCATCGGCTCGGTGCGCGTGCGCACTTTCACCTGGTGCGTCGTTGTGCCGCTCGCGCCGTCGGGATCGCGCATCACGAACTTGCACTCATACTCGGTGCCGGGCTGCAGATTGAGGATGCTGCCGGCTAACCCATCGGGCACGGTGTAGGCAAGATGCTCGCGGCGACGGTAGATGTTCTCGCCGCCGATGCGCACCAGCGGCAGCGCCTTCCTCCACGCCGCATCGCCAGACCTTCGGTATTCGACGTCCACTGTCGCGTTGCGGTTGGCATCGCCCGAAATGGCCCATTCGAAGCCGAGGTTGAGGAGCGTGGGATGTTCAACATGGAAACGCCCCGCTTGCGTCGAGTTCTGCGCCTGCGCTAACGCGGCAGCCGCGGAAAAGAAAAGGACAGCGACCTTCATTGCGCCCTCCATCTTATCTCTGTGTGGGTTGGGTCTTAGCGGAACGCGGACCGGTCGGCCCGTCATGGACGTGCACTCGGCGTCCGTGTAGGGTGAGCTTTAGCTCGCGGCGGGACTCTCCAGGAACTCACCGCCAAACAGTTGATTCCAAGGGAACGGGCAAAGTGCCCGGCCGTGAGTTACTGGGACAACAAACGCGCCCCGCGCGTTGGCGCTTCAGTTCCGCCCTTCCGCCCGCGCACGAATGCTGAAAAAGTCGAGACTCGCCCAGCGCGTCTCCTGAGAACCCGCGGCGGACTCTCCAGTCCGCAAAGGTACAATCAGCAAACGCGCGCCCGCCCACAGCAAACGCGCGCCCGCCCGCAAGAAAATCTTCGTCATCTCTCAACTCCACATGGGAGGGCAGACTGCCAACCCGGACCAACGTGGATTCCGGCTCTGCACTCAGGAAGCCCAACTGGCGCAGTTCATCGACGCGTTAACCGCCACCTCCGGGTCGAATGTCGCCACAACCAAGCTCTTGCCAGTTTACGGCAGTAGCCGCCGCCGCGTCGGGCCGTTTCATGTTTCCAAAATTTTCTTTCTCCCACCCTTTCAGCAACATCCCTCTCCTCACCCTGCCGCCTCGGTTGACGCGCCTGCCACACTGATCCCGTCATGCGACACCACCATCTCCCCCGCGCCGCTCGCCGGAGCGCACCACCCGCGCAAACGAAAAATCGCGAAACGAACCTACTTTCATCACCACTAAAACTCCATTCAAGCCGCCCCATCCACACACCGGCGATATACTAATGGCTTCCCATGTTGCGTCTCTTCGCCATCTCGCTCTTCGGGTTCGCTGCGGCCCACTCCCAGCCCTACGACCTCCTCCTCAAAAACGGCCACCTCATCGATCCCGCCAACAACCTCGACGGCCCCGGCGACCTCGCCATCTCGAACGGCCGCATCGCGCGCGCGGGCGGCGTCATCAACGGCCCCGCCACCAAAACCATCGACGTCACCGGCCGCTACGTCACCCCCGGACTCATCGATCTCCACTTCCACTCCTACGGCTACGAAGGCGCCATCTTCCCGGATGACACCGCGCTTCTCACCGGCGCCACTACCGTCGTCGACGCGGGAGGTGCGGGCTACAAAACCTTCGATGACTTCCGCAAGAAGATCATCGCCAAGGCCAAGACGCGCGTCCTGGTGCTGCTCAACATCGCAGGGGGCGGCATGGTGGGCTCGGCGTCCGAAGACAACGTCGCCGACATGCTGCCCAACCGCACCGCGGAAGTGATCAAGGCCAACCGCGACGTCATCGTCGGTATCAAGGTCGCCCACTTCGGCCCACCCGGCTGGTCAGCCATCGACGCCGCCATTGCCGCCGGCCGCCTCGCCAGCGTGCCCGTCATGATCGACGACAAGATCCTCACCAACGCCGGCCGCACGTCGCGCGAAAAGCTCCTCGGCAAAATGCGCCCCGGCGACATGCACACGCACATGTACAACGATCGACAGGTGGAGATCGTCAGCCGCTTCAACGGCAAGGTGCAGGAGTACGCGCTCGCCGCGCGTAAACGCGGCGTGCTCTTCGATCTCGGCCACGGCGCGGGCAGCTTCCTCTGGCCCGTTGCCGCCGCCGCCGCGCGCCAGGGCTTCTGGCCCGACACCATCTCCACAGACCTCCACTCCACCAGCATCATCGGCACCAAACCCGATATGCCCAACTGCATGTCGAAGCTCATGTCGCTCGGCATGACGCTGCAAGACGCCGTGAAGCGCTCGACGCTGACGCCCGCCAAAGTCATCGGCCGATTCCCCGAAATCGGAACGCTCAGCGTGGACCAAACGGCCGACGTCGCGGTACTGGCGTTGCGCGATGGCGTGTTTGCGTTCACGGACTCTTGGGGCAAGAAGCAATTGGGCACGAAGAAACTCGAAGCCGTTATGACGCTGCGGGGCGGGGAACTGCTGTTCGACGCCGAAGGCCGCGCGTTCCCCGAGTGGACCAAGGCCGGGAACTACGAGGTGATCCAGTAATGAAGGACGCGCTGCTGGTCTTTGTTTTCACCGCCACCACCGCCGCCGCGCAGGCGCAGATTTATGACCTGCTGCTGAAGAACGGCCACGTGCTCGATCCGGCCAATCACCGCAACGCCCGGATGGATGTCGCGGTCGTCGGCACGAAGATCGTGAAGGTCGCCGCGAACCTGCCCGCGCGCCAGGCGCGCCACGTGATCGACGCCTCGCAATACTACCTCACGCCCGGACTCATCGATATCCACACGCACTTTGACGCCCAGGGCGCGGACCTCAATCTGAACCCCGATCACAACGCGTTGCGCTATGGCGTCACCACGGCGGTGGATGCGGGCAGCTCCGGCGCGGACAACTTCGAGTCGTTCCGCAAGCATGTGATCGACAAAGCCAAAATACGCCTGCTCGTGTTTCTCAACATCGTCGCCGCGGGCATGTACGGCGGCCACGTGGAAGACGACCCCAAGCAGATGAACGTGGCAAAGGCCGTCGCCATGGCGCGCCAGCACAAAGATGTGATTGTCGGTATCAAGACCGCGCACTACCAGCCGCCCGATTGGATCGCGGTGGACAACGCCGTGAAGGCCGCCGCGCAATCCGGCACCGTCTGCATGGTGGATTTTCACCCCAAGCCCGGCCGTGGCTATCGCGAACTGATCCTGAAACACATGCGCCCCGGCGACATCCACACGCACTTGTATGGCCGCCTCACGCCGCAGCTCGATGCGAACAAGAAGCTGGAGCCGTACATGCTGGAGGCGCGCAAGCGCGGCGTGCTCTTCGATGTCGGTCACGGCGCGGGCAGCTTCTGGTTCCGTATCGCGGTGCCCGCTGTCCAGCAGGGGTTCCTGCCCGACACGATCTCCACGGACATTCACAAGCGCAGCATCATGCTGCCGCGCGCTACGCTGCTCGATGTGATGTCGAAGTTCCTGAACAGCGGCCTCACGCTAGATCAGGTGATCGAGCGCACCACCGTGAACGCCGCCAAAGCGATTCGCCGCCCGGCGCTCGGTACGCTCAGCGAAGGCGCTGAGGCCGACATCGCGGTCCTCGAACTCGAGCGCGGCCAGTTTGCGTTTATCGACTCTGGCCACGCCAAGCTCACCGGCACGCAGCGGCTACGCGCGGCGCTCACCGTGCGCGCCGGCAAGATCGTGTGGGATGCCGACGGTATCGCCGCGGAAGACTGGCGCGGCGCGGGGCCGTACTCGAACTTCAAATAGTGGTCTTCTATTTCCGCTCGGAGCCAACCGCATCGAACTCGGCCAGCAGTTCCGCCGCGGGCACAATGGCAATCTTGCCGTCTCGCCACGTCACGACGTCCTACCCCAGCTTATGGTGCACCACCAGAGCGCGCCGAGCTCCATCGCGCATCGCCTCATCGATTGGATCGCCAAGCTTCATCATCTCGCCAATCGAGAGCGAGCGGGGGTCAGATATCGTGCTCATACTCTGACTCCAGTCTATTCCACACTACGGAGTCGTGAACTTCCAGTTCCGTGTCAAAGCTGGCGGTGAGGCGAAGTGCACCCGCAGTATCGTAGAAGCGCCAGTTGTTCGCCAGCGGCCGGTACAACTGAAAGAAATTCCGCAAGCCTCCGTGATAGTGGCGGCGTACGGTCTCGCTAGGAATGAAATGGCCTCCGCTCCGGACCCGGTAAGCAACTCGCGCAACGCACATATCTGGCGAAGAGAGCCAACAAAAGACCAGTTCCACCCGGTAGCCATCCGCACGGAGTTTTCGCAATCGGGGAGCGAACGTCCGGCTGGCTAGTGTCCTGTAATGGAATTAGCGTTCAATAACGGCAGCCAGGGATTCCCGGGCCCTGGTGATCTTTCGGAGGATGTCTTGGCCGTTGGCTTTCCATTTATATGGCGTCGGGGCCTCGGCGCGAA
>VFZP01000266.1 GCA_016871115.1 Acidobacteriota bacterium
GTGCAAGCTCATCCCACCGTCCTAGGCCCAGCGGACTTCCACGCTGCCGCCAAAGGTCTCGATCCGGCGTGGTGACGGATACCGCAACTCCGGGTTTTCTTCTTCACCTTTTGGGTGAACGACCGGTACGCTCTTTTCTTCGCCCATCCCGTTGAGTATCCATCACTTCATGCCCGACCGGCCACCCCAACTGCCGGATTTAGGATAATGCAACACTAGTGTCGCATTGCAACACTCTCAGCAAGCCGAGATCACCAGCCTGGCGGCCCAACTAGCGGTGCTTCGTCCGCGCGATGTGGAGGCCAAGGCATCCCTCGTGAATACCTTTTGCGCCTCCTCCGACGCGGTGTACTCGTGCGTTCCGGGCGTGGCCTCTATCGCCTAGCCGATGCGCCGGTCACCGAGCACCACTCACTCGCTGAGGTCGCCAAGCGTGCCCCGGAAGCTACGGTCTGCCTGCTGTCGGCGCTCGTCTTTCATGGTCTCATTACCCAACTCCCATCCGAAGTCTGGCTCGCTATGCCCGCTGGACGCCGGTCGCCAAAGTCGGACACGGTTCACCTCCACATCGTCCGCCCCAGCGGCAGGTCCCTCACCGAAGGCCGGGAGGTGCATAAACTCGAAGGGGTACCGGTGCACATCTACTCCGCGGCCGAGACCATCGCCGACTGCTTCAAGTTCCGTCACAAGATTGGGCTCGACGTAGCCCTCGAAGCTCTTCGCAACTGCCTCCGAAAGCGTGGCGCCAGCGTGCGCGACATCCGGCATTACGCCGAAATCTGCCGCGTGGCACGCGTCATGCGTCCGTATCTTGAGGCCATGACGTGAACACGGCCGCGTCGGTCCGCACCCGGCTTCTCAATACGAGTAACAAGAGCGGCGAGGTCTTTCAGTCACTGCTCTTGCGCTACGCGATCGAGCGATTTCTATTCCGGCTGGGACGGAGCATTCATAAAGACGCCTTCCTTCTCAAAGGCGCGATGCTGTTCGTGGCCTGGGGCGGGCGTCCACACCGGCCCACCAAGGACCTCGATCAGCCGCATATATGGACACGGAAATGCCATTACGCCGGCTCGGAAACCAACAGGTGCCAAGTGGGACGTGGCAGGACTATGGCACGTGGGCGTTGCTGGGAAGCGCAACGTCGACGGCGTGGGGGTTTGCGGTGTGAGGCCGTGGTGGGCGAGAGCCGACACCAGGCAGGTCGTGGCGCATGGGATGAGCATGGTGATAGAAACGAAGTCCGGCGAGGTGGGACATGAAGATGGTGTTTCCCCTCGTGATTCACTTCCTGCCCGGAATCTTTGCCGCTACGCTCGCGCCCGCGCTGTACCATATCCGTCCGGCGAACCCCTGAGGCTACGGCTGGGCGCGGCGCGCCGCCCACCGGGCCGGCGTGAGCCGTTCCGCCTCGCGCTTCGGCTGATCGGCCAACCCCGGCAGAACATCCAACAGATAGTCGACGACAGGCAAGGCCAGCCGCCAGCACGATTCAATGACCGAGGCTATGGCCGCGATCTTTGGCCCGGCCTTCACGCTCCCCACATGCAGCCAGTTCTTCCGTCCGATTGCCCAGGGCCGCATGGAGTTTTCGGCAAGGTTGTGGGACAACTCCACTTCCCCGTCTTCAAACGCGCGCAGCAACGGCTCCCACTGATTCAGCATGTAAGTCAACGCTTCGCCCAGCTTGCTCTTGGGGAGCGTTTTCATCGCCAGCTTCCGGGCCTCCTCGCGAATCTCCTCCCGAAACGGCCGTGCGTGCTCCTCCCGCAGTGCCTGACGCTCAACCGCGCTCAGCCCAAACCGTGCGGCTTCGCGGTCCACCAGAAACAGCCCGTTCATCCGGTGCACCATCAACTCCGCTTCGACGTCCTTGGGGTTCACCTTCAGCGCGTCTAAATAATAGCGCCGACAGTGCACCCAACACCCGTAATGCACTAGGCGCGGCCCGCCCGCATCGGCATAACTGATGTAGGCGTCCGTTTGTAACTTGCCCTCCCAACTCCCCAGAAAGCCGCGCGCCACCTTGCCCGTGCGCCCGGTGGCAAACTCAAAGACCGCCTCACCTCCCGGCCGCCCGAACTGCTCACACCTCAACTCCGAGTACCTCGAGGCCCTGCCGCGTTTCCACCTGAGGCCCAGAGTAGCCCTCCAGTTCGGCGTACTCAAACACCGGCGCCAACGACGGATCGGCGAACAGGTACCAAGCGGCGGCCTGATTCTTGGCGTCAAATCGCGGGTCGATTATCGGCGTCAGGTTGCGCGCGCTACCTTTGAATCCGCTGCGATACCGGATAGAGTTGCGCCATCAGCTTGTCGATGCTCGATTCGAGCACGGCTGGCGCCGATGGTGGTTTCCGACGGCACGGCACCAGACGCCGCCAGGTTGGCATGCGAGGCAAGGAAAACGGCAAGATTATCGCCGAGCTGGGGTTCGCGATGATCGTATCGACGAGGAATCCGGCGAACTAGATACGCGCGCCGCACGAAATCTTGCCAGCGGTATCGGAAAGCGCGTTGGTGTCGTCATTGACCAGCGCCTTGAACGTGATGCCGAAGCCCGCCGCGTAGCTGTCCGCCTTGTAGGTCGCCAGTTCCTTGTCGGCCACCGAACCGAATTTGACTTCGCCGTGTTCGTTCACTTCTGGAGCGCTGGTCCGTTGGAGATTTCCAACACGCGACAGTTTCGGAAATCCGACACCGTGGCGCGCTTGAAAAGTTGCGCGACGGGGCTTTCGGAGACGCGAAGAGACAGCAGTTCCTTGTTGTAGGATTCCTGCAGCACCGCGGCGAAGTCGGACGTGGTGTGCATGGCGCGCGTGACAAGCTCGGCAGACGAACCGAGAGTCGAAGCCCCCCGAGCCTACAGACAGCGCCGCGCCATATCCGGGATGCGGAGGTTCGAGAACTCGCGGCCAACGGTCGGAGTGTGGCCTGCCGCGCTGTTGCTGCTGACGATGGTGACGTGACCGCCGGCGAACTGGCGATGGAAGATCGTGTTTCCGGCGTCGCGGGATTTCGGATCCGCGACACGGCCGCGGAGAGCTTCGCAATCCCGGAACAGTGGCGCGAGTCGATCTTTGCTGAACGCTTCGCAGACCGCGAGCGTGGGAAGCACCACGAGCACGGGCCCCGGATCTTCAGCGATCACTTGCGCGAGGAACGCCAGGCCACAACTGCCGCAAATGCTCCTCCAGGTGTTCTACGTAGTCCGCCAGCAGCAATCCTACCGAATCGCGTCCGTCCTCAATCGCGAACCGGCAAGGAAGGTCGAGTTGGTCGGGCGAGAGGCGCAGCGCCATCGCAAGCAGCAGCCGATTGTAGGCGAGCCACAATCCTGCAAGCACTTCGGGAGGCATCCGGGCATAGCCTTGCGAGGCCACCAAAGCCTCCTGGTCATACCCCGCCTCCACGTGCTTTCCGGCTGCGGCGAGCGCACGGGCCAGCCGCAAGTGATTGTGCGCCGCCGAGTCAATGAGATGTCCGATGACTTCCGGGTGCCGCCATTTGCCCGGCGCGTGGGAGCGCTGCCACCATTCAGGGTCAGCGCGAGCAAACCCCGCCGCCGCCGCATCCACCAGTCGCGCCCAGCGCATCAGGGCGGGCCGCACGCCCCCCCTACGCCTGGTCCTGCGGTATCTGACGCCAATTCTCGATGCCGTCCTGAATGGAATGCGACTGCGTGCGGACCACGGAAAACCAGAACACCAGAAACATGACAGGCAGCAGAAGCAATCCCCAATTGCCGCCGCGGACCGGCGCATACAACTCACCGGGATGCCGTTGGCCGGATGAAGCCGCGAGTCCCTCCTGAGCGCGCCAGTGCCGCAACACCTGGCGCATGTTCAACAAGCTGGCCACGATCAGCCACATCATCACCACCGCCAGCCCGAGGCCCAGCGCAGGCAGGGCCCAAGCCGTGAACCAAGCCAGCGAGGAGACCGGGACGCTCTCTTTGGGATACGTCATCGGCTCCTGCGCGCTGATCTCACCGAGTTTCTGCAGGCAAAAGCCATAGAGCCCGGCGATGCCCAGTTCTCCACCCAGGAGCCACGACGCGCGCCGGTGGCACAGCGCGCGCTCTCGATCCAAGTCTTGCCGAACGCTGCGACGCAGCCAATCGTAGGATGCGTTCACTCACCGGCTCATTTCTTCTTCTTGATGCTCTCAATGAACGCCATCATCTTCAGGATTTCGTCCTGCGTGAGGCGATTCCCGAAAGCCTGCATCGCACCCGAGGCGCCGCCGTAGATCGCCTCGAACATCCCGACGTCGTTGGCCACACGCGGATACGTTACCTGCCCGTCGACCAGATTCGACCCGATGCGGCCGGTGCCGTCGGCCAAGTGGCAGGCGGCGCACCATTGATCGTAAGTCGCGCGTCCGGCGGCGATGGCGTCCTTGTCAGCTTTATACGGATTCTTCCCGGTCTTCTGGAACTCAATCGCCTTGGCCGTCACGGTTTCGTTCGGGTAAAGATTCAGCTTCAACGGCTGATTCGTCAGCGTGCTGCGGAAGGCCGGGGCCCCCGTGGTGGGCGCGGTCAGTTGCGTCACCTGCTGGACAGTCAGCGCCGTCTCCTGCCCGGGCTTCACTTCGCTCGCCGGCACGATACGCCACAGCGCGCCCGGCGGATTGCCCGTCGGACCGCGATCGGCCGTGTAGAAGCAATTGCAGTTGACCGCGTAAACATAGTTGTCTTCCGCATTGCCGCCGGCCGTGAACTGGAGGTTGGTGTGAAGCATCTCCTGGAGCTGCCACTTCTGGCCGTCCCAACCGATGCCGAACACGCGGCCCGTGCACCAATCGCCCACGAGATACACGCCGTTCATGCCCCCGTAGTTCGCCACGCCCAGTCCTTCGATCGAACAGCCATGGCCGTCTTTCAGCGGAGCCGCACCAGGATACGGAACCTCGTGCGGATACTCGCCGATCGGCAGCTCGCCCACGGTCGGGCACTTGTCGTTCGGGCCCGACATCGGATGGCACCACGAACCCTGCATCCGGTTCCAACCATAGTTGTGCGGACCGTTGCTGCGCGGCGGCGCCCAGTGAATCTCTTCCCAGTGGTTTTGGCCCACGTCGGCAATGAACAACGCGCCGGACTTGGGATCGAACGACAGCTCGTACGGGTTGCGCGAGCCGTAGGCGAAGATCTCGGGCCGCACCCGCGTCTTGATCTTGGCGAAGTCGACCTCGGTGATGCCGAACAACTGCATCAGGCGCTCGTCGCGCGCGCGGGCAAACGGGTTTGAGTGCGGAATCTTGTAGGGCACCGTGTCGTCGTCCTGCGTGTTGACGTCGATGCGCAGGATCTTGCCGAGGAGCGTACCGAGATCCTGACCAGCTTCGTATGGGTCGCCCTCCCATCCGCCGTCGCCGGAGCCGATGTAGAGGTAACCGTCCGGGCCGAACTCAAGCTGGCCGCCGTTGTGGTTGTAGTAGGGCTGCTCAATGCGCATCAGCACCTTGGCGGTTTTGTTGGTGCGCTCGGGGGTCATCACGTTCGGACTGCGCGGATCCACCTGGAAGCGCACGATCACGCCGTCGCCGTTGAACGGCAGCGAAGCGTAGTGCGCATAGAAGTAGCCGTTCTCTTTGAACTTGGGATGGAAGGCGATTGAATAGAGGCCTTGCTCAACAAAGCCAGTCTGGACGTCGGAGCCAAGCGGGTTGATCTTGGTGAGATCGAGGAACGGTTCGCGGTTCATCGTGCCGTCTTTATTGACGATCTTCACGCGGCCCACGCGCTCGACTACAAACAGACGGCCCGTGCCATCAAAAGCAGAGGCGACGTTGGTGGGATCGTTAAACCCGTCGGCCACCTTCACCAGGGCAATCTTGGGATTGCCGGGCAGACGGCCTTTGTCGGGTCTCGCCACTTCCTCTTTGGTCTGCGGAGTGCGTTGCGCCATTGCGGTCGTGGGCATCAACGCCAAAATGCCAAGCACAGAGAGCAGGATTCGGGTACGCATCATTCATCCTCTATCATACAAACAAGCCAAATAAGCGTGGAAGCCGTGGGTAGTGCACAGGGATGTTGGCGTAGGCCCGCCGGTGTACCAATACCAGACTAAGGTGTCTGGACCTGAGGATGGGGCTGCCTCGGGTGGATCGTATGCGCATAATGAGCGAAATCCCTATGCGACCCCTACGGTATGCGCTGATCGCTTCGCTGCTGGTGGGCACCAGTGCTCAAGCCGGCGGGCTGCTCTCCAAGCTCTTCGCCAAAACAGACGAAGACGGGCGCACCTACTTCATTGCCCCGCCGCGCGGAGTGAAGCTGCTTGAACTGGAAGTGGTGAAGCGGCCGGCAGGCCCGATCGCAACGGAATTCGCCAACCTGCAGTTCCGCGTACGCCAACTCACCAACCCCGATCCGCAGTAACTGCCGCCCCCGGTGCGCGTGCGCCGGTTCGCTGTGACTGGCGAGCAGCTCTCCGAGCAGTGGTTGCATGCGGACATCAACGGCATCTACGCTACCTCTGTGCCGATGCGTCAGGCTGACTCGCACTATTTGTATTTTGAAACCGGCACCAACCGCGCCATCCTCAAGCGCGTGCCCTGGGTGGTGCTGCGCGCCGCGCCCACCATCTCGGCTCTACGGCCGGCCGGCGGTTCTGAATAAGCGCTCGCTCGAAGTATTCTAAAGAAATGCTCCGGAGCCTGCTCACCCTTTTGCCGTTCCTCGCGGCCGCCCAAGACGCCCACCTGCGCCGTGCGTTTGAAGGCAAGACGGTGCGTGTGAAGATCGACATGCCCGGCGACGACGGCGGCATCAATGTGTACCCGCAGCGCGAAGACCGCGTGGACTGGCGCCGCGTCGGAGACGCCATCAAGCGCTATGGCGCGGCACTCCGCAAGGGCGACGAGGCAACTGTCACCAAGGTGCATATCAAACCGAAGCTGATCGAGTTTCAACTGAACGGCGGAGGCTTTGGCTCGTGGAGCGATACCGCCGGGAGGCCATCGGTGCCAAATACGTACGTGTCGAAATCGAGCCGCGAACGCGATCTCGAAAAACAGCGCAACAATGCCTCCGGCGACCGGCGGCGCGACCTTGACCGTGAGATCGACTACCTGCGGCGCGACCGGGAACGCGAAGAAACTCGCCTGCGGGCCATTGGCGGACGGGTGGAGGTCGAAGCGCAGGAGTGGGAGCGCGAACGGCGGCTGCGCTCCGGGTCTCGATTCAATCTGCATTATCCCAAGGGAGTTTCGCCGGAAGCAGCATCGCCCGAAGCCATCATCGCCGCTGTCGCCGAGTTCGTGGACTTCGGCGAAGGGGCGACGGCAGGCAACGATCGGCGTCAACCGGCTCTCCGCACGCGAGGCGACGGCGCTGCGGCTCTGAAAAAGGGGCTGACTGAGGCCGAGGTGACGGACCTGTTGGGCGAACCTCGTACCAGAAAAACGACTCAGGCCGCCGGGTTGCCGATCGTCGAGGCCTCGTATGAGTCAGCCGATTCGGTAATCCAGACTCAGTTTGCGAACGGCGTCCTGGCCCGATTCACAATTTCGTCGAAGTAACGCCACTCAACCGTTACAAACGAAAGCGATCACGCGCCTGTGGGCTGGAATCTCCGCGGTATCGCGCGGCCTGCGTTTGGGCCAGCGCTGAAGCAGCTACATACTCAACAGACCAGTATGTGGGCCTCGGAATCAGGCGGGAGGCCGGTTCCGCCGTTGCCGCAGAAGAGGAAACCGACACCATGGCAGGCCGAGGCGTGACGCCCGGAATGTAGGCCTGCGCCTCAATGCGGTCTTGCCAAGCTTCCCGCACGATCGACGGGATGTCGAACGCAAGCGGCGGAGGAGGCGGCGGCAACACTGGCACCTGCGGCTTCACAACCGGAGCACGCCGCGCAAAGCGTTCGCGCCACGAGCGCTTCAGCCGGGCAAGTCTCCCCGCCTTGGACTTACTGTTGCTGACCTTCGTGACTTTCAACGGCTGACCAGCCACCAGCAGGGTAGACCCAGCCGCCGAGGACGGGGACGCCGCTACCCGGGCGGCCGTGGGGAAAAAGGATATCTCCGCCGAAAGCGCCAAACGAGACAAGCCCAACACCAGGGCGATCAGTGCCAGCAACCGGAATCTCATAAGGTGTTTTATCGGTAGCCTCCCCGATTGCCTTGAGAGGGTGGGTATGCTAGTCAAGCGATGTTTTTGCGAACCGCTATCCTGCTTACACTCGGTGGCCTTGTCTCCGCACCAGCCGCTGAAGTCCCGGCGAAGACCGGCAGCTTTGGGATCACGGCGGCCAATGCCGTGATGCAGTTGTTGCGCGGCACGTCACCGTCGGTGATCGTCATCGGCGGGCTCGACGGCACGGAAGACTCGGTGCGCGCGGCCCGCCAGGAAGCACTGCGCCGCGGCTACACCGCATTGCTGCACCGCTTCACAGACCCGGCCTCGGCTCAGTTCCCCCCGCCCGGCGAAGCCTACGCCGGCGAGCAGGGCGAGGCGCATTATCTATGGCGCTACCTCTTACAGCGCGCGCCCGACGCCGTGGTGATCGTCGCGGCAGACCCGGCCGCCGCCCCCGCCGCCACGCGCCTCGCAGCCGCACTTGCAGGCAAGATCCCCGCACAGATCGTTGCACCGGCAGGTGCGGCGGCGGCGCTGCGCGGCAAGTCCCGCCCCGCCTCACCGTGGCGGCTGGAGATCGAACGCCGGCTGGCGCGGTCGCCTGGTGACGCCGCGCGCCAGCTTGCCTTACACTACGGCCATACGCTCGAAGACGCCGTCTACATTCCGGCCATGGCGGTGGCCGCGCGGCTCCGGCTCGACCCGGCCGGCGCGCTCGCCTCCGCCGAACAGCTCGCAGCGCCGTATCTGACGGGTACCAAGGAGCCGCTCCCGGGCGCGAAAGCAACGGCCAGCCACCAGTCGGGCCACTTGCTGTTCGGTGAGATGTACAAGTTGACCAAGAACCCCGCCTATCTTGAGTTGGTCAGGAAGGCCGCGGGCATGGCATTCAATGCCGATGGCT
>VFZP01000267.1 GCA_016871115.1 Acidobacteriota bacterium
GGGCGCGGTGAAGTACCCGGCGCAAGCCACACCAAGAAGATCATCGGTAAGCCGTGTGCCGGAAAACGGCACGCACGGTTTGAAAGGGGAGCTTAGAAACGGGCTGGCGTAAGCCGGTACCGCGCCAACATTTACCAATGCAGGCGATTGGACTCGACTATGCGCGCCGCGCCGTGGCCACGCGCGAGGTGGCGGAGCCGGAGATTACGCATCCCGAGCAGGTGCGCTTCCGCGTGCGCGAGGTGGGCGTGTGCGGCACGGACCGCGAGTTGGCGCGGTTTGCGTTTGGCTTTCCGCCCGAGGGCAAAGATTTTCTGACGCTGGGGCACGAGGCCGTGGGCGAGATTGTGGAATTGGGCGCGGCGGTGCGCGATTTGCGGCCGGGCGATCTGGTGGCGCCGACGATCCGGCGCGCGTGCCCGGGGCCGTGCGGATGCTGCCGCGCAGGGCGGCGCGATTTGTGCTCATCAGGTGAGTATCGCGAACGCGGCATCTTCGGTCTGCATGGCTATGCGGCGGAGTTTGCCGTGGACAGCGTGCGCGATCTGGTGCCGGTGCCGGCGGCGCTGAGTGCGTACGCGATTCTGGTGGAGCCGCTCAGTTCCGTGGAGAAGTTGGTGGAGTCTGTCTTGCGCGCGCATCAGGCCGATGCGCAGATGGCGCTGGTGCTGGGCGCGGGGCCGATTGGGATTCTGGCGGCGCTGCGGTTGCAGTTGCAGGGCATCAAGGTGACGGTGCAATCGCTGGAAGAGGAAAGCGACGCGCGCGTGGCGCTGGTTCGGCGCGCCGGGGCACGGTATGAACGCGAGGGGCGCGACGAGGTGGATATTGCGATCGAGGCGACGGGGTCGCCCGAGGCGGCGTTCACGGGCCTTAAGAGGCTGGCGCCGAACGGGGTGCTGGGGTTGCTGGGCGCGCGCGATGGGGTGGGGGCGATGCCGTGGTTGGAAATGATCCGCCGGAACCTGACGGTGATCGGCAGCTTGAACGCGTCGCTGCTGCATTTCAAGCGCGGCGTGAAGACGCTGGGGATGCTGGAGCGGCGCACCCTGGATGGGCTGGTGACGCGCGTGGCGGGCGTGCGCGGGCTGGCCGAAACGCTGGCCGGGGAGGGGATGCGCGGGGCTGTCAAAGTGGTGCACACGCTGGCAGAGTAGAATAATGTTTCGATGTCTTTTCGTTTCCGCCACGCCATTTGCAATGAAGTTTTTGAGGGCTGGAAGTTTGCCGACACCTGTCGCGCGATCAAGACGGCCGGCTATGACGCGATTGAGATCGCGCATTTCACGCTGAAGGCCGATCCAGCCGATATCACCGCCGCTGAGCGCGCCGAGTACCGTCGCATCATGGATGGCGAAGGTTTGGCGTTTGTCGGGCTGCACTGGCTGATGGTGGCGCCGAAGGGGCTCCATGTGACGACGCCCGACGAAGAGTTGCGGTGGCGGAGCTGGCAGCATATCGACAACCTGATCGATCTCAGCGGCGACCTCGCGCAAGGTGCGCCGTCGCTGATGATTTTCGGTTCGCCGAAGCAGCGTACGTCCACCGGCGGGCTGACGGCGGCGCAGGCTTTTCAGCACTTTGAGAACGGACTGGCGGGCGTGGCCGAGCATGCGGTGCGGCGCAACGTGGCGGTGCTGGCAGAGGTGCTGCCCAAGCACGATTCCGATATTCTGAACAACGAAGATGAGGCGGCGGCGCTGGTGGCGCGCATCGGCAGCCCGGGCATCTGGACGATGTTCGATACGCACAATGCGGCCGATGAGCCGGGTCCGCACGCGGCCGTGATTGAGAAGCATTTCGGCATCATTAAGCACATCCACGTTAATGAAGTGGACGGGCGGTATCCGGGAACGGGCGACTACGATTTCCGGACGATTCTGGCCACGCTGAAGCGGCTGAACTATCAGGGCTGGGTGTCGATGGAGGCCTTTGATTTTTCGGCTGGGGCCGAAAAGATTGCCGGCGATTCGATCAACTATCTGAAGTCCATCATCGAAACACTCGATTGATATTCAGGTAGAACGAAATCTATGAAACACTACATTGTTACCGGCGGCGCCGGTTTTATCGGCTCGAACCTCGTGCGCCAATTGCTGGCCGAGGCAGACCCGGGCCGCGTGGAAGTATTGGATAACTGTTTCACGGGCAACCGGGCGAATCTCAGTGAGGTGGCTGATCGTATCGGGTATCACGATTTGGATATTCGTGATTACGACGGCGTGGCCCGGGTGGTGGAAGGCGCCGACGTGGTGTTTCATCTGGCAGCCGTGCCTTCGGTGCCACGCTCGATTGAAGAACCGCTGTCGTGCCACGACATCAACATCAACGGTACGTTCAGCGTGTTGCGGGCGTGCGTAGCAGGCGGCGTGAAGCGCGTGGTGTACGCGGCCTCGTCATCGGCCTATGGCAACCAGACGGCTTCGCCGAAGGTGGAGACGATGACGCCCGAGCCGTTGTCGCCGTATGCGGCGCAGAAGCTGATGGGCGAATACTACGTCAGCGTGTTCAAGGAGTGCTGGAACCTGGAGGCGGTGGGTCTGCGGTTCTTCAATGTGTACGGGCCGCGGCAGGATCCATCGAGTCCGTATTCAGGCGTGATTTCGGTATTCATGAAGTGCCTTTTGGCCGGCTCGCCGCCGACGATGCACGGCGACGGCGAGCAAACGCGCGACTTCACTTTCGTGGAGGATCTGGCACCGCTGATCATCAAGGCGTCGCGCGCCGAGGGCGTGGGCGGGAAGATTTTCAACGCCGGTAACGGGGCCAGCTATTCGCTAAACACGTTGTGGTCTTTACTGACGAAGATTGAGGGCGTGGAGTTGCCGGCGCTGTACGGCCCGCCGCGCGCGGGCGATGTGCGGGATTCGCTGGCCGATACGACGCTGGCGGTGAAGATGCTGGGGCACGCGCCGCAGTTCTCGTTTGAGGAAGGGCTGCGGCGGACGCTGGCCTGGTACCGGGCGCAGTAAGTAAGTGCGAGGCGATTAGTAAGTCGAGCGCGGTGCGGGGCGGGCGCGATCAAGGCCGTAGTCGAGGAGTTTTTCAAACTCAGCCGCCGGGGCGGTGATCGAGAACTTGACAATGCGCCCAGTGGCGTTCATCTGCAGATCGTTGAGCATGCCCATGGGGCCGGACTTCGAACCGTTGGACTGGGCCATGGTGGTGAAAAAGCGCAACACGTCGACGAGGGCGGAGGCGTCCTGATCGGACCGGGCCGTGGCTTCGCCGCTCATCACTACGCTGGCGCCGAACTTGATACCGCCTATGACGCTTTCGATGCCCTGCATGAGATCGCCCTTGAGCGCGCCCTGCATGTTGGCACTGCCGAGGTTGCCACCAAGAGCGGTGGGCGAAACAGTGGTGAGGAACCAGACGTCGTGCTTGGCGCCGGCGGATCGAACGCGGGCGAGCAGCGCGGCGGTGTCTGGCTTGCGCGCGGCGCGGCCACGATCAATGGCTTTTTGCACAGCGCTCTTGGGGCCAGCGACGAGGAGATTGCCCATGAACCCGACCCAATTGGGTTCCGCAGCGGATGCTGCCGGCGCCTTTGCCCCTGCCGCCGCAGGGCCCCGGCGGGACACGGACGAGGGGACTTCCATTACGGACACGCGATTGTAGGCGGTGACCTGGGCGCGGTTGCCGATCATCTCCAGAAGCTTGGCTGGATTGAATGCGCCGCGCAGGACGACGACCGCGTTCTGGGTAGGGTCCGCGGATTTACCGGAACGGACAACCGCGTCGGAGGTGGCAATGAGGAGTTCGTGCAGGTCGCGGCGCGGATCGAATCCGGTGAGATCGGCGAGTTTGTCCAGCCCCGCTTCATCGCCGCCGGGGAGTTGGCGGAGAGCAAACTGGCCGAACGGGGAGTTGCGGGCGCGTTCGAAATCGACGCCGATCAGGATTTTGGCGTCAGGCATGATCAGATCGACCATGGACGCATCGGCGGCGCCAAACAGCGTGGCGGCGGACAGGAAAACAGCCGGAACGGACAGGAAACGAAAACGCACGATGGGTGTACCTCTACCTATCTCATACGTTACCGCCGGGCAGGAGGTTCCGTAATCAGGCGGAAACCCCAGCCAGACGGAGGATCTCTGAAGCGCCCGTACACGGGCGGAAGGGCGGGCTGAAGCCCGCCGCAGGCTGAAGCCTGTCCTACACAGACGCCGGGTGCACGGGGTTTTCCGGATTTCCATGACGGGCCGGCTGGCCCGCGTTCCGCTACTAAAGCCCGCCGAACCCGGACGGCCGCCGAGTGTACGCGGTTACGCCTTGCCTGGGTTGAGGCGTTCCTTGTACCTCTTGAAATGCTCGTCGGCGGCGCCTTCCACCCAGTTGTCGCGTTGGATACGGTCGGGGAATTCCTTCAACTGGTCTGAGAAGTACTCGATTTCCTCGCGGGTCCATTCGGCGATCTGGCGGAAATACTAGACGCGGAGGCCGTTGAGGCGCTTCTCGAGCACGGGGCCGATGCCCCAGATCAGTTTCAGGTCGTCACGTTCGGATGCCTTCGGGGGGCCGGCGGGGCGCGACTTGGCTTTCTTTAGTTCTTCCTCGCGCTCGGCGAGGAGAGCGAGCAGCCGGGCGATCTCAGCGTCCTTTTCCGAGACCGTGGTTCGGTAACGCGTGTCCCAGCCGCTGAGCTGGCGGTCGCGGTCGGCGACGTCGGCGAGGCGTTTGCGGAGGGATGTGAGTTCGGCGTCTCGTTCGCCCAGTGTGGCGTTGTAGCGAGACTCCCAGCCGGCGATCTTGTTATCGCGCTCGGCGAGTTGGCCTTGGAGTTCGGCAAGGGCCGAGCCATGTTCGGAAGCGGTGGCGGTGAAGCGGGTTTCCCAATCGGCCAGCTTCCGGTCGCGCCCGGCGAGTTCCTTCTGGAGCGGTTCCAGTTCGGCGATGCGCATGCGAGGGGCGGCGAGTTCAGAGTCCTTGCCCGCGTTGGCGGACTGGTAGCGTTGGTCCCATTCGGTGAGCTTGGCGCGGAACTGAGCGGATTGCTCTTCGTGCTGGGCCTGGGCGGTCTGGTACTTCTTCTCCCAGTCAGTGATGACGAGGCGGATGCGTGTGAGCCCTCCGTTGCGTTCGCCGAGTTGGGCACGGAGGTGGGTGAGTTCGGTCTCCTTCTCTTTCCCGGCTCCGTTGACGGCTTCGAATTTGCCGGTCCACTCGGTTATCTGCTCGCGCAAGCGGGCGAGTTCGATGTCTTTGGCCTCGCTCGAGCTTGCGGCGGCGGAGTACTTCTTTTCCCAGTCGGTGATGACCACACGGAAGCGGGTCAATTCGCCGTCGCGTTCGGTGAGTTGCGACTGGAGTTTGGCGAGATCGGCGTCCTTCTGCTGGTCGGCGTTGTCGGAGGCAGAGAATTTGGCGGACCAGTCGGCGAGTTGGGATTGGAGCTTCGCCAGTTCGGCGTCGAGCTGTTTGGGCGCTTCGCCAGCGGCGGCGAGGTGGGATTGAAACTTGGCGAGATCGGCGTCCCTCTGCTGGCCGGCGTTGTCGGCGGCGGAGAACTTGGCGGACCAGTCGGAGAGTTGAGATTGGAGCTTCGCCACTTCGGCATCGCGTTGCTTGGCGGCGTCCCCGGCGGCGGTGAGCTGCGACTGGAGTCCGGCGATGCTAGCGCCGCTTTCCTGCGTGAGGGCGGCAACGCGGCGCTCCCACTCCGCCAACTGTCCGCCTCGTTCGGCGAGTTGTGCGGCGAGGCGGGCGATCTCGTCGGCCTTGCCGGTGCTGAGCGATTGGAAACGGGTCTCCCAATGCGTGAGGCGCGTGTCGCGATCAGAGAGGCTCGCCTGAGTCTAGGTGACTTGCTGGCGCGCGGCGGCCAATTGAGCTGGCAGCGATTCGAGTTGATCCAGGCGCGCGCGGAGGCGGGCAATCTCGCCGTCGCGTTCGCCGACGGTGGAGTGGAACCGCGCATCCCATTCGGTGATCTGCTTGTCGCGGTCAGCCAGTTGTACGAGCGCCGGCTCCAGTTCGCCTACGCGCAGGCGGAGACGGGCGAGATCGTTGTCGCGTTCGCCGACGACTTCGCGGAAGCGCGATTCTTTCTCGGCGGCTTCGGTGTCGCGGGTGGCCACGACGCCGCGCAGGCGGGCAATTTCGGCATCCTTCTCGGCGGCCGCGGCGGCGAGGCGGGCTTCCACATCTTTGATGCGGGCGTCACGCGCTTCGAGCTGGGCGGGCAGCGCTTCGAGTTCGCCGAGGCGTCCGCGGAGTTTGGCCAGCTCCGAGTCGCGTTCCTTCAGGCGTACCTGCGAATTCTTCAGCTCCACGTCTTTGGCGGCAAACTCGCGCTCGGCGGCCAGCCTGCGTTGTTCGGCGGCGGCTCGTTCCTGCTCCTTGCGGTCAACGAGGGGTTCGAGGTTGGTGAAGCGGGTCTGCCAGGAGGCGAGTTCGGTTTTGCCGAGAGCGAGGGCGCGGTCGCGTTCGCTAATCTCGGAGGTGAGTTCGGCGCGGAGTTTGGCGAGTTCGGTATTGCGTGCGGTGAGGTCGCTGTTCAGCCCGGTGAGGCGCGTCTGCAGTTCGCCCAGTTTGCCCTCGGCCGCGCTGAGCTTGCCGCGATCGGCCGTGAGGTTCGTTTGCAGGCCGCCGATCTGGCCTTTGTAGTTGTCGAGCTCACCGCGTAGGGTCGATTCGGTGAGCGACCAGTTGCGTCCACGCAGCCAGTGATACAACAGCGAGCCCGCCACAGCGCCAATCGCCAGCGCAAACAGCAGACACATCCAGAGTTTATTTGATAGGTAGTCCACGGGTTTAGCCGCCTCTTTTTTTGTTTCGTCAGTGAGTTGGTGGTTGTGCCGGAGTTAGCGTGTAGCCGGCAAGACTTCGGCCTTGCCCTCGGCGGTAACGGAAAATTCGATGCGGCGGTTGCGCTGCCGCCCCTCGGGCGTATCGTTGGGGGCGATGGGCTTGGTGTCGCCGAAGCCGACGGCGGTCATGCGCGCGGCGGCGATCCCTTTGGCCGTGAGGTAGGCCTTTACCGATTGGGCCCGGGCTACGCTCAGCGCCCGGTTGGCGTCGGCCAAGCCTTGTGAATCGGTGTGCCCGGCGATGGCCGCCTGCATATGAGGGGCCTTGGCGAGCGCGGCGACCACCTCGTTGAGCGTGGCTTGCCCGACGGGCGTGAGGTTGGCGCTGGCGGTGAGGAACTCGACGTTCTTCAGCCGGATGATCTCATCGATCCTGGTCTGCACCTGTGTAACGGCGGCCGGAGGGGGAGGGGGCGCCACAGGCGCAGGCAGGGGAATTTCTTCGATGCGCACAGGATCGCGCACACCCCAAACGGCAAGCGCCCTTGCTTGCGCATCGGGGCTGATCTCCGGTAAGCCTTTGTAGCCCCGCAGCAGCACGTCGCGGCCATCCACGGAGATGGCACCGGGGTTCAGTCCGGCGGCCTGAAAGGCGGATTTGGTTCGGCCGAGGATGTCGGCCTGGATCATCGGCGCATAGTGGCTGACGCAACAGAAACAGAGGCCGATTCCAGCCAGCAGGGCGAGGAGAGCGGGGAGCATGTGTGCGTGTACCTCCTGATGAGGGAAGAGAAAAAAGCTCTCGGAAGGATCTACGTTATCGAAAACCGGATGTAAAGACAAGGCTATCGAAAACCGGATGTAAAGTCGAGAATCAAAACCACAATACGGGCTCAGATACCCTGTGGACGGGGTATTGGTACTTTGAGTGCTGTCGGCGGCGTTACGGCGCTTGCTTCGAGGCGGGGATGGTCCACAGGAGGAACTTGCGGCTGAGGCCGGTGTCGAAATCTTCGCTGTCGACTGTGGATTCCTTTTGGGCTTTCCACTCGCCCATATCAAAGGTGTTGGAGACGATGCGCGTGCCGGGCTTGAGTTGTTCAAGCAGGCGCGGCTTGAGCTTGATATTGATGCGGGGGAGCAGGAAGAGAGTGACGACGGATGCTTCGCGGAAGTCGGCTTCAAACAAGTCGCCGAGCTTGAAGGTGACGAGGTGATCGACGCCGGAGCGCTTGGCGTTTTCGTTGGCTTCTCCGATGCGTTGGGGGTCGATGTCGATGCCGACGCCGCGGACGCCGTGGAGTTTGGCGGCGGTGACGACGATGCGGCCGTCGCCGCAACCGAGGTCGTAGAGCACGTCGGTCTTTTTGATATCGGCGAGCTTCAACATCGCTTCCACGGCTTCAGGCGTGGTGGGGACGTAGGGCACGTCGGGGTCGCGCAGTTTGGCGGGCGCGGCGGACTTGGCCTGCTGGGCCGGGAGCGAAGCGGGCACCGACGCGGCGGCGAGCCAAAGTCCGGCGGAAGCGGCGAGCGAGCGGAGGAGCGTTTGCATGAGTCGTCCTTTCTGGCCTGCGAAACCTGTCGACGATAGCATAGAAAACGCTTGCGCGGGCCTGGGCCTCGCCGTGCGACCATCACGGCGAGTGAAAATGCATAGGGCGGCGATGGCGGCCGAGGGCTTGGCTTGGCCGGCGTTCGCGCAGGAGCCGGCGCCGAGCGTGCTGGCGGTGGATGCGCGGAGCTGCTTTTCGCGCGTAGAAGTCGGGCAGCGGCGGGCATCCTCGGTGGTGGAAGTGGCCGATGGTCCGGGATTCGCCTGGGTATGGCGGCTGACGACGCGGGAGTTGGGACGAATGCGTGGGATCTGCGCATGCGCTGCTTTGCGACATTGCCCGTGCGCAAAGGCGACTGGGGAGTGGCGAAGTATTGGATTCGCTCCACACGCGAGGACCCGGCGATTTCGCATTTTGTGGTGGAGCAGAGCGCGAGTCCGTGGGCGAAGCCGGTGGATTGGACGGCGACGGCAGCCACGCGCGAGTGGAAGCAAGTGAATGTGGCGTTCCGCTGGGATTCCGACTATACGGGCGCGGCGGCGGCCACGCAGTACAACCTGTCTTTCGGGGCGGGACTGCAGGTGCAGGAGATCGAGATCGGCGGGTTTGAGTTGCGCAACCAC
>VFZP01000268.1 GCA_016871115.1 Acidobacteriota bacterium
TCAGCCGGTAGCTGTCGCCATTCATCTCCAGGATGTGCACGTGGTGCGTCAACCGATCCAGCAACGCCCCCGTCAGCCGCTCCGATCCCAGCACTTCGGTCCATTCGGCAAATGGCAGGTTGCTGGTTACCAATGTGGAAACGCGTTCATAGCGTTGGCTGAAGACTTCAAACAGCATCTCCGCGCCAGTTTTCGATAACGGTACGAATCCCATGTCAAGGGCGGCGTTTTGTGGTCTAATAGGGAGAGGCAGTACTAGCCGCGTGGCTGGTCCGGCCCAATCGAAATTCGCCTGCAACTCACAAATATGGAAGGACCAATTCGGGTCCTCGTAGCCAAACCGGGCCTTGACGGCCACGACCGTGGCGCCAAAGTGATCGCACGGGCGTTGCGCGACGCCGGCATGGAGGTCATTTACACCGGCCTGCGGCAAACGCCCGAAATGATCGTCAACGCGGCGCTGCAAGAGGACGTGCGCGTCATTGGCCTGTCCATTCTTTCC
Source organism: Acidobacteriota bacterium (assembly GCA_016871115.1). Classification (GTDB taxonomy): domain Bacteria; phylum Acidobacteriota; class Terriglobia; order Bryobacterales; family Bryobacteraceae; genus VFZP01. The sequence continues at coordinate 503 of VFZP01000268.1, forward strand.
GGTGCCCACATGGCCATCGTGCCGCGCGTGCTGGAGTTACTGGCGGAAAAGCAGATGCAAGACGTCTTGGTCATTGTCGGCGGAATCATTCCCGACGGCGATGCCGGCGCGTTAAAGAAAAAGGGAGTGTCGGCGGTGTTCCAGCCCGGAGCCTCGCTCGACGCGATTGTAGAGTTCATCCGGCAAGCCACGGCCACCGCTACGGTTCCCGCGGCCTGAAGGCGCACGAACTCGCAAGGGACATAAGGAGTCTCGTTTAGGATGGAAAAACTGAATATTGCGGTGTATGTCGACTACGACAACATCGAAATCGGCGTCAAGAGCACCTTGCGGCGTGAGTTTCACGTCGGCCCCGTGCTCGACGCCTTGAAAGAGCGCGGCATGATTGTCGCCAAGTTTGCCTACGCCAACTGGGGCCGGCAGGAACAAGCCACGCGCATGATGGCGGAAAACGCCGTGCAGATGGTGCAGCGGATTCCGTCGCCGCGCGGCGACAAAAACGGCGGCGATATCAATCTCGCGCTCGACGCGCTGGAGATGGCCTTCACGCACCCGCATGTGAACGCGTTTGCCATCATCAGCGGCGATAGCGATTTTATTCCGCTGGTGAACAAGCTGAAGGAATACGGCAAAACCGTGTTCATCATCGGCGGCAAGGCGTTCACCTCGACGATTCTCCAGCAAAATTGCAACGAGTTCATCAGTTACGAGTCGCTGTTGACCGACGACATTCCCGCAGCCGCTCCGCCTCCCCAACAACAGCAGGGCCTGGGCGGTGGCGGCCGGCAGGACCGTCCGCCGCGCGGTGAACGTGGTGACCGCGGCGATCGCGGAGACCGCGGCGACCGTGGTGGACAGCAGCAGCAGGGTGGGCAACAAGGCGGCGGCGGTGGACAGCAACAGCAGCGCAAGGATCGGCCCGCGCCGCTCGATCTCGGCCAGGCCGTGCCGCTCGTCGAACGCGCGCTCGAAGTGCTCGAACGCCGCGCCGTGCAGCCGCAACTCGGCTTGCTCAAGTCCACGATGTTGCAGCTTTCGCCGTCGTTCAACGAAAAGGCGTATGGCGCGCACAGCTTCTCGGAGTTTGTGGAGCTGCTGAAGAAGGGCGAGTTCGTCAACGTGTCCGGCTCCGGCGGCCGCTACATGATCGAGCGGAAACGTTCGAGCGTGATGGACAAGCCGGCACTGCGCCCTGAAGACGCGCTGCCGTTCCTGCGTGACGTGCTCGAAGATCACCGCCTCGACCTCGAAGAAGGCGCCACCGGTGACGAGTTGCAGCAATGGGTGAGCGAAGAAGCCCCGCAGCTTGACTGGAAAGCTTACGGCTTCCAGGCGTTCAACGAACTGCTGAACTTTGCGCAGGATCGCACCGTGGTTCGCGTGGAGCCCGACGAAGAGAAGGGCCTGATGGTGTACCTCGGCGCCGAGTTCTATCCGCCGGCTCCGCCCGCGCGCGATGTGGAGGACAAGCCGCACGTGTACGATGAGCGCCAGCCCATCGTCGCGGGCCAGCCTTCGCCGTTCGAGCCGGATCCGAAGCCGGTACCGCCATCGCGTTCGCGCGCCACCGCCAAGCGCGCCGGCGCCAAGTCCCCGCGCAAGACGGCCACCACCAAGCGCCCGAGGAAGAGCCCGCAATGATCGATCGCATTACCCCGTCTGGCATCCCCACGCCGAGAGGCCCGTATTCGCCCGCGGTCCGCGCCGGAGACTTCGTGTACGTCTCCGGCCAGGGCCCGGTGGACCCGGAGACCAACCAGTTCTCCTTCGGCGACATCAAGCATGAAACGCGCGTGGTGCTGAACAACGTGCGCCTGATTCTCGAAGGCTGCGGCGCGTCCATGCGCGACGTAGTGAAGTGCAACGTCTACCTGCGCGATGGCGACGACTTTGCCGCGATGAACGAAGTCTACGGCGAGTTCTTCGGCGAAGCCAAGCCCGCGCGCACTACCATCGAGTGCAAGTTTGCCAACAAGCAGATGAAGGTCGAAATCGACGCTGTGGCCTACCAGCCCAAGGCATGAGCCGGCTGCCCGGCGGCCATGCCTATCTGAATCGCCTCGCTGCGACTCTCTTGGTCGCCGTCGCGCTGCCCCCGGTCCGCCAGTATGGTGCAAGCTAGACTTTTTTAATCCCAGCGGATCCACCAAGGACCGCATTGCGCGCTTCATCCTGGAGAAAGCGTGGCGCGAAGGGCGCGTCGGTCCCGGAGCGCACGTGGCGGAAGCGTCCAGCGGATCCACGTCCATCGCCATGGCGCTCGCCTGCGCGCAGATGGGCATGCGTTTCACGGCCGTGATGCCGGAGGGCGTATCGAGCGAGCGCGTGTTGATGATTCGCGCCTATGGCGGCGAGATCAGGCTCACCCCGCGCTCGGGCGGCATGGCGGGCGCGCTGGCCGCCACCGAGTAGCTCGCCGCCGAAACTGGTGCGTTCCTCCCGCGGCAATTTGCCAATCCCGATAACGCGCAGGCCCACCGCACCGGCACGGCGCGCGAAATTCTCGATCAACTCCTCGGTGGCCTCGTGGACGCAGTCGTGTTGGGCATAGGCACGGGCGCCACGTTGGTGGGCTTGTATCAAGGTTTCGCCGAAGCCGGTTGCAACGTCCGCCCCGTCGTCGCGCGCCCCGTAGTGCTCATCACCGAAGTCGGCCTCGGCGGCGTTGAGTGTTGCAGCTTCAGCACCTGCATCCCCGGCGTTGTTGATAGTTTGTCGAAGCTATTCGTGCCGGAAGCCCTCCCCGGCCTTGAGACCATCGAAGTGCCCGACGGCGAAGCCCTCACCGCCACGCGTGAACTCATCCGCCTCGGCTTTCCCGTCGGCCCCAGCTCCGGCCTCAACTATCACGCCGCGCAGCAAGTCGCATCGCGCCTCCCCGCGGGCGCGCAAGTGGTAACCGTGTTTCCCGACCGCATGAAGCGCTACTTCTCCACCGAACTCTTCACAGCCTCTTTGTAGGGCTGGCTTTTAGCCCGCGCGGGACTTTCAGTCCCGCCCAACCGCGCCACTCCACTACAATAAAAACGACCCACCGCTATGACTGCGCCGCTCGCCCTCTCCCTTCTCCTCGCCGCCTCCTCCGTCACCTTCAATCGCGACGTCCGGCCCATCCTCTCCGACAAATGCTTCGCCTGCCACGGGCCCGACGCGAAAACCAAGAACATCCCGCTCCGCCTCGACGTCGAAACTGAGGCCCGCAGAGTCATCGCCCCCGGTCAACCCGACGCCAGCGAGCTCATGCGCCGCGTCACCGCCGCCCAGCCCGCCCGCCGCATGCCGCCGGCCTTCACCGGCCACCAGCTCACCGAAAAAGAAGTCGCCACGCTCCGCCAATGGATCGCCGAAGGCGCCGCGTGGCAGAAGCACTGGGCGTTCCTCCCGCCCGAACGCGCCCCGATCCCCGCCGTGAAAAACCCGGCCTGGCCCCGCCAGGATCTCGACCGTTTCATCCTCGCGCGCCTCGAAGCCGAAGGCCTCGCGCCCACCCCCGAAGCCGCGCCCGAAACCCTCCTCCGCCGCGCCGCCATCGATCTCACCGGCCTCCCGCCCACGCCCGCCGAACTCGCCGCCTTCCGCGCGGACCGTTCCCCGCGCGCCTACGAAAACGCCGTCGACCGCCTCCTCGCCTCGCCCCGCTACGGCGAACGCATGGCCGTGCGCTGGCTCGACGCCGCGCGTTATGCCGACTCGAACGGCTACCAGTTCGACGGCGAGCGCGTCATGTGGCGCTGGCGCGATTGGGTCATCGAAGCCTTCAACCGTAACCTCCCCCACAACCAGTTCGCGCTCGAACAACTCGCCGGAGACCTGCTGCCCAACCCCACGTTCGATCAGCGCCTCGCCACCGGCTTCAATCGCAACCACCGCGGCAATACCGAAGACGGCATCATCCCCGAAGAGTACGCCGTCGAATACGTGGTCGATCGCGTCGAAACCACCTCCACCGTCTTCCTCGGCCTCACGCTCGGCTGCGCCCGCTGCCACAACCATAAGTACGACCCCTTCACGCAACAGGAGTTCTACCGGATGTTTGCCTACTTCAACAACATCCCGGAGAACGGCCGCGCCATGAAGTACGGCAACTCGCCGCCGCTCATGAGAGCGCCCACGCGCAGTCAGCAGCAATCGCTCGCCAAGCTCGACGCGCAGATTGCCGTGCAGCGCACCGCTGCCGCCCACGCACCCGCCGCGACCGAGGAACACTGGTGGCCGCAAGCCGGCCTCCAAGCCTGGTTCCCGTTTGACTTCGCCGAGCGCGCCGAGCCCGCCGGCCGCTGGGGGAAAGCCGCCAGGCTCGACGGCACAGCCTCAGTAGACTTCGCCGGCGTCGCGCAGCACGACATCACTGAGCATTTCTCCTGGGCCGCCTGGGTGAAGCTCGACGCAACGACGGGCGCACTGCTGTCGCACATGAGTGATAGCCCGCGCGGCCGCGGCATCGGTCTCTACGCGGAAGACGGCAGGCTCCACTTCCACCTCACCAGCAACTACGACAGCGACGCGCTTCGCGTCGATTCGCGCGAAGCCGCGCTCACGCCCGGCCGCTGGCAGCACGTGGCCGTCACCTATGACGGCACCGTTTCCGCCGCCGGCATTCACCTCTACGTGGACGGCCGCGAACTGCCCTTCAAGGTCGATCAGGAAACGCTCTACCGCCCCTTGCGCAACGCCGGCGGCAAGTTCAACGAGCCGCTCCGCATCGGCGGAGGCGGCGGCAAAGACAATCGCCTGCGCGGCTTGGTGGATGACGTGTTGATCTACGGCCGCGTGCTCTCGGGCGCGGAAGTCGCAGCCATCGCGGGCCACGCGCCGGCGAGCGTACCGCGCCGCATCGACGCCGCCTGGCGCTCGCTCGAAGCGCTCGAATATGAGCGCGATCTCCTGGTGCGCACCTTTCCCACGTCGATGGTGATGGCCGAAAATGCCGAGCGCCGCCCCACGCACCTGCTGCTCCGAGGCGCGTATGATAAGCCCGGCGAAAAGGTAGAGCCCGGCGTGCCTGCCGTGCTGCCGCCGCTGCGCGCGGGCGCGCTCAACAATCGCTTAGGGCTCGCGCAATGGCTCATTGATCCCAAACATCCGCTCACCGCGCGCGTCGCCGTGAATCGTATCTGGCAGCTCCACTTCGGCACGGGCCTCGTCAAGACGGTGGAAGACTTCGGCCAGCAGGGCGAGTGGCCCTCGCACCCCGAACTCCTCGATTGGCTCGCCACTGAGTTCGTGCGCACCGGGTGGGACATGAAAGCGATGCATCGCCTGATAGTGACGAGCGCGGCGTATCGCCAGTCGTCGCGGGCCACGCCGGAGCTCTTGCAGCGGGACCCGGAGAATCGCCTCCTCGCGCGCGGCCCGCGTTATCGCCTCGCCGCGGAGATGATTCGCGACGCGTCGCTGCAGGCCGCGGGGTTGTTGCACGAAAAACTCGGCGGGCCGAGCGTGAAGCCTTATCAACCGGACGGGTTGTGGAATGAACTCGCCATGCAGGACATGCACTACTCGCGCAGCCAGGGCGCGGACCTCTATCGCCGCGGACTCTATACCTTCTGGAAGCGCACCATCGCGCCGCCCATGATGGTGAACTTCGACGCGGCGAATCGCGAGGCGTGTGTGGTGAAGGAGAATCGCACCAACACGCCGCTCCAGGCGCTGAACCTGATGAACGATGTGACGTTCCTCGAAGCTGCGAAATTCATCGCGCAGCGCATGATTCGCGAAGGTGGTCCGGACTCGGCCGCGCGTCTCCGCCATGGCTTTGAGCTGGTGCTCAGCCGTACGCCGCGCGCCGCGGAGATGGGCGTACTGCGCGACAATCTCGCCTATCACCTTGACTATTTCGCCTCGCCGGAGAAAGCCCAGGAGTTCCTCGCGCAGGGCGAATCGAAGACGGACACGTCCCTCGCGCCGCGCGAACTCGCCGCGTACTCTGCCGTGGCGAGCCTCCTGCTGAATCTCGACGAAGCGGTGACCAAAGAATGATGACCAATCCACTCGATCTCACCCGCCGCCACTTCTTCGGCCGCACGGCCACCGGCGTTGGACTCGCAGCGTTGGGTTCGCTCCTCGGCCGCGATGCCGAGGCGGCAGCGGATGCTGCCCTCCCGCATCACGCCGCCAAAGCCAAGCGCGTCATCTATCTCTTCCAGCACGGCGCGCCCTCGCAGCTTGACCTGTTTGACTACAAGCCCGCGCTCGCCGCGCAGCGCGGCAAAGATCTGCCTGATTCGATCCGTAAAGGCCAGCGCCTCACGGGCATGACCGCGTTTCAAACCACGTTCCCCACCGCGCCTAGCGTTTTCAAGTTCGCGCAGCACGGCAAGGCTGGCACGTGGATGAGCGAGTTGCTGCCGCACACGGCGAAGCTCGCGGATAAGTTTTGTGTTATCAAGTCGATGCACACCGAAGCGATCAATCATGACCCTGCGGTGACCTTCTTCCAGACCGGCTTCCAACTCGCCGGCCGCCCCAGCATGGGTGCGTGGCTCAGTTACGGCCTCGGGAGTTTGAATCAGGATCTACCGGCCTTTGTGGTGATGGTGTCGCAGGGCAAAGGCAACTCGCAGGCGCTCGCGGACCGTGCGTGGGGCTCGGGCTTCCTGCCCACGCGCTACCAGGGCGTGAAGTTCCGCGCCGCGCAGGACCCAGTGCTGTATCTGTCGAACCCCGCCGGCTACGAGCCCGCCGCGCGCCGCCGCTTCCTCGATGACCTCGGCAAGATGAACACGATGAAGCACGAGGAAATGCAGGATCCGGAGATCGCAACGCGCATTGCGCAATATGAGATGGCGTACCGCATGCAGACCTCGGTGCCGGAATTGACGGACCTGACCAAGGAGCCGCAATCGGTGTTTGACCTGTACGGTCCCGACGCGCGCACGCCGGGGACCTATGCGGCCAACTGCATCCTGGCCCGGAGGCTCGCCGAGCGCGGCGTGCGCTTCATTCAACTCTTCCACCGGGGCTGGGATCAGCACAACAACCTCCCGCGCGATTTGCCGAGGCAAACCGAGCAGACGGACCAACCCACGGCGGCGTTGTTGCAGGATCTGAAAAACCGGGGCATGCTGGACGACACCCTCGTAATCTGGGGCGGCGAATTCGGCCGAACCGTCTATTCGCAAGGCGAACTCACCGAGACCAACTACGGCCGTGACCACCACCCCCGCTGCTTCACCATGTGGATGGCCGGCGGCGGCACCCGCGGTGGCCAGACCTACGGCGAAACGGACGACTTCAGCTACAACATCATCGAAAACCCCGTGGACATCCACGACCTCCACGCCACCTCGCTCCACCTGCTAGGCGTCGATCACACGCGCCTCACCTTCAAGTTCCAGGGCCGCCACTACCGGCTCACGGACGTCCACGGTCGCGTAGTGCGCGGCCTGCTGAGTTAGAACATTCCCTGGCCTCCATGTGGTGTCGGGCACCGCGCGAAGGGAACGCCTCACGACTCTCGGCTAGATTAGTGGTGACATATGAGAGGTCTGGAGGCAAGCGTTCCCGAGCGCCGCTTCACCGGCGGGAGGTTCCACGCGATGACCGATACCCGCCAATGTGCTCACCAGTTGATTGACAATGCTAGCTAATCTGGACGCAATCGTGAGTCTAAAGACGCCGCATCTCAGCCAGCTAATACCTTCGTCTTACTGCTACTCGGTCGTCCCGATCTTAGTGACGGCCATCCAGCAGATCAGGTCAACTTCATTAATGTCGATTGGTGGCAAGGGGTCCGGTGCCTCGTACGGCTTGAGCCCCAGCTCCTTTATCGTCGCAATCACCCTATCCGCTGCCAGCACACTCGCGCCTTGGCCAAGAGCTTCACGTACCTTGTTCTCGATTCGAGCTCCCCAGGGCGCTTCCAGGGTGATCGCGAAGTTGTCGATCGTCTCTTGGGCAAGACCTTTGGGCGGGAACTTTCGCACCAAGTCGGCGGCGCGCTTAAGCACTGGTCTCACCTTTGGCTGCAAATTGAGAGGATCAGTCGCGAACGTCCACTCGTCAAAGATAGCTTGCCTTGCCTGCTGCCACGCCCTGTATGCCGACTCCCTGGATGCTTCGGAGAGAACTCGCTCCGTTTGGTCATTACCCCACATTTCCGTTTTGAGCCGCGCGTGCGAGTCTCTCGGATGCTCGTCCGCAGCAATATCCATAAGGGTTTGAAGGCAGTGAAGGCCCCTGCGGAGGACAGTACCCAATGGGTGACAAACAAAACCAGCCGTTTCAGCTCTCTTGCAACGGCCTTCTCAAGATCGACTGCCAGGGATCGCGCGTTACCTCCGATGGCGGTCTGATCCTGGTGCGTGAGTTGGACGAACGGCTGGGCTTCGGTGATCTCATTGCCCAACACCTGACCGACTCACGGCGCGGCAAGAATACCCAGTTTCCGCTGGCGG
>VFZP01000269.1 GCA_016871115.1 Acidobacteriota bacterium
TCGAAGCGCATGGTTTCATCCAACGCGTAGTAAGCCCCGCGATGAGAGTAGCTGGTGCGGTAGGCCAACTGCTTCAACTTGCGGAAAACCGTGACGTCCACCTCGGTACCGAGTGCCTTCTTCAATTGGGGCATGGTCGCGATCTGACTGGGCCGAAGGGTGGTTGCCAGGTCCGCGGCGCGGAAGGATTGGGTCCTCGTACTATTATATGTCTCCTTGTAAGTCCACTCTACAGGAAGAAGTATAACATAATCGGACGCGACTGTTGGTTCGCCACCTCCCGCCCGACGCGATGTCGATATTGGCCGTGGTCCGCCTTGGGCTCGTGAAAACCGAGGCTCACGCCCAGCAGTCCGCTGCCAGAGCTACGCCTTACTCTGTTGTTCGATTTCTTGCCAGCCCCTAAGAGGATGGAATACGGTCGATGAGCGCCTCCAGCACAGTGTCGGGAGCGAGCGCCCGCATGGAGGCATCGGGGAGCGGGGTGCGGGCGTAGGAGGTGGCGGCGTTGGGTCTGCGGAGTACAGTGAGCGTACCGCCATAAGGCCCATTCCGGGCCGGGTCCGTGGGGCCAAACAACGCCACGCCTGGCTTGCCCAATGCTGCCGCCAAATGAAGCGGCCCGCTATCGACGCCCAGCACAGCCGCCGCGCGGCGCGTGGTGTCAATCAACCCGTTCAGCGTAGAGCGATGCAGAATGGCGCCGGGGACCTCGGTTCGGTCGTTCGGCGGCAAGTTCACCACAAGAGGCAGGCCCAGCCGGCGGTCCAACTGCGCGGCGAGTTGGGTGTAGTAGTCAAGCGGCCATTGTTTGGCGCCCCACCCGGCCAGGGGGCTTGCCAGAACAAACGGCCCGGCCGGCACCGTGCCTTCAGGCCGTCCAGCGGGGAGCGGGAACGTCAGGTCTGTCATCGTCCCGCCCGCGGCCGTCACCAGGGCAAGATGTTGGTCAACGATATGTTCCCGATCATCCAGCGGCACCCGATGGTTGTACAGCCACCCCGCCGGCCACTCCCGCGGGCGGTCACGTCCCCAGCGTTGCGCGCCAGGGGCGGCCAGCCGCGCAGCCATTGCAGACTTCAACAACCCTTGCAGGTCAAGTGCCAACGTAAACTTACGCGGTGCCAGAGCGCGGGCCGACCGCCACATTCCCCGTGCTCCGCCCTGGCGGTCAAACAATACCACCTCATCCACCGCCGGGTTTCTCTCTAGGAGCGGTGACCAGCGCGGCTCCACCACCCAGGTGATTCGCGCGCCGGGAAAACTGCGCCGGAGCGTGGCTGCGGCGGGCAAGGCGTGAATCACATCGCCCATCGCGCCCAGCCGGACAAGAAGAATGCGCATGTCAGGCGAGGGCGTGGCGCGCGGTAACGTGTTGCATAAGACCTTGGCGCCGCGCGATGTCTGCGTTACGTTCGTCGATCAGCCGCAGGGGAGCAATGGAAGCAAGCCACTCCTCGCCCGCGCCAGTGACCACGGCCTGGACGCAAGCGAGCGAAGCGGCGAGTTCGGCCCGGGCCTGCGGCCGAAGGAGTGGCGCGGGTGGGTCGAGCACGACCGCCACCAGCGGGCCGGCCGTCGCCACTTGCTCCAAACGCGCCGCATGCGCCTGGGTCAACGGATCGAGATAGACCAGGACAAACTGGGCGTCGCCGAAAGAGGCCGCCTGGACGGCGTGTGCCGCCATGATCTTGAGGCGAGTGTCAACGTTTGAGGGCACGGCTGCTTGGCCTTCTAGTCTAGCAATGCATTCATCCAATTCGTGCATCGGGTGCACTCTTGATTGATTTCATTTCGGTTCCCAAAGTGGCATTCTTCCGTCACTCGTCAATTTTCTCGCTTTCCCGTTGGCCCACCATCCAGCACGTCAGCGAACCGGTGGCGGGTATTGCCGGTGAACTGGCCGGAGCGGTGTCGGCGGGCGCCGGCGAAGCCGCCACTCCATTTTCAGACCTGTTGACCGAGGCCATTACCCGCGTCGAGGGCTATCGTGTCACCGCAGACCAGACCGTCAACCGGTTTGTGCGAGGCGGGGAAGAGGAAGTCCACAAAGTAGCCATTGCGGCTCAGCAATCGGAGCTGGCCTTTGAACTCTTCCTGCAGGTGAAGAACAAGGTCGTGCAGGCCTACCAGGAAGTGATGCGGATGCAGCTCTGAGCCGCTGACGCACAACACGCGCACGGTTGTAACTCGACATGGACCAGATCCGGCAACTCCTGGAGAGTCTGTCTCTCCGTCACAAAATATCGATCAGCATCGCGGCGCTCGCTGTGCTCGGCGGTCTGTTCTGGTTGATGCGTTCTCAGGACAATCGCGACTTCACCGTGCTGTTTTCCGACCTCAGCGCCGACGATGCGTCTTCAGTTGTGGCGAGGCTGAAAGAACGCAATGCCGAGTACAAGTTGTCTGACACCGGCACCTCGATCCGGGTGCGCAGCGCTGCGGTGAATGATCTGCGCCTTGAGTTGACCGCCGCGGGCATCCCCAAAAGCGGGCGCATCGGCTTTGAGCTGTTTGACCGCAACAATTTCGGGATTACTGAATTCACCCAGCAGGTGAACTATCCCGGGGCGCTCGAAGGCGAGATGGAGCGTACGGTGGCTGGCATCGATGAAGTGGAGTTTGCCCGCGTGCACATCACGCCGCCGAAGGATTCGGTTTTCGAAGACCAGCGGCGGGCGGCCAAGGCCAGCGTCATGGTGAAGCTCAAGCCGGCGCGCAAGCTGTCGGCGCCGAACGTCAAAGCGATTGCCCACCTGCTGGCCAGCGCCGTGGAAGGACTGACGCCAGACGCCGTCGCCTTGCTGGACGTACACGGCAATCTGTTGACCCGGCCGCCTGGAACGTCTGAGCCGGACGAAGTTCTCAACCAATCGCTGCTGGCCTATAAACGATCGCTTGAGCGGGATCTGCGCGCCAAGGTTAATGCCACGCTGGAGCCACTCCTCGGGCCGGACCGCTTTCGCGCCGCCGTAGCTGTTGAGTGCGACCTCCAGCAGTCCGAGCAAAGCGAAGAAAGCTATGGCCCGGACTAAAGCGTCATGACCACCTCGCAACGCTCCGAAGAGTCAGCCCTTGCCCAGACTGCGCAGGGCGTGCCGGGTGTGGCCTCCAATCTCCCGCGGCCTACCTCACGGCCGGGTGGCGCGGGGCAGGGGGTGAGCCGCCGTACGGAGAATCTGGCTTTTCAAACCAGCCGGACGATCAAGAAGAGCCAGATGCCGCAGGGCAATCTGCGCCGTGTTTCCGTGTCGGTGTTGCTGGACCACATCGTGCGCTGGGACGGCACCGACCCCAAGGCCAGGCGGTTGGTCGAAGCGCCGTCGGCCGAACGTATGAAGTCCACGCGAGATCTTGTGGCTGCGGCCGTGGGATTCCAGTCGTCCCGCGATGATCTGGTGGTGGTGGAAAGCCTGCCGTTTGAGTCCACGCTGTCCTGGCAGGCGCCCCGCGTTGCCACTCCGCCATCCGGTCCGGCGGCGTTCTTGAAGGACAGTTCCGGGAACTGGAACCTGCTCCTGATCGGATTGCTTGCCGGCGGCGCGCTATCGGCTCTGGCAGCCGTCGCTTTCCTGTTGACCCGCCGCCGGAAGGTGATCGTCACCGAGGTTCGTGTTGAAAACGCGTCGGCCGTCGAGGGAAAGGTTGGCTGCCCAGCCGAGGCCGCGGAGATCGAGCCCGAAGCCTCCTCCGGCGAGGCTACCGGCGATGCCGGGACGGCACTCGAAGCCCCGCACGCGGCGGCCGATGTCGCTTCGTCGTCCACCGAATCGGAAGCCGGCGCCAATCCTGCCCAAGCCCTCTTCGATATCGAGGTCCAAAACGCCGTGGGACTCGAAAAACAACTGGCCGCGCAACTGGCCGAGAAGCTGAAACTCGATCCTGCCCAAGAGCAGGCGCTGCTGGAGTCGCTCACTGCGAACGTGAAGAGTCCGTCGACGTCATCCAAGCGGAGCGAACTATTGGCCAAGCATCTTGCCGACGTAGGCCGTGCCAACCCGGACTCGCTGGCCCAAATCATCTGCACCTGGATTATCGACGGTGAGGAGTCGCGCGTATGATCGCCAATGCTGAAAAGCCCGCCATGATCATGCCTGGGCTGCGCAAGGCAGCCATCCTGATGGTCGCCATTGTAAACGAGGTGGGCATCGAGGTAATGGGCCGCCTTACTGAAAACGAGGCCGCCTTGCTCAGCCGCGAGATTGCCCGCCTGCCTTTGGTGCCTGCTGAGATGGCCGAGGCCGTGCTCGAAGAAGGCTACCAGATGACGCTGGCCCACAACTACGTGGTGAAGGGCGGCGTCGACTATGCCCGCAAGATGCTGCTCAACGCCTACGGGCCGGATATTGCGCGCAAACTTGTTGACCGACGATCACATGTTCGACGGCGCGGCGCTCACCCAGATTGCAGAGCACCCTGCCTTTACGGCAATCAACGCTTTCAAGAACAACGGCGATAAATCGCGGTGTGCTTTCCGCATCAACGATGGCATCGGTGCGTTCATCAAATACGCCACCGCCCCAAAAGGCAAATACAACGAGTACCTATTCACATTCCAGAAGTCGCATTTGGACGAACTGGCCTTGCTGCGCGAGAAGTCAGCAAAGGTTTTCGCCGTCCTGGTGTGCATCAAGGACAAAGAGATTTGCGTACTGTCTGAAGACGAACTCGGTCAACTGATCGCTCTGCGACAAAAGGTCTTCGGAGGCCCGGAAGAGCAGTATCAGATCATCGTCACCGCACCACCCAACAAACAGTTCCGCGTCTACGTGAACCGCCTTGGCGTCAAGGGCAAGATGATGGGTGAGATCAAAGTGAAGCGCAGCGCTTTCCCGGATGTCCTGTTCGACTGACCTGTCCTGTTCGATTACGGATTGCGCTGAGATTTACTGAGCGCTACCCGAATCCGGCCCACCGGAGAACCGCGCAAGGGCCTTTCGCACCCAGATACCTTTCGCGGTACCTTTCGAGTACTACACCTCCGGCCCGAAGGGCCTTGGAAAGTGTGTTTTTATTGGGATTTTATGGTGCGCCCGGAAAGATTCGAACTTCCGACCTTCTGGTTCGTAGCCAGACGCTCTATCCAGCTGAGCTACGGGCGCACAGGTGCAGCACCCAGGAGAATACCACACCGGGCCCCGCGCGCGCTACTTGTAGGCGGCGATTCCCGTCACTTTTTCACCGATCACCAGCGCATGGATATGGTCCGTGCCTTCGTACGTTTTCACCGTCTCCAGGTTGCACATGTGGCGCATCATCGGGTACTCGTCCATGATGCCGTTGGCGCCCAGCAGGTCGCGGCTCAGGCGCGCGCATTCGAGTGCCATCGCCACGTTGTTGCGCTTCAGCATGGACACGTGCGCCGGCTCCAGCTTCCCCTGGTCCTTCAGCCGCCCGCAATGCAGCGCCAGCAACTGCGCCTTGGTGATCTCGGTGATCATCCACGCCAGCTTCTCCTGCACCAGTTGATGCGCGGCGATGGGCTTGTCGTCAAACTGTTTGCGTATCGTCGTGTACTGGCGGGCGGACTCGTAGCAATCCATCGCCGCGCCGATCACGCCCCAGCCGATGCCGAAGCGCGCTTGCGTGAGGCACCCCAGCGCGGCTTTCAATCCTTTCGCCGCAGGCAACTGATTCGCTGACGGAATGCGGCAATCGGAGAAGGCGAGCGACGACGTCACGGACGCCCGCATCGAGAGTTTCCCGTGCAGTTCCGACGCCGAAAAGCCCGGCGTGCAGCGCTCCACCAGAAACCCGTGAATGCCTTGCTCGGTGCGCGCCCACACTACGGCCACGTCTGCCACAGACCCGTTGGTGATCCACGTCTTCTCCCCGTTCAGCACCCAATGGCCGCCATCCCGCCGCGCGGTGGTGGTCATGCCTGCTGGGTTCGAGCCAAAGCCCGGCTCGGTGAGTCCGAAGCATCCCACGGCCTCGCCGGATTGCAGCCTCGGCAGCCAATTCTGGCGCTGCTCCTCGGTGCCATAGGCGTGAATCGGGTACATCACCAGCGCGCCCTGCACGCTCGCGAAACTCCGTACACCCGAGTCGCCTCGTTCCAACTCCAGCATCACCAACCCGTACTCCACACTGCTCATGCCCGCGCAACCGTAGCCATCGAGGTTCGCGCCCAGGAAACCGAGTTCACCCATCTGGCGCGCGAGACCCGCTGGCGGCTTACCATCGCGGAAGCTATCGCGAATCACTGGTTGGATCTGCTCGTCCACGAACCGGCGCGCGGTCTGGCGCACCAGCAGTTCCTGTTCAGAGAGCAGGGAATCGAGATGCATGTAGTCGACGCCGCGAAAAGTTGCCATTCAAACCATGTTAGCGTGCGATTTTTCCCCTCTGGCCCGCACTAGCACTTATGAATCGACCCAACAACCATGCGCTCGCTGGGCCTGGTCATTCTGATCACCGCATCGTCTGCCGCCCAAACGGTGGACCCGGCTTACACCAGCCTCGACCAGGCCTACGAGCGGCTCCGCGCGCGAGACTAGCACTCGGCCATCGCCGGATTTCGCCGGGCGGCTGAGGTAGCGCCGCGCCGCGCCGATATCCACAAGAATCTCGCCTACACATCACTGCAAGTGGGCGAAACTGAAGCCGCGCGAGCAGTTCGCCGTGGCGATGGAACTTGACCCCGCCGACCATCATGTGGCGCTCGAGTTCGCCTTTCTCGCGTTTGAGACCTCTCGCCAGCGTGAAGCGCGCCTGGTGTTCGATCGCATCCGCGCCAGTCCCAACGCCGCCGCCCGCGCCAGTGCGGAGCAGGCGTTTCAAAACGTAGACCGGCCGCTCGCCGAAGGCATTGCGCACTGGCAACAGGCGCTCGATCGCGACTCCAAAAACTTCAGCGCGCACGAAGAACTCGCGCGGCTCGCCGAACAGCGCAACGATTGGGCGCTCGCGGCGCGTCATTATGAAGCGGCGTGGCAGATCAAGCCGGGCGAACGGCGTTTGCTGGTGGATCTGGGCCGCGCGTGGAAGGAAACGGGACGCGCCGAAGAGTCCATTGCGGCTTTGCTGGCTGCTTCGCGCGGCGCCGAGCCCCGACCCGCCGAAGCCGCGGGTTCGTTGCTGCCCGCGCGATACCCGTTTGTGTATGAGTTCCGCGCCGCCGTGGCGCTCGATCCACCGAACGTCGAACTGCGCCGCGAACTGGCGTATCTGTTGCTCGAAATGGGCGAGAAGCCGCAAGCGGAAACAGAGTTCAAGCAGATCGCCAAGGACGCGCCGGACGATCTGCTGTCGGCCGCGCAGAACGCGTTTCTGCTGCTGCAACGTGGTGACAAAGCCGCCGCGCAGCCAATCCTGGGCCGTGTGCTGGCGCGTGTGGGCGAAGCGGATGAAGAACTGGCGGATCGCGTGCGCGCCGTGCTGCACCTGCCCAAAGCGCTGCGCCGCCGCGACGAAGAGCCGCGCCGCGACGCGGCTGTCGAAGCGCGCGAACTGGCGGAGAAGAGTTACAAAGCCGGATACATGAAAGATGCGTTGAAGTACCTGACGATCGTTCACGAGAACGATCCGCTGGACTACAACGTGATGCTGAAGCTGGGCTTTGCGCACAATGTTCTGAAGGACGACCGCAAGGCGATGGATTGGTTCAAGCTAGCGCGCTACAGTCCGGACCCTTCGATTGCCGGTGAAGCGCAACGCGCCTACCGCACACTGGAGCCCCCGTATCAGCGCTTCCGCACGACCACGTGGATGCTACCGTTCTACTCCTCGCGCTGGAACAGCGCGTTCAGCTACGGACAGGTGAAGACCGAGATCAAGGTGCCCGGCGTGTTGCGGCCGTATGTGTCGATGCGCTTTGTGGATGACGCGCGGGGATCCGTGCGCGCGCCATATCCGCAGTATCTCTCTGAGACCGCGTTCATCCTCGGCGCAGGCGTGGCCACGCCCGTGTACCGCGGGCTTATGGCGTGGGGCGAGGCGGGTGCGGCGATCAGCTATTTGCGGCGGGAAGACCAGTTGAGCCGCGCGCTGCCGGACTATCGCGGCGGCGTGAGTTTCAGCCGCGCCCGTGGGCATCTGCTCGGCGCGGAAAAGCCTGGGATGTTTTGGGAGAACCATGAAGACGCGGTGTTCGCATCGCGGTTTGCGAACTCGCTGCTGCTGTACACCCAAAACACAATCGACTACACGCGTGGCACCGTGCAGGCTTATTGGAACTTGAACCTCACGGGCGATGTGATGCGCCAGTATGGGGCGAATTTCGCCGAGACGGGGCCAGGTATACGATTTCGCTGGGCTTCGCTGCCGCCGGCGTTGTCGATATCGATTGATGTGGTGGGCGGGGTCCATACGGTCAACACGGACAACCCGCGCCGCCCGAACTTCTTCGACATTCGCGCCGGGCTCTGGTATGCCTTCACGCGTTGATGCCTGTGGCCTGCCCTTCAAAGAAATGCGCATACTCACACTGCTCCTGTTCGCTCAGGCCGTCTTCGCGGCCCCGGTCTTTCACTACCAGATCGCCGGGGACCGCCCTGGCTCCTGGCCCCGTATCCTCTCGGCCGCGGGTCTCGTGCGCGGAACGGGCGGCATCACCGTTGTCTCCGGCGCGGCTACCGCTACCGACACGCCCGCCTGGCTCAAGCGCACCGAAGACGGCGCCGTGTTCATCCTCGAGGGGGATTCCCCGCTGTCCACCGCGCTCGGCATCGCCGTCGACCCGGACCGTAAGCCGGTCCTCGTCCGCAGCGTCACTGACACGCACAATCCCAAGCTCTCGATCGTCTGGGAACGCGCCGCCACCATCCCGCGCTTCCGTCCTCCGCAGGCTGCCACGGTCTTCACGCGCGAACGGTGGGACTCAGCGCCGCTCGCCGCCGGTTTCCGACGCGGCAACGGCGCGGCCCTCTGGCTCGCTGTCTCCCCCGGCGACAGAG
>VFZP01000270.1 GCA_016871115.1 Acidobacteriota bacterium
TCCTGCCGTAGCCGCGCGTTCTCGCGCTCCAACTCTCCGCGACTTGGTCCGGGCTCCTCACGTTGCTTTTTGCTCTGCGCCACCTACCCTACGCTACATGCTTGCGCTCCATTCAGCAGTGGAACCTCAATCTCCAGCGCGAGTTCGCGCGCAACTGGCTGGTGACGGTGGGGTACGTCGGAAGCCGCGGCACCCACATCCCCTACCTGCGCGACTTCAACGCGCCGCGCTTCATTAATGGCGCCTCCACCGTGGCCAACAGGAATCAGCGCCGGCCGCTGTCGCCGTTCTTTGCCCGCTTCAGCTCGTTTGAGAACGTCGCGAGCTCAAGCTACAACTCGCTTCAGGTCTCGCTCGACAAGCGGCTGTCGCGCGGCGTGAGGCTGCTCGCCTCCTACACGTTCTCAAAAGCACTGCACGAGATGAACGGCGTGCTGACCAACGGCGGCGGCGGACAGGATCCCGACAATCGCGCCGCAGAATGGGGTCCAGCGGACTTCGACCGGACGCACGCGCTGGTCACGAGCAGGATCTGGGAGATCCCCTCCGTAGCGCCCAGCCGGGGAGCGGCGGGCGTGCTGTTCGGTGGATGGCAGGCCAACGGCATCTGGTCCATGTACTCCGGCTCGCCGCTCCAGTTCGCCGCCGCGCAGGACCGTAGGCTGCGCGCGCATCCGAACCGTCCGCACCGGCTGCGGGACGCGCGCCTGCCGGAGGATCGCAGCCGTGCCGACCGCATCGTGCAGTACTTCGACCGCGCGGCCTACGGGACTCAGCCGCTCGGCGAATTCGGGTCCGCGCTCCGTGCCGAGGGGCAACGGAAGGGTCCCGGCGATATCACCGTCACGCTGGGATTGCAGAAGACCTTCCGGATCATCGAGTCGCACCGGCTTCAGTTCCGCGCCGAGTTCTTCAATCTGTTCAACCGCCCGAACTTCGGGAATCCGGGGACCAACATCGATACGCTCGGCAGCTTCGGACGCCTCTAATGGCCGCATCATCCAGTTCGCGCTGAAATATCTGTTTTGAGGAATCGTTCTCATGAACCGCCGCTCTTTTCTTGCCGCCAGCGCCGCCGCCGGACTCCGCGCGGAAGATCTTCCACCGGTCCGCCAGATCACGCGCGGGCCGAAGTTCCACTGGTTCGGCTACTACGACAAGCTCCAGTTCGATCCGTCGAACCGCTATGTCCTTGGCATGGAGGTGGACTTCGAACACCGCTCGCCCACGCCCGGCGACACGATCCGGATCGGCATGGTGGACCTCAAGGACAACCCGTCTCACCGGTCTCGACAAGAGCTTCCTCGATCGCGCGGGCCTGCGCATTGAAATCCAGCGTTTCACCAAGGAGTTACTGCGTGGGCAGGGTACAACCGTGGGCTGGCTCGACGGGCGCATCGCTGGCGTTGAGGGCCGCGACGGCGAGGCGCTGCCGGAGTTCGATCCTTCGATGACCGCGATCCGCCCGCCCTACACGGCGCTGTTCAACGACTACGCACGGCGCGAACTGCGCTGCGAGTCGGACCTGGAATACTGCATCCTCGGCGGCGGCGTGAGCCCGTGGGACTTTGGCCCAGGTGGCAACAATCGCTTTGTGGAAACCGCCGACGCGCTACGCCAGGCCTTCGCCAAGAATCCTTACCTGCGCGTCTATATCGGATCCGGCTTCTACGGTCTAGCCCGCATATCTCACAGGCTTTCTGCTGCGACGCGCGATAGGGCCGCGTCTACTTCGTTGCGCTTGCTCACCGTGCTCGACAGACTGTTCAAGTATGCCTCCGCGCGCTGAGCGGCGCGCGCCTCGTATCCACGGCCTTCTCACGCATCTCGCGACGAAACCCCATGAGATATGCGAGCTAGCCACGCCGTACTTTGCCACCGAGTACACCTTCAGCCACATGGGCCTGGCGCCGCGCTACCAGAAACAGATCACGTCGAAGATGTTCGAAGCCGGCCACATGTTTTACATCGTCCCGGCGTTGCTGGGCAAACTCACCGGCGATATCGAAGACTTCGTGAACGCGCCGGCCGCGGCCAGCCGGTAGGGCACGGCGCGCGCGATTTACCCGATGAGAGATTCCAAACGCGAACCGCTCAGCACCATGGTCTCGGTGCGCTCCGGGCCGGTAGAGACGCAGCCGATCTCCACGCCCGTTTGCTGACCGAGAAACGCCAGATACTCCTTGGCGCGCGCGGGGAGCTGTGAGTACTCTTTGGCGCCCCGCGTGGTGCAGGCCCAGCCGGGTAAGTTCTCATACACCGGCTTCACGCGCAATAACTCGTCCTGGCGGGCTGGCATGGATTCCAGGTTCTTGCCGTCGATTTCGTAGGCCACGCACACCGGAATGGACTCAAGGTGATCGAGCACGTCCAGCTTGGTCACAATCAGGCTGTCAAAGCCGTTGATCATCGCCGTGTAGCGCAGAAGCGGAGCGTCAAACCAGCCGCAGCGCCGCGGGCGTCCCGTCACTGAGCCGAACTCATTGCCGGCCTTGCGGATGGACTCGCCTATGGCGTCAAGCGATTCAGACGGAAATGGCCCGCCGCCCACGCGCGTGATGTAGGCCTTCGCCACGCCGATGAGGCCGTGGATACGCGTCGGCGGAATCCCGGTGCCGGTGCAGGCGCCGCCGGCCGTTGTGCTGGAACTGGTGACAAACGGGTAGGTGCCGTGATCGATGTCCAGCATCGTGCCCTGCGCGCCTTCGAGCAGAATGCGCTTGCCCGCGCGCATTTGCTCGTGCAGCAGCGTTGCCGTGTCACAGACAAGGGGGCGAAGCCGGTCGGCCAGCTCCTGCCACCGGTCGAGCGTGTCGCCGTCGGAGCCTTGAACACCAAAGGCCGCCGCCAGACGCAGCTTGTCGTTGCGGAGACGCTGGTAGAGACCGGTGAACGAGGCGCGGTCGAGGAGATCGGCAATACGAAGTCCGCGCCGCCCGGCTTTATCCTCGTATGCCGGCCCGATGCCGCGTTTGGTGGTGCCGATGATGACGCGGCCTTCTTCGGTGGGCGCCTCGGAGATATTCTCCACCAGCCGGTGGCAAGGGAAAATCACCTGTGCACGGTTGCTGATGGCCAGTTGCCGGGCCACGTCGATGCCCGCCTTTTCCAGCGTCGCGATTTCTTCCAGCAACGCGGCCGGGTCGATGACAACGCCGTTGCCGATCACCGCCAACTTCCCCGGGCGCAGAATGCCGCTGGGAATCAGCTTGAGGACGTATTTGGTCTCGCCGATGTAGACGGTATGCCCGGCGTTGTTGCCGCCTTGGTAGCGTGCGACGACGTCAAAGCGCTCCGAGAATAGATCGACGATCTTGCCTTTGCCCTCGTCGCCCCACTGGGAGCCGAGGACGATGATGTTGCTCATTGGGTTGTTGGGTTGGGTTGCCTTGCGGGAATCCAGACGCCCTATTGTAGCGCGCCGGCGTCACAGCCTGCGGCGCGGGTGCGGCTTCGCGGACGTCTTTGCGGGCGTCACAAACATCGCCCGCATGCTACTATGGCGGGAATGCCGTTGTCTGCCATTTATGTGGGGCTCGGCCAGGGGAATCTGGAGCAGCAACTGCGTACCGTTTCCGTTGGCAAGCTCAAGACTTATATGCTGTTTGACCGCCTGCGGATCCGTCTGCATCTGCCCAAACTGAACCAGGAAACACTGCGGAAGATCGGGCCTAAAGTGTTTTCCCGCCTCTCGGCGGGCGATGACGATCTGGCCGTGGAACTGAGCCAGGCGATCCTGATTTCACATCTCGACATGATTGCCGACGTGTTGACTCACCTGGGCATCCCGCACCAGGACGGCTTCTTCGACAAGGACACCGACGTGAAATCGCACCTCTCCGACGGCTGGCAGCAGCGCTGCTACGACCATTTCGGCGGCAAGTACCCGAAGGCGGTGCTGGCGTTTTATCTGAACCACCTCGCCCACGAGTCTGTCCCGGATACGCCGGTGTTCACACCTGCCGCCAGTTAGTAACTGAAGCCGCATGATGGAATCGCAACTGGCGGAGTTGAAGGCTTCGGCCCTCGCCCGCATCGCCGCGGCCGCTTCGGCCGCCGAACTCGAAGTAATCCGCGTGGAAGTGGCCGGCCGCAAGGGTTCGCAACTCACCGAACTCAGCAAAGGCATGGGCAAGGTGCCTCCGGTCGACAAGGGCCGCATCGGCAAGCTGTTCAACGAGACCAAGACAGCCATCGAATCGGCGCTCGACGCCCGGCAGGCTGCGTTTGCCGATGCAGCGCTGAACGCCCGGCTCGACGCCGAGTGGTTCGATCTCACGGTGCCTCCGCCCGGCGTTCGTCCCGGCGCGCTGCATCCGATCACTATCATTCAGAAAGAGATCGAAGACCTGTTTACCTCGATGGGCTTTACGGTGTTGTCAGGGCCTGAAGTGGAGACCGAGTTCAACAACTTCGACGCACTGAACATTCCGCCTGATCACCCGGCGCGCGACATGCAGGACACGTTTTGGCTCGAAGGCGGGCACCTCCTGCGCACGCACACCTCGCCCGTGCAGGTGCGCGGCATGCAGCGCCTGGGGCCGCCGCTGCGCATGATCGCCCCGGGCCGCGTTTTCCGCAACGAAGAAGTGGACCCCAGCCACGAGCACACGTTCTATCAACTGGAAGGGATGATGGTGGACCGCGAAGTCTCGGTCGCCTATCTCATCTACTACATGAAGACTCTGCTGCAGGGTATCTTCAAGCGCGAAGTGACCGTGCGGCTGCGCCCCGGCTACTTTCCGTTCGTCGAGCCGGGCTTTGAACTCGACATCCAGTGCTTGCTGTGCGGCGGCAAGGGCTGTCCGGTATGCAAGCAAAGCGGCTGGGTGGAACTGCTCCCGTGCGGCCTGGTGCATCCCAACGTCTTGCGGCTCGGCGGCATCGACCCCGAGCAGTGGAACGGCTTCGCCTTCGGTCTCGGCCTCACGCGCCTGGCCATGATGCGCTACGCCATTGACGACATCCGCCACCTGCAGGGCGGCGACCTGCGGTTTCTCCGGCAATTTGCCTGATCTCACGACACCACCATGAAGTTTTCGACGAACTGGATTGCCGAACTCACCGACGGCGGCCTAGCGACTCCCGCCGCTGGCCTCGCGCAACTGATCACCACCAAAACGGCGGAGCAGGAAGGCGTGGAAGCGGTGGGTGCGCATTTTGCGCAGGTGCGCGCCGTGCGCGTGATCGAAGCTGGGCCGATCCCGGGATCGCACAATCAGCGCGCGCGGATCGATACGGGTGCCGGTGAGGTGACCTTGGTGTGCGGCGCGCCGAACTGCCGCGCTGGGTTGCTGACGGCCTGGGTGCCGCCGGGCACCACGCTCGATGGCGGACGCGCGATCGGCGTGGCGATCGTCTCGGGTGTGGAGTCTCATGGCATGCTGGCGAGCGGCGCTGAACTCGGCATCAATAAAGACGATGACGGCGTGGTGGAATTGACGGACATCGCGCCGGGCTCGCCGCTCGATGGGCTCCGCCCGGACCATGTGATTGAGGTCGACAACAAGTCCCTCACCCATCGCCCGGACCTGTGGGGACATCTCGGTATGGCGCGCGAAGTGGCGGCCATCACTGGTGGCCGCGTGAAGGACCCGGTGGACCCGGCCCGCCTTCCCGCCGCCGCGCCCGCGCCGTTCAGCGTGGAGGTTGCGGACCACACGCTGTGCCCGCGCTACAGCGCGCTGCTGTTTGAGAACGTCAAAGTCGGACCGTCGCCGTTGTGGGTGCAGCACCGGCTGCAGTCGATCGGCCTGAACCCGATCAACAACATCGTCGACGTCACCAATCTCCTGCTCGCCGAACTCCCGCAGCCCACGCACGCCTTTGACGCCGACAAGTTGCAGGGCTCGACGATCTTTGTGCGCCGCGCGCGAGCCGGTGAGCAGATCGAGGCGTTGAATCAGGAAATTTACACGCTCGACGATCAGGCGCTCGTGATTGCCGACGCAGCCGGGCCCGTGGCCTTGGCAGGCGTTATCGGCGGGCTCGATTCCGGTGTTACCGGAACCACCACGCGCATTGTGTTTGAGAGCGCCAACTTCCAGGCCTCCAGCGTCCGCAAGACGTCGTCGCGTCTGAAGGTGCGCACCGATGCGTCCATGCGGTTTGAAAAAGCGCAGGACCCGCATAACACCACGCGCGCCCTCGCCCGCGCCGTGGCTCTGCTCGAAGCGGTATGCCCGGGCATTCGTCTCGTAGGTGGCCTGATCGACAACAGCGCCCCGCTCCGCACGCCGCCTGCCATTGAACTGCCGCTCGATTGGCTTCGTCGCAAACTCGGCCGCAGCGTCGAAGCGTCCGAAGTGCGCGCAATTCTCGAAGCCCTCGCCTTCGGCGTCACCGAAGCGGCGCCGGGCGTCTTCACTGTGACGGTGCCCACCTGGCGCGCTACCAAAGACATTTCGATCAAAGAGGATCTGGTGGAGGAAGTTGGCCGCATGCTCGGCTACAGCTCCATTCCGCCTACCGCCCCTGCGGTGCCTGCCACGCCGCCGCCGGCCGACCTGGAACGCGATTACCTCCACCGCCTCCGCTCCATTGCAACGCAGCAGGGCTTTCACGAGGTCTACAACTATTCGTTCGTCAACGAGCCGCAGGTGCGCGAACTCGGGCTCGATCCCGCGGCCCACGTACGCGTGTTGAATCCGATTGCGTCCGATCAGGATCTGCTGCGCACCACGCTGCTGATCGGCATTCTGCGCAACGTGCGCGAGAACGCGCGGCACCTGGAAGAAGGCCGCTTCTTTGAAATCGGCTACGAGATCCACAAGCGCGCCGGAGAACTGCCGGACGAGACCCCGCATCTTGCGGCCGCGGTTTATGCGAAGGCGGGCGATGGTACCGCAGGGCTTCTCGAAGCCAAACGCCTCGCCCAGTGCCTCGCGCCGGGCGCGGATGTGCAAGTCGCCGCCGAGGCCCGTGCGATCGAACACCCGCGCCGCGCCTACGAAATTGTGTGGCGCGGGGAAACCGTAGGCCGCATTTTTGAGTTTCATCCGAAACTCGTTGAAGTGGGCCGTGCCGCCATCGTCGATCTCAATCTTGCCGTGCTCCAGCGGCTCGGCCAACCCGCCGTGCGCTACTCGCCGCTCCGCCGTTTTCCTGCCAGCGACTTCGACGTTTCGGTGATCACTGGGCTTCACACCACGGCCGGTGAGATTCAGGCGCAAATTGCCGCACACGCCGGCGAGCTGTTCCAGTCGGTGGAGTACGTCACGCAATATCGGGGCGCCCCGCTCCCGCCAGACCGCAAGAGCGTGTCGTTCCGCGTCACTATTGCCTCGGCCGCGCACACGCTGTCGAACGATAAAATCAGCGCGTCGCGCGAGGCGCTGATGGCGGCGCTTCGCACGGCCGGCTACGAATTGCGAGGATAGATCTATGTGCCGACTGCTGCTGATTGCGCTTTTCGTTCCCGCGCTGGCGCCGGCCTGGAATCATGTCGGGCACAAAGCAGTGGCTGGGCTCGCCTACGACCTGCTCACACCGGCCGCGCGCTCTCGCGTGGACGCCTTGATCGCCAGGCATCCGGACTATCAACGCTGGCTGACGGTGGAGGCCCCCAAGGAGCCTGGCGCGCGCGCGCGGCATGCCTTTATCCAATCCTCCTACTGGCCCGATACGATCAAAGTCGACCTGCGCTTCTACGACGAGTCGCGCCGCGAAGAGCCCGCCACGCCCACGTTGCCCGGCTTTCCGGACATGAAGCGTCGCACCAACTGGCACTACATCAACATCGCGTTTTCTGCAGACGGCACGCCGTTTCCGCCGCCGCCGCCCGTCAACGCGCTCACTCAGATCAACATGATCCTGGGAGTTCTCGAAGGCAAGATCACCGGCACGTCCGAGGCCGACCCCATTTATCTGCTGCCGTGGCTGCTGCATCTGGTGGGTGACGTACACAACCCCATGCACTGCACCTCGCGGTGGAAGAAAGATCAGGTAGACCCGCGCACGGGTACGCCCTGGAGCGATCTCGGCGGCAATGGCGTCTCCGTGGTGGGATCGTTCAATCTTCATGCGTTTTGGGACGACGCCCTCGGCATCACCGATACGCCCGGCTTCGTCAACGGACTGGTGCAATTTCTGTCGGCGAAGGGCAAGGAAGGCAGCACCGTGCTGGAGCCGCAGACCTGGATTACCGAGGGCGCGCGCTTCGCCGAAACGGTTTGCTACAACTACGGCTCAAATGGCACGGGCACGCGCGAGAACCCTGTGACATTTTCTCAGGAGTACACTCAACGCGCCCGCGAGTTGGCCCGGGAACGCGCGGCCCTGGCCGGCCGGCGCTTGGCCGGCGTGCTCAACTCGCGTCTCCATTGAGGACCGCCGCGATCCAGTGCGTAAACCTTGATTTCATGCTCGTCGATTCCCGCCGCGTGACGTTCAACGCAATCGCACCGCTGTCTCATTCGCCGCGACGCTGGGTAGCGCACAATGCGCGGGCCTGAAATTTTCCGCTCGTGCATACCCCGCCGGGTGGCGTTCAACGGAGCGGCAACACCGTATCATCCGCTGCGCCGTCGCCAGTCGGGTCAGCGTTGCGGCCTCGCGCGGTCCGTTGAATTGTTCCACCCGGATACAGTGCGCGGACTTGGAGTTTCACGCTCGTCCATCCCGGCGGGTTGCGTTCAACCTAAATCCGGCAGTTGGGGTGGCCGGTCGGGCATGAAGTGATGGATACTCAACGGGATGGGCGAAGAAAAGAGCGTACCGGTCGTTCACCCAAAAGGTGAAGAAGAAAACCCGGAGTTGCGATATCCGTCACCACGCCGGATCGAGACCTTTGGCGGCAGCGTGGAAGTCCGCTGGGCCTAGGACGGTGGGATGAGCTTGCACGGACCGCTGGCCTACTTCGTCGAGTTCCT
>VFZP01000271.1 GCA_016871115.1 Acidobacteriota bacterium
CTACAGTTTTGACTGTAAACAAAATTTGTCGCTAAAATTGTCAGTATGATTAGAAGTCCTTTTTTCATTTTATCTCGTCTTTGTCGTTATGCTCGTGTGTCGTCATACAATGCCCTATAACGGTTTGGCGCTTGGCGTAGTGGCGGATTTCGGAGCACATAACTGTCATTACACCGCAAAAGTTGATGCGAGGTAGAATGTTCAATTAACCACTGAACCCGCCATTGAGCCAAACGCCTGTTAGCGGTTCGTTCTTTATCTTTTGTCAAGGTAGATATTCAATATCAACTCCTCTGTCGTGCATATGCAACACACAATTGTAAAGCTGTCCATTTTTTAAATTAATTGTCAAGCCATAATCGGCAAATGATGCACCCATTGCGTCTTGACCGTAACCTCTAAGCACAATTTTATCACTGGAAGGAAACCGGATTTTGCTGGGGTTGGGTCGGGTGGGGGTTAGCGGCGAATGCCTGTGGGGAAAGGGTCTGCGTCCGCAGACATGAACGCTCCGAAATCAGACACTGCGCGATGGTTCTCCGAGGAAGTGCAGCCGCACGAATCCTCTCTCCGGTCGTATCTGCACCGGGTGTTCCCCTCGCTGCCGGACATCGACGACCTCGTGCAGGAGTCGTACGCCCGGCTCATCCGGGCGCGTGAGGCGGGGCGGGTGAGCTACGCCAAGGCCTTTCTGTTCACCACGGCCCGCAACGCGGCCCTCGATTTCTTCCGACGCCGGCAGGTCGTGCGCATCGACGGCGTAACCGATCTCGCGGCGCTGTCCGTCATAGAAGATAGGCCGGATGCCGCCGAAACGGTCAGCCGCCAGCAGGAACTCGCGCTGCTCGCGGATGCGGTGAAGACCCTGCCGGAGCGCTGCCGCCAGGTGGTCACACTCCGGCTGCTCTACGCCATGTCGCACAAGGAAATCGCCGCCGAACTCGGCATCTCGGACCAGACCGTGAAGGCCCAGCTCGCCAAGGGCATGCGCCGCTGCGCCGACTACCTTGCCGCCCGGGGCTTGCCGTGAATTCAGGCCGTTTACCACGAAACCCACCAAAGGCCCAAGCCTCCAATCTGTTGGCCCACGGAAGACACGGAAAACACAGAAACCAGACCGATGACATTCGCTGCCTCCTCCCTCCCAAGGGCCATTTCGTGTATTTGGTGTAGTTCGTGGTGATCCGCTCTGCTGCAAAATGAAATCGCATGACCATTCCCGTCCGTCCGACGCCGAGGCCATCGCGGCCACGGCGTCGGCCTGGCTCGCGCAGCGCGACGAGGGGCTCACGCCGGAGCAGGAGGCGGAGTTTGCGCGCTGGCGCTCCGCCAACGTGCGGCACGAGGCCGCCGTGGCGCGGCTCGACGCGACGTGGAGCGCCCTCCAGCAATTGCGCGAGTACCGGCCCGAGGCGGCCCGCCATCCGGACAAGGATCTGCTGCGGACGGCCCCGACCAGCCGCCACGTGGTGCCATTTCCGGCGGCGGTCGCCGCCGCCGCCCTGGCGGCTTCCCTCGTGCTGGCGTGCGCGTGGTGGTTCATCCGCCCGGCGCTGCGGATGGCACCGCCCGACCTCACCTATTCGACGACGGTCGACGGTTACGAGCGCGTGGCGCTCGCCGATGGCTCGATGGTGGAGCTGAACTCGGCGACTGAAATTCAGGTGGCCCTCGGCGCGGCCGAACGGCGCGTGCGCCTGGTGCGCGGGGAAGCGCATTTCACCGTGGCGAAGAATCCGGCGCGGCCGTTTTGGGTCCAGGCGGGTGGGGTGGCGGTGCGCGCGGTCGGCACGGCCTTCAATGTGAAGCTCGGCGGCGAAAACATCGAGGTGCTGGTGACGGAGGGACGCGTCGCTGTGGCGGGGACGGAGGACGGAGGACGGAAGACGGAGGACGGAAGACAGAAGACGGAGGACGGAGGACGGCCTGCCGCCGGGACGGCGCCGGTTTTCCCCACCGAACTGGGTGCGAACGAGCGGGTGGTGGTTCCGCTGGCGCTCGTCCAACCGAAGGTGGCGCCGGTTCCACCGCTCGTCGTGGAAAAGGTCGCGCCGGAGGCGCTGCGCTCGGCACTGGCCTGGCAGGGAGCGCGGCTCATCTTTGTGGATACGCCGCTGGCGGAGGCCGTCGCGCAGTTCAACCGCAGGAACCCGGTGCAGCTCGAGCTGGCCGACGCCGAGCTCGCCACCCTCCCGATCGGCGGCAGCTTCCGCGCCGAAAACGTCGACGCCTTCGTGCGCCTGCTCGACTCCGGGGGCGAGATTACCGTGGAGCGCCCGACCCCCAGCCGGATCGTTCTCCGGAAACTCGTGACGGGAACTAGGCCGCAGTAGATTTTTCGCGTCTCGCGAAAAATCCATAGCCCGACTTCGCCCATGCTTCGTCTGAATTCATGAACGGCCCAATGCGCGGATCCTGCCGCCGCCCCCGGCCGTTCCTGGATGCTGCAAACCGTCACCCCGTATTTTCTCCGCATGTGCCGCTCGGTTGATGCCCTGCGCCGGCTGGTGTTGATGCTCGTACTCGCGGCCTTGGCGCCGGCGGCACCGTCGTCGATTTCCACGCCCGCGGCCGCCAAGCGGAGCTACGACATTCCCGCGGGCGACGCGACGGTGACGCTCCAGCGGTACGTCGAGCAGTCGGGCGAGCAGATTCTCTATGTCGTTCCGACGGTGCGCGGGGTGAAGACCAATGCGGTGAGCGCCAAATGCACCGCGCGTGAGGCGATCGAGCGGATGGTCGCGAAGACGGTACTCATCGTGGTCGAGGATCCCCAGACGGGCGCCGTGATGATCCAGCGGAGCACGCCCTCGCGCGCGCCGCCGGAGGCCCCGTCCGCCCCGCCGCCCGAAACACCCAAGACCGCCCAACCTCAAACCAAAGAACCCTCTCCCAAATCCAATATGAAGAATACCAAACTCGTTGCCTGGCTTCTGGCCATTTTGGGCTCGGCCAGCGCACCAAGCGTGCCGGCACAGACAGTCAATGACGACAGCAAGCGCGTACCAAGCGTGCCGGCACAGACAGTCAATGACGACAGTAAGCGTGGGGACGAGGTCGTAACCCTCAGCCCTTTCACGATCTCTTCCTCAGCAGATACCGGCTACGGTGCTCAGTCGGGCACTTCCGGCCGGCTGGCAGCGGCATACATTGATACTCCGCAAGCGTCGTCTATTGTGACAAGCGAGTTGCTGAAAGTCGCTAATTTGTTCGGCTCAAACGAAGCGTTGAAGTATGTGCCCGGGGTAAGGAATACGTCCATGATCAATGGTACGCAAAATATCCGCGGCCTATCTACAGCCAGCTCCTACACCGATGGTTTCGTGAACTCCGCAACAAATTCTTTTGATACATTCTTTACCGATCGCATCGAAGTCATCAAAGGACCGAGCTCAACGGCGTTTGGGCGCGGCGATCCGGCAGGCTTTATCAATTATATTTCAAAGCGACCGCAATTCAGGCAAGGAGGTGAAATCGGTATCCTCGTTGGAACGGGCAATGACAGGCAGGATACCTATCGCGGTACTTTGGATTACAATGGGTTTCTGACGGCAGACCGTCGGACTGCCTACCGTTTTGTGTCACTATACACTGAGGGAGCGCAATCAAACGATAACTCCGAGTACCGGGGGGGCGGGGCGCAGTTGGCCGTCACGCGCCGCTTCGCTGATGCCAAGGGTAGCGTGGATGTCATCGGCACCTTGAGGCGGTCGACAACTCCCGGCCATGCATATCAAGCCCAGTTGTCCAACCAACACTACCTCGACTTTACCAATTGGGCCACCCTTACCCTGAATGGGCTTCGTACCACTCCCGCCAACTTTGAGCCTTTAGACCCCGACTATGCTCCAGGGCATGACCTCATGGGCATGCATCGCATCGACTTTCGATTGACGGCGATTCTGGATTACAAGCTGTCCGAACATTGGAGAACTCGCCAAGCAGCAAGCCTTCTAAGCTTCGATCTTGATGGCAACTACCGCGCCAACCTTTCCGGCATCAGCCAGGCCGCGGATGGAACTTGGATGCACAATCTGCGACTGTTTGCGTGGCAACAAGACCGCAAGCAGTTGTCCTATCAATCCGACTTGTTGGGAGCATATGAATTCGATCGGATCGGTGGGAAACTGTCGTTACTTGCCGGTGCCGATATCAACTCCATGGACTTCGTTGATTCCACTTTGAGGACGACAAGGACACCGGTCATTCAGCCCTTGTTTGCTTCGAATCGGCAAGTTCACGTGGGGCCCTTTTTGAGAGATCCATCTGAGATTGCGTTAGCAACCACCGGCAGTAACTGGAGCGCCTATGCCCAAGCACAGATTAAGTTCCTGCAGGACAAGGTGCAACTGAGTGGAGCGGTAAGAAGGATTTGGCAAGATACGAGGACGCTGAACCGGGGAAGCGGTGCGGTGACGTCGATCGACCAGCACACGCCCCTGCTTCCAGCATACTCACTTCTAATTAAGCCGAAGGAATGGATGTCGATTTACGTGAGCAGATCCGAACACACTGAACCTGTGACGGTTGCTAGCAAATTTCTCTTTCTCCCTGACGGCGATCCGCGCCTGACCGAGACGCTGGTCAATCAGCCCAAAACCCAGCTCGACGAGGTTGGAGCAAAAGCCACTCTCGTTGGCGGGCGCCTGACCCTTTCGGTGGCCCATTATAAGGTCCAGACTGCAGGCGGCCTTTCTTCATTCCGCCAGTTAATACAAAACCCTGACGGCACGACCGTTGGTTACAATGAGTTTTATGTCAGAAGCGCTCAAGTTAAGGGTTGGGAGGTGGAGGCTTTTGGGCAGATCAACCGGCGATTGACTTTCATGCTGGGGGGCAATTTCGGAACTACCTCTTCTCAAACGGTGACGTGGCTTGGTCAAAAAATTGACGCGCAGCTTGGGCAGATCGGCGATACGGCGTATGGCTACGCTACGTATACTTTCGGACAGAGCCGCTCTGATGGGCTAAGCGTCACCGCAGGCTGGAAGACATATTTCTCCGGGTGGTCAATGTCTATTAGCGGGGCGCCTCGCGGAAAGGGAGTTTATCCCGACAATCTCACGACAGTGGATTTGGGTCTCTCCTATGGCTTCAAGAGGAAGTACGAATTGTTTATTAATGGTAAGAACCTTTTCCACAAAAAGTCGTTACCGCTGGGAGACCAGGCGAATCAGTCTGGTCGGCAGATATTCGCTGGAATAAACGCACGTTTATAAGCCCGTTACTCGACGTGATTCCCACCGATCCTAATTCGGATTTGGTGGGAACCTAATCTGTGTTAGACAGATAAATTTAGGCCCTCCGTTATTTATCTACATGCACATCAATTGGGGCAGCCTCAGTAATTCCGCGACCCTTCCATGATGGCCAATTTTCGATCAATACGATCGACGGTCATAGGCTGCTATGAGAGTCCCCATAAGCAGCAAACATCGGCCAAGAAAATAATCTCAAAAATCTACCAATTCTCATGAACCGTCGTAATTTTTTACATTCAGCAGTCGCTGGCGGCGCTGCCGTCCTGTCTCCTGCTCGGGTTTCCGCGCGCGTCATCACCGAGGGCAATCAACTGAGCGAGCCATCTCGGGAAACGCAGATTATCGAGGACGTGGACGTGGTTGTCTGCGGCGCAGGCCCTGCAGGCGTCACGGCAGCCATCATGGCCGCTCGCGCTGGCTCTAGGGTGAGACTGCTTGAGGTTCATGGCTGCCTCGGAGGCGTCTGGACTGCAGGCCTGCTTTCCCTCGTGCTCGACATGGACAAGCCGGGTTTCAACCAGGAACTTAAGCGCCGGTTGGCCGAACGGGCTCCATTGCAT
Organism: Acidobacteriota bacterium; assembly: GCA_016871115.1. Classification (GTDB taxonomy): domain Bacteria; phylum Acidobacteriota; class Terriglobia; order Bryobacterales; family Bryobacteraceae; genus VFZP01. Next base: position 5,822 of record VFZP01000271.1, read on the forward strand.
AGCTCCACCCGCAACTATTTTTATGATCCGGAGGAGATGAAGCTTTTGCTGGAGGAACTTTGCGTTCAGGCGGGGGTGAAGGTACAGCTCTTTACGCGCGTGGTTGCGGTGCAGAAAGACGGCTTTAACCGGCTCACTGCTGTAATCACCGAATCGAAGGCTGGCCGCGAGGCCTGGCGGGCACGGGTGTTCATCGATGCCACCGGCGACGGTGATGTCGGGGCGCTTGCCGGCTGCCGCTGGGAGGTAGGCCAGGCTGAGGCCTGTCCGTGCCAGCCGATGACCCTGATGGCCATGGTCGCGATACCGAATCCGGCCGAGCTGAGAAAGTTTGCGACGAGCTCCGATAAAAACTCGAGTTGGCAGACGGTTACAAGAGATGAGTTCCGGAGCGAGCTTGGCCGCGCGGGAATCGAGCCCAGCTACGGGTTGCCGTCCCTGTTTCACGTACGAGAGCGGCTTTTCAATCTGATGATCAACCACGAGTACGCCATTCTTCCCTATGATGCGGATGCTGTGACGCAGGCCACGATGCGCGCGCGCGCCGAAGTGCATCGGGTGGTCCGAGGACTACGCTCACTCGGCGGACATTGGGATGGACTGCAGCTGGTGGCGACGGCGGAACAGATTGGAATCCGCGATGGCAGGCGTATTCGCGGTCGTTATCGGGTAACGCGGGAAGATCTGGTCGCTGGGCGCCGATTGCCCGATGCCGTGACCCGTCCGACTTTTCCGGTGGATATCCACGCTGCGACTCCGGAACAGAACCGGATTGCTGGTGCCACCCTGAACAAGGACATCGAGATGAAGCCTTACGACATTCCGTTGCGCGCCCTGATCGCCGCCGACGTCGACGGCCTGATGATGGCCGGACGATGCATCAGCGGCGACTTCGTTGCGCACGCAAGCTATCGAGTGACCGGAAACGCGGTGGCGATGGGCGAGGCGGCGGGCGTGGTGGCGGCGCTAGCCGCCACCAGCGGGCGGCTGCCGCAAGAGATTCCCTGGGAAGAGGGCGTTTCCCTGCGATCGAAACTGTGGTCGAGCGCAGGTGGAGCCGGCGGATAGTGGTCGTGCGACCACGGATTACACGTAACCGTGCAGTACTCGAGTGGAAGCTGTGAAAGCGCATTCAGCTCCCGCGTCCGACACGGCCAAAAAAACACCACGATCTAAATCAATACACGATCCACGGCAGCAGCTACTCCACAGGAATCAGTCCCTATGAACTCCATCCCCGCCATCCTTACCACGCTCGGGGCGGCGCTTTCTGCATTATCGATGCAGGTTTACGCTGCTGCTACTCCGAAGCCCAATGTGCTGTTCATCGCCGTGGACGACCTCAACACGCGAGTCGGCTGTTACGGCGATCCGATGGTCAAGACACCCAACCTTGACGGTTTGGCGCGCCGCGGCGTCCGCTTTGAGCGCGCCTATTGCCAGTTCCCCCTGTGTGGTCCTTCGCGCGCATCGCTCCTGCTTGGGCGGTATCCGACCACGACAAAAACGATCGACAACGCTCGGCCTGCATTACTGGAACGCGATTGGGTCACACTCACCGAATATTTCAGGCTCAGCGGTTATCAGGTGGATTTACGTGGCAAGATTTATCATCACGCTGAACCTGCGCCTTGGTCTGCGGGTGAGGAGGCGGTCCACCGGGAACAGGAAGCACATCGTAAGATGACCAGTGACTCGCTGAGCTGGGGGCCATTCCGTTCACTGGCTCCACCGCCAACAGGTACAGTAAAGATGTTCCTTACCTGGGCAGGCATATATGGTGCCGTGCCTGATTCCGAGATGGTTGGTGCCGAGGCGAACGCCAAGGCCTACGAGTGGACTGCCGATGTGAAGAATGCCAGCCAAGCTATCGAGCTGATGCAGCAAAACGCAAAATCAAACCAACCCTTCTTTCTCGCACTCGGTTTCTACAAGCCCCACGTGCCTTTTGTGGCACCCAAGCGTTTCTTTGATCTCTATCCGCCGGAGAAGATTCCCTTGCCGGAGGACTTTGCGCCCACTCCCACGGCTGCTGATAACGTCCCGCGCTATGCCCTGCGTTACAATTTAAGCAATTTCTTTCAGGAGCATGTGACGCCAGAGCGGGCACGTGAAGCCATTGCAGCCTACTACGCCTGCACCACATTTATGGACGAGCAACTGGGCCAGGTCCTGGATGAACTGGATCGGCTGGGCATGCGTGAGAACACGATTATCGTGCTCTTCGGTGATCATGGCTTTCATCTGGGTGAGAAAGGTATGTGGTCCAAGGGCACGCTGTTCGACGTGTCGGCCCGTGCTCCGCTTATCATCGTTGATCCAAGAAAACAGACGGCCGGTCAAGCGTCGCCACGCACAGTTGAGTTCGTGGACATCTACCCGACGCTGGTCGAACTATGCGGGCTGGCAGAGCCACCGGGATTGGAGGGTACAAGCCTCGTGCCTTTGCTCAACAATCCTCAACTCGCCTGGGAACGGCCCGCCTACACACTGGTGGCACGTGAAGATTGGCTCGGACGTTCCGTGCGCACGGAACGCTGGAGCTATACCGAATGGGATTATGGCCGCCGTGGCGTGGAACTCTACGATTTGCAGGCCGATCCGCTTGAAACCAGGAATCTCGCGCAAGATACTCGGCACGCGGCTGATATTGCCAATCTACACAGGCTTCTTCGCGATGGGCCCATTGCAGGAGAATCTCCAATCCGGACAATCCTGAGTAATTTGGACGGCGGAAACCCCTCCCGGATCCGATCCCCCTGAAGATCCAGTTTCCTAGCAGCCAAATCCCCAAAATCGGATTTTGGCCGGGACAGGAGAGAAACTGGACCAACGTTGCGCCCCAACGATTAACAAATGCTGTTTCCTAGCAGCCAAATCCCCAAAATCGGATTTTGGCCGGGACAGGAAGAAACTGCCCGCATGTTGAGCCGGAACGTCTTACAAATGCTGTTTCTTAGGAGCGACAGCCCCGTCGCCTCGCTCCCACGCGACGCGTTCTGGGGTGCCGGCGCGGGCCACCAACTCACGCTCGT